>CAMCXM010000104.1 GCA_945883425.1 Spirosoma fluviale
GCTGTGCCTGAGATTGATTTTCGAAAAATGGATTGATAGAAAACAACAGCTGCCAGGTAGGTTCCGCTTACAATCGGGTGACTTTCATCGGGATTGTACAGTTCAATCGTCGGATGATCTGCACGGAATTTCCTCCAGACTTCGCCTACCGGTGCGACAGAACCCTTGGCTGATTTTGCCATTGTAAGGTAGGAGGCGGACAATAAGTTCTGCATTCCGGAATACGTGCAGATTTCCGGGACAAATGCACAGTTGGAAGCATCGCCGTTTTTTCGCCCCCAGGTCATGTAAAACATGGTTTCGGTGCATGAGTCAATCTTGTTGATGAGGCTGTCCAGTTTCACTGCATACGGCAAACGATCCGTCACAAAATCCGGGAAAGCTGGTTCCTGACTCTGGGCCTGAATGATTACAAAATCCCACCCGCCGGCCGCGATTTTTGCTCTGGTCGTTGGGTTTGTGAAATGATTCTGCAATGTGTATCCACCGGGTGCATTTGAGTCAAATATCAGTGTATCACCCTGACTGGTAGCCAACTGCGAAACCATCAAAGGAAGATTATTGGTTGCGGTGTAGCTGTTTCCGATAAAAAGGACCTTGCGTTTTTTTCCAAATGATTGCGCAGATGCAATCAGGACCAACAGAAGTACTAATACGGCTGTTTTGGGTAAGTCAAGATTTCGTATCATTTGTTTCGGATCAAACTTTCTGCAAATAAAGAATCAATGTAGCGATTTTTCCTTCTTCCAAACCGACCAGCCATTCTTCTCCCACATTGGCTTTACATCTGTGTAGCGTTCCAAACCTTCCTTTCGGTTGATTTTCGTGATCACATACACATCTTTTGAAACCGGATTCGACAACAGACTATCACGCCAGAAGTCCAGACTTTCGCTCATTTTGTCCGGATATTTCAGGACGGGCTTGTTATGAGGCTGAAGTCGCGGATAGTAATAATGTGCATAACTCCGGTAATTGTAGGTCAATACGTAGCAATCTTTTCCTGCCAGCGACTCGAAAAAATCGATCGCCGTTCCCTGACTGAAAGCTTCAATTCTTCCCAGTAAAGCCCATAAAATGAGAACCACCATGGAAGCCGATCCACCAAACAAGGTGTAAATGGCTTTCCGGTTTTCCTGCCGGGCAGAATACCACAAAAACAGAATCATCACTGCCAGAACAAAGACACCGACCATCCATTCCCAACCATCCCAATGAATGACGGTATCGAGATTGGCCATGGCAAACGGATCTTTGGAAAACAGCGGACGAAGCTTATCCGGATGCGAAGCCAGAAACGGAAAAATCAAAACCACCACGCCCAGCAACACACCAACAAAGGCAATCGAATACCGGATCCAGCCGGAAATTCTTTCACCCGAATTGAGCCAGTAATGCAAGGAAAGAGCGGCACCGAACGTGAGTGGGAAGTAGCACATGGAGGAATAGTGCACGATTTTTGACTTCACAATGGAGAACAGAATCAGCACCACCCAGAACAAAATCAGCATGAACAGCCGGAAATCTTTTTGCTCAGCATTGTCAGTTTTTCCCTTGATGTGCTGGTGGATAAAGAACAGAGAACCAGGGAAACAGCCCAATAGAAGTACAACAAAATGATAACCGGGAAATCCGCCGTGTCCAGCATCAGGCGTACTGAAAAGCCGGATGTTGTAAGTGATAAACTCCGTCATAAACCAGGGACCGTTCCGGAGATATTCGTACGAAGCCCAGCCAAGTGAAAAGACACTCAGTGCTGCCAGAAACATAAGGATTTCAAGCACCGAAAAGTACAGACGGAATCGTTTGATGGCCCAGTGAATCGATACCGTCAGTCCGAAAATGGCCAGAGCGGCCGGACCTTTGGTGATGAGGGCCAGTCCCATAAACAGTCCGCTCATAAACACCAGCCGATATGGATTGGCGGGTTGTAAAGCCACCTTTCCCTTTTGTTGATGGTATGAAATGAAGTACAGCAGCCCCGTAAAAATGAGCAGGTTAAACCATGGG
The DNA here is from genome assembly GCA_945883425.1 of Spirosoma fluviale. Taxonomy (GTDB): domain Bacteria; phylum Bacteroidota; class Bacteroidia; order Cytophagales; family Flexibacteraceae; genus CAMDMI01. The sequence continues at coordinate 2,011 of CAMCXM010000104.1, forward strand.
TCAACGATGCCGGAATGGAAATAGAGGTGAGGAAGGACGGAACCGCCAAAAGCCAGAGCCCAAAGGATGCCGAATTGTGTATTGAAAAGTCGTTGCCCGGTTCTGAAAACCAGAATGAGCGTAATGATACCGGCAATGGCATTGGGAAAACGGGCGGCAAAATCGTTCACTCCAAAGGCATGCATGGAGGCAACCTGAAGCCAGAAAAAGAACGGAGGCTTTTCCCAGAAAGGAAGGAAATTGATGTACACCCGGCCGAAATCCCGGTTGATGAACATCTCCCTGGCACATTCGGCAAAGTTGATTTCGTCCCAGTCAAACAAATGAACATTTCCCAGAAAAGGGATGAATAAAAGCGCCGCAATGAATCCGATGACAAGTTCGATCCGGTATTTTCTGAGCATTCGGAAGAGTTGGAAAGGGGGCAAAGTAACGCAAAAAACTGCCTTTCGTCAGTTTTGGATTCCGTCCTTTTTCAACTCAGCTACGGAAACCTGACGCAAATGCTATTTATTTGCTTCAAAATTGAGATCGGGTGTATTTAAACAAGAAAGTCGTCGTTGTGCTGCCAGCTTATAATGCAGCACTGACCCTCGCCAAAACCATTCAGGAAATACCGTTTGACATTGTCGATGAGCTGGTTCTGGTGGACGACGCCAGTAAGGACGATACATCGAAAGTGGCCAACGAGCTGGGTGTTCACCATGTGATCCGCCACGAAGCCAACAAAGGATATGGCGGAAACCAGAAAACCTGTTACCGCAAAGCACTCGAAATCAACGCCGACATTGTGGTGATGCTGCATCCGGATTATCAGTACACACCGAAACTGATTACGGCCATGGTGTCCATCATTGGACAAGAACTCTATCCGGTCGTATTTGGTTCGCGGATTCTGGGGAAAGGCGCCTTGAAAGGAGGGATGCCGATGTACAAATACATCGCCAACCGCTTTCTCACGTTCACCCAGAATATTCTCATGGATCAGAAATTGTCGGAGTACCACACCGGCTATCGGTCTTTTAGTGCGGAAGTTCTAAAACAGCTGGATCTGAGCCCGAATTCGGATGATTTCATTTTCGACAACCAGATGATCGCCCAGATTTTCTACCACAATTTTGAAATCGGTGAAGTGACCTGTCCAACCAAATATTTTGATGAAGCCAGTTCGATCAACTTCAGCCGGAGCGTGAAATATGGACTGGGCGTTTTGTCCGTTTCCTTCCTGTATTTCCTGGCCAGAGCCGGCTTGTACACGGCTTCCATTTTCAAGACGCAGCAGGTAAAGCCTTCTTCCTTTGGTCGTTAGTTGAGTTTTTTGTTCCTGATTTTCCGAGAATTCGATTTTTTTTTCAGGATTGATTAAACGATTTCTTTTTGAGCGTCTCTTAGTCGCCGAAAACAAATTATTTATTGAACCATGAAAACGAAATTCACTTTAGCCGCCATTTTACTTGGCTTTGCCTTCGCAACTTCGTCCTGCAAAAAAGACGACGAAACCGATACTGCATTTACTGCCGACCAGCAGGTAACCAAAGATCAGAACCAGGCCGACAACGAGGCCGAAGACGTGAGTGCCATGCAGGACGATCTGATGGCTGCCAACGAAGCCAAACTCAACGGACGAATGGCTGTGAGCGACACCACCTACATGTTCCCGTTTGATTCCTGTGCCACGGTAACCATCATTCCAAAAGGAAGCAATGCAACCGGAAAAGTGACGGTTGATTATGGAGCAGGATGTCAGGGAAGAGACGGACGGTACAGAAAAGGAATCATTTCCTGGACGTTCACCGATCGTTTGCGGAAACCAGGCGCTGTGATTACCACCAGCTTTCTGAATTACGGCGTGAAGCGAATCAATTCCGAAGCATACGTGATGGTGGATAATGCCAGTACGAAAATCACCACGAACATGAGCAGCAACGAACCGGTTGGAGGAAATACCACGATTCAATTGAAACGTGAGGTAGGCATGAAACTGATTTTCTCCGATAACACTACCTTCACGTATCTCGGAACCAAAAATCTGGTCTGGGATCTGGGCGCCCTGGGTTATCGTTGGGATAATGTATACACGCTCAAAGCCGGAAGCAACCTGACTGGAATTGATCGTCAAGGCCGTGAGTACGCCATGATTGTGAATAACGATGTGGTCCGAAAAGCTTCCTGTGCGTTGACCGGCATTTTCAAGCCTGTTTCCGGAAAAGTGACCATCACCAATAATACCAAAACCAAAGTGGTGGATTTTGGAGACGGAACCTGCGACAATACGGTTACCGTGTCCATCAATGGAAAGGCAACCCGCACCCGCTGGTAAGAATTGATCAAATTGTATTTTCAAAAAGAGAGGCCCGAAAGAGCCTCTCTTTTTTATTTCTGGCAATTGAATTGTGGACGGTATCGCTTTGATTGAGACAGACTAATGGCTTGTAATTGAGTGATTCATGAATTCAGAAAAAATCGCCCAACTTTGCACTCTATTTAATTGATCGACTTTTCACCCTTTCATCATGGCGCAAACCTTTTCTCTGGATATCGGACTTGAAATTCACACCCAGCTCAAAACCCAAAGCAAAGCCTTCTGTGCCGATCCTGTTTTATTTGGTGCGCAACCGAACAGTCTGGTTTCTCCTATCTCACTTGGTCATCCCGGTACCTTGCCGGTGGTGAACAAAAAAATGGTGGAGTTTGCCATTCGTCTGGGACTTGCCTTTGGCTGTGAGATCAACCGGTTTTCGTTTTTTGACCGTAAAAATTATTTCTATCCAGACCTTCCGAAAGGTTATCAGATTACGCAGGACAAAGCCCCGATTTGTTTGGGCGGAATCATTCAGTTTCGTTCCAAAGAAGGAGAATGGAAAACAGCACAATTAAACCGGATTCACATGGAAGAAGATGCCGGGAAATCGATTCATGGAGAATCAGCCAATGAAACCTGCATCGACCTGAACCGTGCCGGAGTAGGTCTGCTCGAAATTGTAACCGAACCCGTCCTTCATTCGGCTGCCGATGCCGCTGCGTGCCTGATGGAAGTGAGGAAAATGGTCCGTTTTCTGGACATAGGAGACGGCAATATGGAAGAAGGTTCTTTCCGGTGCGATGCCAATATTTCCATTCGGCCTGTTGGTTCTGAAACACTGGGCAGTAAGGTGGAAATCAAGAACATGAACAGTTTTCGCCATGTGCAGAAGTCGATTGAGTTTGAATTCAGTCGTCAGTCCGCAATTCTGAATTCGGGCGGAACTGTGGTGTCGGAAACCCGCATGTTTGATGTGGAGAAAGGAGAAACCTACAGCATGCGAACCAAGGAAACCCTCAATGATTACCGCTATTTCCCGGATCCGGATCTGGCCCCGATGATGGTTTCGGATCAGATGCTCAATGACATCAAAGCCGGAATGCCGGAGTTGCCCTATCCGTTGTATCTTCATTTTACCCAAAAGCTTGGATTACCAGAAGCAGACGCTTTTTTTCTGACGGAATCCCGTGAACTCGTCCGTTATTTTCAGTCCCTTCTTGCAGAAAACGTCATTCCCAAAACCGCTGCCAACTGGCTGATGACAACCGTTCGTTCCTGGCTGAATGAACAAGGACGGGATCTTGATGAATTCCCCGTTTCTCCTTCTTCTCTGGCTCGTTTGATTCAATTGGTTTCAGATGGAAAACTGAGTCATTCGGTGGCGGTTCAGGATGTATTTCAGGTTTTAGTGGATCAACCCGATCTTGACATAGAAGCCTTTGCTACCAAAGAAAATCTCCTTCTTCAGTTTGATGAAGATTCGTTGAAAAACACGATTCAGGAAGTTATCGCCGCCTTTCCGGATAAGGTGAAAGAATACCAGAGTGGAAGAAAAGCACTTTTGGGTATGTTCATTGGGGAAATGAAAAAGCGCTCCACCGCCAAATCGGATCCAAAGCTGGTTTCACAGTTGTTGGAAGAAGCATTATCTGGTAAATAGACTCTCCTGTTGAACTTGTCTTAAAAGTCAGGAACCGCAGAGATTTAAGAGATTTACGCAGAGAACCGCAGAGTTTTTATTTGATTTCCAGCTGTCTCGATATAAAATCGGGACAGGTTCCGCGGTAAAAATCCAGCTGTTGTAAGCCTGATTCTGGATTTTCATTCCAACCAGTTTTAAGGTTCAGAATTTGACAGATTCGGGTGGGAGTATTCCATCGAAAACGCCCATATTTGCGGCCCTGAAAATCGATCTCATGTCAAACGAAACCATCATATTTTCCATGGCCGGGGTCAGTAAATACTGGCCACCCCGCAAACAGGTTCTAAAAAATATTTACCTCTCCTTCTTCTATGGCGCCAAGATTGGTGTCCTCGGTCTGAACGGTTCCGGTAAGTCGACACTGCTCAAGCTCATCGCCGGAAAGGATACCGAGTTTGAAGGAGAAATTGTGTTTTCAGCCGGCTACACAGTGGGCATGCTGGAGCAGGAACCCGATCTGGATCCGACCAAAACGGTGAAGGAAATCGTGCAGGAAGCAGTTCAGAATGTGGTGGATCTGCTGAAGGAGTTTGACGAAATCAACGAAAAGTTTGCCGAAGAAATGACAGACGATGAGATGAACAAGCTCATCGAACGCCAGGGTGAAGTGCAGGAAAAACTGGATCAGCTGGATGCCTGGTCGCTGGATGCCAAACTGGAAAGAGCGATGGATGCCCTTCGTTGTCCGCCAGATGATGCACTGGTTTCGGTATTGTCGGGTGGTGAAAAACGCCGTGTGGCTTTGTGCCGTCTGCTTCTTCAGGCACCGGATGTGTTGTTGCTCGATGAGCCAACCAACCACCTCGATGCAGAGTCGGTTTTATGGCTGGAGCAATTCTTAAGGGATTACAAAGGAACCGTGATTGCGGTAACTCACGACCGTTACTTCCTTGATAATGTGGCTGGATGGATTCTCGAACTGGACAGGGGAGAAGGCATTCCGTGGAAAGGAAACTACAGCAGCTGGCTCGAACAAAAACAGCAGCGACTGGCCAAAGAAGAGAAATCTGAAACCAAACGTATGAAAACGTTGGCCCGCGAACTCGAATGGGTTCGTATGGCACCGAAGGCTCGTCAGGCGAAAAGCAAAGCCCGTTTGGGAGCATATGAGAAATTACTGGGAGAAGATGCCCGTCAGAACGAGGAGAAAATCGAATTGTACATCCCGCCTGGTCCAAGACTGGGTGCAAAAGTGATTGAAGCACATGGCGTTTCGAAAGCATTCGGGGACAAACTCCTGTTCGAAAATCTTGAATTTACCTTGCCTCAGGCCGGTATCGTGGGTGTGATCGGACCAAATGGTGCGGGTAAAACGACTTTGTTCCGCCTTATTACCGGTCAGCAGGAACCTGATAGCGGAACCTTCGAAGTGGGGCCGACCGTGAAGTGGGCTTACGTCGATCAAAGCCACGACGGAATGGATCCGGCCAAGTCGATTTTCGAGTCCATTTCAGGTGGAACCGATCTCATGAATCTCGGTGGAAAACAGGTGAACAGCCGGGCCTATGTCGGCAAGTTCAATTTTACAGGAAGTGATCAGGAGAAAAAACTGGGCATACTGTCCGGTGGAGAACGCAACCGGGTTCACCTGGCGATGGCTCTGAAGCAGGAAGCCAATCTGTTGCTGTTGGATGAGCCAACCAATGATCTTGACATCAATACATTGAGGGCATTGGAAGAAGCGCTGGATAATTTCGGTGGTTGTGCGGTGATCATCAGTCACGACCGTTGGTTCCTTGACAGAGTGGCTACGCACATACTGGCATTCGAGGGCAATTCGCAGGTGGTCTTTTTCGAAGGCAACTTCTCGGATTACGAGGAAGCCCGCAAAAAACGTGTCGGCAACGAAGCCCCGAAACGGGTGAAGTTTAAGAAGCTGGGGTAGTAGATATTGATTTCAGGTGTTTGAGGTAGAAGAGTTTAAATTTGATAAATTTGTTATCAAAGATCATGCGGTAATGCGGATGATTAATAGAAACATTTTAAGTTCAGACGTCAATGAGATCCTTCATTCAGGTGAAGTAATTGAGAGATATCCAGATGACTTTCCTTTTCCAAGTAAATTAGTATTCAAGATTGTGAATGGTAGACCTTTACATATAGTTCTTGCATTTTCCAAAGATCAAAATTTGGGGATTGTAATCACTGTGTATGAAGTTGATATTGAACATTTTGAAAAGGACTTTAAAACAAGAAAAAAATGACGTGCACCAATTGTAAATCAGGACGAATGGTTGAAGGTAAAACGATTCTCACTTTCAGCCGGGACAATTCCACGATTGTGGTGAAGGATGTAGATGCCTTGGTGTGTGACCTTTGTGGCGCATGGTACTTAACTCCTGAGGTTGTGGAAGAAGTTCGGCAAATTGTAGATGCAGAATCGAAATCCGGTCATGAAGTATCGGTCATCAAAATGGGAAAAGCTGCATGAAGGAAGTCCTCTACGCCGAATTCCGTCCGGCATTGATAATCCCGAACGAACAGTTCATCGCCATTTTTAGTAAGTAGCTTTCTGTGCAGGTATTAAAATTATACGCTAAGACGGTTTTTTCTCCAGAACTTCCAGTTGCCGGTTGATGAGTTCGAGATCCGTTTTCAGAGATTTCTTTTTTTTCTCAATGTGACGCCTTTCTTTTCCTGATTCTCTATTTGTCTCCTAAAAATAAATTTTTCCAATTCGTCCTTGCTTTCTTTTCGGCATAGTTTAAAGAATTCAATTGTTTTGGCAAAGTCTGGTTGTTCATCCAGTTTTCTAAGTTCAGTTTCAGCCTGAAGTTTTTTGTTTTGAAGAGTGTTTATTTTTCTTAAAATTGATTTGGAAGGAGGCATCACTTCCAGGTTTTTTCCTTTTGCCTCCCAATTTGCCTGAAAATTTAACCATGTCTTATTTATTTCAGACAGCTTCTTTTTAGCACTCGATGGCAAGCTGTTCTGGCTCGTTTCGTGCATCACTACCTGGTTTTTACTGATTCCCAACCAAAGAGCGAAGTTGTCCTGACTAATTCCCAGCTGATTCCGCAGGTTAATTTTGTTTTTGACTCTGGCCATAAATTTTGTGTCGGATTAAGATCGAAATAATTTGTGACCCACGAAAGTAAAAAAATGTGATTTGTCACAAAACTGAAATATTCATCAACTCAAATTATTCCTCTTCAGTTAAGAAGAATGTACCTCACTCAATTCCGAAGGTGTGGGGACGGCAATTCTAAAGTCAGTTACCAAAGAATCAGCACTTCACCGTCTTCTTCTTTTTGCCGTGCTGTCCTTTTTCAATGCACTTGTCGATGTACGCCACTGCTTCCGGAACTTTGCAGGCGGTTCCGTTCATGTCGACTGTCACAACTCCGATCCGGTGTGCAGCCGCTTTCGCTTCATTGGTGAGTTCTTTAACATACACACCCACTGAAATGATGAAGAGATTCATCGCCTGCCGCACTTTGTTGGGTGCAGTGTGGATTTCTTTTTCCACCCGGCCAATCAGGGAACGGAAGGTATCGATGCTCAGTTCAGAATCCGGTTTTTGTGAAACCCAATTGGTGAGAGTCGACCAGCCGGCAACGGCGATGTACTCTTCTTTCGATTCCAGCCATTCCATTCCCAACTCAAATCCAAACGGATTTCCAGTGGCTACCCAGGGCAACATATACGAATTGATGTTGGCCGATTGTGCCTGTTTCGCCCAAAGCTGGAGCTGTTCACGGCTCATTTTTTCATCTTCGGCAATCAAACCGGCCAGGTACATGGCATCCGAATTGCCGGTGGCGAAAAGTCCCAAGGCCAGTTCATGATCCTTTTTGATTTTTTTCTGAATCGTTTTCAGTTGCTCCACTTTCACACCAAACATGGGTTCTGTATTGCCGTGTTTGAGGAAGATTTTTTTGATGCCTTCGTTGCCAAACGATTCCAGTTCGGCCATTACTTCTGAAACTGTCATACCCTTAGAGAAAAATCAAAAGTAGAAAAACGTTTCTATTCCATTTTCAATCCTCTGAATAGATGACTGGAAAATGGATTTTAGTCATGAATTAGTTTTGATTTCGATCTGAAAAGGCATTCTCCGCTCATTTGCCTCCGTATATTTGCCTGCCTGAATTCCGTCCCCCGGAACAATCCTTTGCCCCGTTTTATGACTCGAAGAATTTTAGAAACCGAACAGAAAGCCCTCGAAATCAATCTCGATCTGCCCATTTACGGGGCCTTTGCGGAAATCGGTGCCGGACAGGAAGTCGCCCGCCATTTTTTTCAGGTGGGTGCTGCAGCCGGAACCATCGCCAAAAGCATGAGTGCCTATGACAAGACGGTTTCGGATGAAATTTATGGCCCCGAGCAGCTTGGAAAAGGACGGTACGTCTGCGAAAGTCGCCTCTATAAAATGCTGGACCATGAGTACAATCTCATGGAAGCCCGATTACGGACGGAGCGCCCGACCCACACCTTTTTTGCCTTTGCCGACACGGTGGCCGCCATCAATTTTTCGCGAACCATTAAAGGCGATGGCTGGCTGGGGCTCCGGTTTCAGCGAACACCCGGCGGTGGCTACAACGATCTGGTGGTGCATGTAAAACTGCTCGATCAGGACAATCGTCTTCAGCAGCAGGCGATTGGGATTCTGGGCGTGAACATGATTTACGGTTGCTTTCGTTATGCCAACGAACCGGAAGTGCTCATTCAAAGTCTGATGGACAACCTCCACGGAAGAGCAGCCCTCGATATGGTCCGTTTGAAAGGAGCCGATTTTGAAACGATTGACAACCGTCTGATTTGTCTTTGGATGGTGAAACACAAGCTGAGCAACGTGGCCATTTTTGGTCCGGATGGCAACACCAAACACGCCGGGGAGTTTTTGTACCGCAAATCCATTCTCATTTCGAGGGGAAGTTTCCGTCCACCGACTTTGGTTCAGGAGGACATGATCACCCGCACCTTTGAGCAATTTGTGGCCGAACCGGGCGTAGACAGAAGCAATGCGGCATTTTTGGTGGAGATCACCCTCGATAATCTTCGAGAGGGTACTGATACGATCGATGAACGCGATTTTCTGGACCGGGCCGATTTGCTTTGTGCCCTGGGTCAGACGGTGATCGTGTCCAACTGTGTGCAGCACAAAGATTTGATTTCATACTTTATGGATTTCAAAGTTCCGAGAATCGGACTGGCAATGGGAATTCGTAAACTGGAAACGATTCTTCGTGAAACCTGCGATCAGAATCCCGACAATCTGCTGGCTGCCTTTGGGGAGATTTTCTCACGCAACGTCCGTTTTTACGCCTATCCGGCTCAGGACGATACCGTCAGTTCTTTACGAACCACCTCCAATCTTCGGTTTCCGCGGGAGATTCATTTTCTGTACGATTACCTTTTGGAAAACGGCAACATTGTGGATGTGAAGGAATTCAATCATGCTGTTCTGCACATTTACCACAAAGATGTCCTTCGGATGTTGCAGAATGGAGAATCTGGTTGGGAGACGCTGGTTCCGGCGAAAGTAGCCGAAGAGATTAAAGCGAAAAAGCTGTTTGGGCTTAAGTAGAGGAGAGTTAGAAATTAGGAATTAGGAATTAAGAATTAAGAATTAAGAATTAAGAATTAAGTGAGATAGGGCTATTTGGAAATTGGCAAGTCTTGTCCAGATCCAGGGTCCCACCATGAAAAGCCATAATTGGAGTAATTGAGAAGAATTATTTTATTTCCGCCTGAATTATGATCGAGTAGAACTTTACAATTTCAGATAAAACAAATCTTTATGGCCCTGGATGGAATTTTTTCGTTGGACATTATCGAGGAGATGGAAAATTATGTGGAGCGGAATCGGCCGGAGCCTGAGATTCGTCCCAAGCTTGATTTGGGTTACCGAATTGAAAATCAAAGCGTTTTTATTCACTCCATTCGGCCGCAATGGGACAAGCCTGAAGTGATTCAATTTTATGATGCCGCCAAATGCACCTATGTTCAAAAATCAAATGAATGGAAGGTTTTTTGGTTGCGGGCCAGTGGAAAGTGGGAATCCTATCCGCCGACACCAAAAGTGAAAACAATTGGCGAGTTTGTCAGACTGGTGGAAGAAGACCGTCATTTTTGTTTTTTTGGCTAATCAGCAAATCAATCATATTAAATTTAAAGGAAAACGAACCCCATTATTGTTTTAGAAAAAGTAAAATCAATTGGTATGGACTTATCCAAATATGATAAAAAAGTAGCCCGGGAGTTAATCGAAAAGGGCCTTGAAACGGAGTTTGAAGAAGGATTGTCCGAATTTGCAGATATCATTGCAGACTGGCAATCCGGGAAAACATCGACCAAGGATTCGTATTATGGGTTGTTCAAATCGGTGGCGGAATTTGACAAACACATCGGCAGGCGTTATGATCGAATGAGGGGCTCGAATTACTTTTGGATTGTCCTTCAACTTTTTGTGGATAAGAAAATCCCGGTTTCTGAGATGGACCGTTTCTCCCCGGATGTTCAGATGCGTTTCCGGTTTCTGATTGAGGAGCTTTGAGATAATAGTATGCAGTAAAATTAGGAGGAAGTCTTTTCATTCCATATGCGGAATAGATTCATTGGATGAGACTCCATTTTCCCTTCTCCTCCCCAAACTCTGACTACTTTTGGCATCCGTTTCTTCGCGGTATTCGTCCGAAGGAATGAGTGCCTCTATTGAAAACAACACCTGCACATTCGACCGATTATTTTCTGCCCGGTTATACTGTTGCCGGACTGCGCTATGCCGATGTGCTGAAGCATTGTCCGGAGGATACCGACACCGGTCGACGGGATTATTTCGGTGTGGTGCCGTCTGAAATTCAGTTGAACGAAGGTGTGTTCTCTCATCCCAATTCGGCAGTATATCCGGGATTTCCACTGGTTTCCGTCCTTCAGAACGAGGCTGGAATCCGGTTGGTTTGTCCCTGTGCCGATCTCAAAAACCGGCTTTGTTCGCACCAGACGCAGGTTTTGCTCAATATTCTGGAGCAGTCTGCACTCCGTCTTTTCTTCGATAAACCGCTGCGGATAAACCGGTTGAAAGAGGAAGCCCGGGAGTACGGCATGGAAAACGAACCCGATCCGGACCAGTATTTCGAGCTTCAGTTTCAACAGAAACAGATCACCGTCATTCCCCGGATCAAGGGTTTGATCAAAGCAGGTGCCGCCAGTTCTCTGGTTGTGCAGAAACAAATTCTTCCGGTTACTATCTCACCTCCTTCCGGCTCTGTGGCAAACGGACGGAAACGCATTCTCGTCGTTCAGAAACATAAATATTACGGTCATCTTCAGATCGATTTGATTGAAGCAGAT
>CAMCXM010000105.1 GCA_945883425.1 Spirosoma fluviale
GGCATGCTTGAAAACCTGATTCCCATTCATAAACGGCCGGGTTTCTTCCGGATGCAAAACCAGGTCCGCAATCTGACGAAAAGGCCGGCTGCTTCCCGGATCTTTCAGTATCAATTCTTCGGCGTACCGTCCGTCGGAATACAGTTTACTACTCAGGATACCTTTCTTTGGATCGGTCGTTCGTTTCATCAGGACGGCGCCGGCACCATCTCCAAAAATGACCGCCATACCACGCCCTTCGCTGCTGATATCCAGGGCTGATGATTGAATCTCGGCTCCGACGACCAGCACATTCTGATACATACCGCTTTTGATAAACTGATCCGCAATCGAAACGGCATACACAAATCCGGTACACTGGTTGCGGATATCCAAAGCAGGAACAGCGCCGAGTCCAAGATCTCGTTGCAGCAAAACCCCGGATCCTGGAAAATAATAATCGGGCGTGATGGTGGCAAATACGATAAAATCGACGTCCTGTGCATCTGTTGCCGCATTTTGAAGTGCCATTGTACAGGCTTTGGCCGCCATATTCGAAACTGTATCCACACCGGGTTCAAACCATCGCCTCTCTTTGATACCGGTCCTCTCGGTAATCCAGGCATCGTTGGTGTCCATCAGAGTCGATAGATAATCGTTGGTAATGATTCTGTTTGGTGCATAGTGGCCGGTTCCGGCGATGTAAGAATTAAACATGGTCAGACGTTGGAAGTCGGTTTTCGGAGGCAAAATAGCAGTTCCATCCGATGGAAAACGATTTTTCATCGGAATGGAAGAACTCAGACAAAAAGGTTTTCCTATTTTTGACAAAAAGTGTGGTTCCACTCATGTCATTTCGTTCCTTTCTGAATCTTTCACTGGCAGCTGCTTTCTTGCTTTTCTTCGGTTTGCAGTCGCATGGTCAGAGTTATGAACTGGTGGGTGGCGATACCATCAACCGGATTGATACGGCCGGAAAAAAACAAGGTCTCTGGAAATACTGGGACAACAATCTGGCACTGGCACTGGTCTGTCACTATGAAAACGACAGTCCGGTAGGAAAACAAACCTATTACCAGAAGAACAAAACCATCCTCGAACTCGAACCCGTTTCTGGCAAATCGGAATTGGCCTGGCGGTATTTTGGAAGTGGAAAACTGGTACAAGGAAGGCTTCGGAAAAACAAGAAAGGGAAGTTCGAATTCGTGAATGTGAAAGGTGAAAAGCTCAAAACACATGAAATTCGCATCCTCACCGATCTGATGGAACTCGATGCTTCTTTTCAAGGTGGTTACTACGAATTATTTCGTTACTTCAAAGAACACATCAAATACCCCAGAACACCGGAACAACTAAAAAAAGAAGGCATCGTGGAAATCAGTTTTCAAATTAAAGAAGACGGTAAAATCGGGGATGTCCGCCTGCTTTCCGGCTTTGATGTGGAATGCAATGAAGCGACGCTGGAATGTGTAAAATCGATGCCCAGATGGCGGCCGGCAACCAAAATGGGCTACTCCTTCGAATCAATGGTGAAGGTGCCAGTCCAGTTTAAGCAGTTGTAAAAAAGAGGAACGATTGTCTGGAAATCCAGAGTTTTGGAAATTCAGTCAGAGCCAAATCAGACTTCTTCCTTTTTACCTGCTAGTTTTGGGTTTTATTTCTTGATTCATGATTAATCCGGTATTGATTTTTGGAGCAGGCCCTCTCGGCAAGCTGGCTTTTGATGTATTTGTTTCCAACGGTGTGGTGGTGTATGGTTTTCTGGATGATGACACCGCTCTGCACAACAAAGAAATCGGGGATGTTCTGATCCTGGGCGCCACCGAAGACGACGGATTTCTGAAACTGATTGGCAAAAAGTGCGATGCTTTTATTGCGGCAGGTACGAACAAAGAACGCACCTACCTCACCGAGATGATCAAAGAAAAACGACATCTCATGCCGGTCAATGCGATCCACAAAGACTCCAGCATTTCGCAACATGCCGAAATCGGACATGGCAATCTGCTTTGTGCCGGATCCCGGATTTCATCTTTTGTATCCATCGGCAATGCCTGTGTTTTGCATCCCAACGTTGTCCTTGAAACCGAAGCCAAAATCGGCGATCAGGTAAACATCGGAGCCGGAACGGTAATCGGAGCGGGAGTAGAAATTGGAAACGGAGCCTTCCTGGGTGCAGGTGTCACCGTAATTGAAGGAGTCAAAATCGGCAAAAATGCCTCTGTCGGAGCAGGTTCTGTGGTTTTGGCCGATGTTCCGGCCAGTGCCAAAGTGTTTGGCTATCCGGCAAAGGCGATGTAATCTGGTTGGTCCGAGAATTTGGACTGACTACAAAAGTGTGGGATCAATGATCCAGAATTCCAGCTTATCCTTATCAGATTTGACCTTTTTCTGAACTGCTTTTTCCAGAAAAGTCATTTTTCTCTGGTCGTAATCCGCATCCACCCAAAGATACCGGATGGCATACTTTTTCAGGAAGGCCGCCTGCATGGAGGCCACATCCCGCTTTTCATCAAATCCAGGATTCGAAAGACAAAACGAATAAAACGGATAAGCACGCACATGCCATTCAATGTTTTTGCCCCGCCAGCTGGAGTCCTCAAACATGGTAACCGGGGTTGATACAGCCGAAGACCAGTTGAACAAAAGTGGGAAACCTGCCTTGATGTGGAGTGGAAAGGGTGAATACCGTCGGGATGAAAAGTAGGCAGACCGAAAATCACCTGTTTCATTGAACAGCATAATCTCGAGCCCCGTATAAAACTGTGTATCAAAAGGCAACACCCGTTGAAACCGGAAGGTTTTCCAGGTCACCAATCCCAAAACAAGGCAACCGGCAATCCACTTAAATTTTGAAAGCCCAACAGAATCCAGAAATCCACTCCTTCCTTCCTGGGGAATAAACAAAGCAACGGCAATAATCAGGAAACAGGCACCCGACACCAATGTATAAATCTGCTCAAAATCCATAAAGTTAGTCAGCGAATACCCAACGGCTCCTGTCAGGCACAGCAAAGAGAGAACGAGAGTGGCAAATCCGGCAAATGATGGCAGAATCGGATATCGTTTTTCCAGAAAATACAGAATTCCGAAGCCCATCAAGACTTCAGGACCCGCCATCCATTCGGTTGAAACAGGTAACAACAGGACGGCAATTTTAGAGACCACTTTGGCAGTCAAAAATGAAACCACCAGGACAAGTGCATTCCGGTTAGTGACCAGAGATGCAAGAACAACAAATACCGCCCAGTAATTAAACCAAAGATTGAAGAGCGATTCCCGAAGGTAGAGAAAAGTCGTTTTCAAAGCCAATACAATTGAAAAGGGAATTTTTTCCGGACCCGCTGTCTCCGGACCACTCCCGGTTTTCAGTAGAAAAAGAAATACAATGGCAAAAACAACATAGCCCAACACCACCGGGACTGAATACAAATTTCGAAGGCTTTTCAGGTTTCGGAGTGTATAAATACCCAGACCAAATGCCATGGCCACCGCCAGCAAAATATTGACCTGTGGAAGCCACAAAAGGAAAGCCAACAGAATCTGCGGATGTTGCCTTAAACGAAACAAAAACAGGAAAACTGGTATAATAAGCGATAACTTAATGCCATGCAGATCAAGGACACTGAGCAGAAAATAGTCCTGAGCAAACAGGAGTTTTCCGTTGGCAAAACAGACAGCGAGAATCAGAATTCCCAGATAAAAGGACGGTATCTTTTGAACACCGGGCAACGTGATCAGTCCGAATGCCATCAATGTGAGGAAAATGACCGGTACAAAAAGGCAGAGACTCCGAAGTTCCGTGAGTTGGAATAATTCGGAAATTCCTCCGGCTGCCCACAAATCGGTAAAATGATAGAGATTGAGTCGTGACTGACCCGGATAGTACAATGCAGCATCTGCGAAGGAGACTTCCGTTCCCGAAAACTTCATTCCGTATGCCGAGCTGGCGTAGCTCGCCACATCAATAAACGGATAGTGGTCCAAATGCAGCAGATCCGAAGAGTAGGAACGGGTAAAATACCAACAGGAAAATAGGAGAATACCGACAGGAATCAGGAGCAAGCCTCTTTTTTGCGGTCGTTCTTTTCCCAGAGTGGGGTCCACATCCGGAAGAAACCAAATCATAAGAAAGGGCAAAAAATTAAGCCATTGCATGGTAAATCCAGACGTAACCCGAATGGCATACAAAGATTCCAGGACGAAATATCCGGATAAAAGGGATACAAAGATTCGGGAAACCCAGCCGTCAGCACCCGATTTTCGTTCGATCAAACGAGCAGGAAAATACCCCGCCAGGCCTGTGGCGATGAGTATAATTGCATTTAAAATAACGACCTCGTAAATCAACATTTTCAAGAATTGGCCCTAACCTGAATTCGGGTTCAAATAGATTGAAACCAGATGACATAAAAAAACCCGATGACAATTCACCGGGTTTTCTTCGAAGCAGAACGCGAACGAACTACTTTCCTTGTTTCTTATTGAAGGCTTTCTCCTTCATTTCTTCTTTCATTTCCTGAAATTTTGCGAACTGCTCTGGTGTCAGAACTCCTTTCACGTTACTGAAATATTCTTCGTTTACCTGCTTTACTTTAGCAGCCACCTCTTTTTTACTCACAGCGGCAGCAGACCGGGCATCTTCCAGTTTTTTGAAACGATCCAGATTCAGGATTTTAATTCTTTCCTGCTGAGCCGCATCAAGAACAAGCTCTTTGGTCATTTTTTTCGTGAATCTTTCGGCTCTTTGCTCCGGCGTTTTGTTACCCTTCATGGTGGAAGCGGGCGATTGAGCAAATACTCCTGCGATCGAGATCAACAGAGCAAAGGCAACGGACATGAACTTTTTCATATAGATTTTATTTTTTTCTGAGAGGAACCGCAAGAAAGAAAGGTTTAAGGACCTGCAAAAATAAATTTGAATCCGGACTTCCTAATCTGAACATATATGGCAATTGTCTCTTCCGCTTGTCTTATGCATTTAGAATGGCTTTCTTTGCAGCTCACAATTACAGGAATTGTTCTGAATTCGTTCAGATCTGAATAATATGAAAAAAATTGCGATTTTTACCTCAGGTGGAGACTCACCCGGTATGAACGCTTGTGTACGGGCCTCTGTGAGAGCGGCCGTATATTATGGCATCGAAATTTACGGCATTCGCAGGGGGTACAATGGAATGATCAAAGGTGACATTGTAAAACTCGATTCAAAAGCCGTCAGCAATACCGTTCAACGAGGTGGAACCATTCTCAAGTCAGCCCGAAGCGAAGAATTCCGCACACCGGAAGGCCGAAAAAAAGCATACGAGCAAATCGTAGCACTCGGAATCGAAGGTTTGATAGCCATCGGAGGAAACGGAACATTTACAGGAGCTGATATCTTTTTCAATGAATACGGCATTCCAACAGTTGGTGCGCCCGGAACCATTGACAATGATTTGTATGGGACTGACTACACAATTGGTTTCGATACAGCGGTAAACACAGCCCTTGACGCCATCGATAAAATCCGCGATACAGCCGATTCACACGACCGGATCTTCTTTATTGAAGTAATGGGCCGCGATTCTGGCTACATCGCCATCCAGTCCGGAATTGGGGGTGGTGCCGAACTGGTGATGGTACCGGAAACCAACAGCTCCATCGAAGAAGTAATTGAAACCCTCAAAGGCGGCTGGAACCGTTCCAAAACTTCGTCCATCATTGTGGTGGCAGAAGGGGACGAAGAAGGTGGAGCCGTTGCCGTAGCCAACCGTGTAAAAAAACACGTTCCGTATGCGGATATCAAAGTGACAACCCTCGGCCACATTCAACGGGGTGGAGCGCCTTCTGCTTACGACCGGATTCTGAGTTCCCGTCTGGGAGTAGCGGCCGTCGAAGGTCTCATGGAAGGACGGAAAAATGTGATGGCGGGCATCGTCAACAATGAGGTTGTATTTACACCGTTTAAAGAAACGATCACGATGAAGAAACCAATTCATCCCGACCTCATCCGATTGGTTGATATTCTTAGCGTCTGACAACAAAACGAAACTATGGGATACGTACCCTTTTTTGTGGTGATCTCCGGGGTGATTTTCCTGGTGATTTCCCTTAACTACCACACATTTAAAAACTACCGTGCCTTGATTCTGAACCTGATTTCAGGTATTCAGGAAGTG
The DNA here is from genome assembly GCA_945883425.1 of Spirosoma fluviale. Lineage (GTDB taxonomy): Bacteria > Bacteroidota > Bacteroidia > Cytophagales > Flexibacteraceae > CAMDMI01. The sequence continues at coordinate 6,141 of CAMCXM010000105.1, forward strand.
AAAACGCAGGTACGGACAGATGTCGATCAGCTTGAAGCACTTTCGGTTCCCGAAATGGAAGGATTCTGCGAAAATCTTTGCGCCTACCTCTCCGGAAGGATGGAAAGCCAGACACTGGAAAACAAAATGAATGAAATCAACCGGGCGTTCGGGCAACTGTACAGTGAAATCGAATCAAAACACATTCAGGATGAGCTCCTCAAAAGCATCAACCAAAAAGTGAACCGGATTGCGTCTCTCCATAAAGAATTAAAGGAAACGCAAAAAGCTTATGAAACGCTTCTGGCTGAAAAGCCTTACAGCTACATCGGTAAAATGCTGAAGTTTGAACCGGTTCAGCTGCCCTGGGAAAAGGACAGTTCTCCCAGAATGGCCGCCTGATCCTCGGGTTTCACCCAACGTATTCCTTCTTCTTTCCGGAACCAGGTCAATTGCCTCTTCGCATAATTGCGGGTGTGCTGCTTGATCAGCTCAACTGCTTTTTCTTTGGTAATCAGTCCGCTTATTGCCTCAAACAATTCCTGATACCCCACGGTTTTCAGCGCATTCAGGTGACGGAAAGGAAACAGAGATTGGGCTTCTTCCCAAAGGCCCTTTTCCATCATCTGATCCACCCGTAGATTGATGCGGTCGTACAGAATGTCTCTGGAAACATCGGGAGCGAGTTTTTGAACATTCCAGATTGGGGGCCAGTCGGGTGTCTTTTTTTCCGGTTTTCCGGCCAGTACCCATTCCAATGCTCTTTGCACTCGTCTTGGATTGGTGAGCTCGATGGTTTCGAAAAGATCCGGATCTGCTTCCCGAAGTTTCTGCGTAAGAAAATACAACCCTTCCCGATCCAGCATTTCCTGAACCTCCAGCCGAATTTCCTCCGGCACCGGCATACGGTCGACTCCTTCCAGAAGCGCTTTGAGGTACAATCCGGTTCCACCACAAATCACCAGATCATCGTGCGTCTGAAAATAGATTTCAATCCATTCCCGTGCTTCTCTCGCAAATCGACCCACCGTGTATTCCTCCTCAATTGAAACAGTACCAATAAAGTGATGTGGGACAGCGGCCAGTTCTGCGGGTTCCGGACGAGCGACACCAATCACGAGTTCCTTGTAAATCTGCCGTGAATCGGAGGACAGAATCTCAGCCTTCCGGACCTGTGCCAATTGAATGGCAAACGATGTTTTCCCGGAAGCGGTTGGCCCGCAGACAATCCAAACATTTTTCATGGCACAAAAAAGCCCTGCGGTTGACAGGGCTCAGAATGTATTCAGAAAGAATTTCTACAACTTCTCCAGGGAATCCTGGGTCAGTGGTTTGTTGATGTATTTCTTTACAAAATGACTTTTCTTGGCCTTGCTCAAATCCTGAGGATTGATGGAAGATGTGAGCATGATGATGGAGATATTGTTTTTGATGTAGTCAGACAGTTTGTCAAACTCATCCAAAAACTGAAAACCATCCATCAATGGCATATCAATGTCCAGGAAAATAACCTCGGGTAAACCAACTCCGTTCGCAGAAAGCTTTTCAATGTTTTTCAGAAACTCCAGGGCGCCCTTGGCTCCTGTATGCATGAAAATGGTTTCCGCAATGTTGGAAGCCTCCAGCATCTTTTGGTTAATAAGATTGTCGATCTCATTGTCGTCGATGAGCATGACCGCTTTGTACTTCTTCTTGCCTTCCATTTTGTTGTGAATGAATATAGTTCCGTAATGAAGGTCCAATTTTAGAAAGAAATGTCCAACCGACAAACTTTTGATCATAATGTAATGGATTTAATAGTCGAGTGCGCTGGTTTTCTGTATTTTCCAACATCGAAAAAACAAAGCAAGTCGTACCCTGTTTAGAAATAAAGGGAGTTTTTTTCGATATTTGCCTTCGGATTTTTTGTCCCCTTCTGCCTCTGCATGGAAAACGTTACGCTCAATGCCAATGAAATGAAAGCGCTGGTCTCTCTGCTGGGAGACACAGATCCGGAAGTTCAAACCCATGTGGAGCAGAAAATCATTTCGCTGGGTGATTCTATTATTCCCGTCCTTGAAAAAGAATGGGAACAATCCTTTGATCCGGATTCGCAGAAACGAATTGAAGAAATTATCCATACCCTTCAATTCGACAATCTGAAAAGACGGTTGTTTCAATGGAAACAAAATGGTGCCGAAGATTTACTTGAAGGACTCTGGCTCATCGCCACCTACCAGTATCCCGATCTGGAATTCACTAAAATCAAGGATCAGGTACAGCAGATTTATTACGAAACCTGGCTGGAATTCAAACCCGACACTGTCCCGCTCGATCAAATCAAAATCATCAATTCGGTGATGTTCAACAAACTGAAGTTTTCGCCCAACACCAAGAATTTTCATTCGGTGGGAAACTCCATGATCAACATTGTGCTGGAAACACGGAAAGGAAACCCGATTTCTTTGTGCTGCCTTTATATGTTGGTGGCGCAACGAATGAAGCTGCCCATTTACGGTGTCAATCTGCCCAACCTTTTCATTCTCACCTACAAACAAGGACGGCATCAGTTTTACATCAATGTGTTCAACAAGGGTTTGGTGTTCAGCAAACAGGACATCGACAACTATCTGCAAAATCTCAACCTGAAGCAGAACGATATTTTTTACCAGCCCTGCAGCCATCTCGACATTGTGCGCCGGGTGATGCGGAATATGATTGTGGCTTTTGAAAAAACAGGAGAAGACGACAGGGAACAGGAAATCCGCTTACTGCTCGAAGTATTAACCGACGAAGATGATCCGTACGGCTCTTTGTAAATTCGTTCTGCTCATTTGCCTTGTTTGCTGGATTTCTTCCTGCAACCGGAACTCCTATCCTTGTCCGGATATTCATGGTGGCACCGAAGTGGTAAAAGCCGACGACATGAAAAAAGTGGAGCCCGAAACGGATGAAAACGGACGGCTCGTCAAAAAGCCCTATGCCCACCCGGGCATGAAAAAGAAAAGGCGGTAAAAAAAACCGCCTTTAAAATTATTCCCCTACTTATTATCCTCCATAAACGATTTCCAGAACGGTTTTCGCTTCAGTCGCTTGCAGATCTGGTAATAAGAATACCCAAATGAAATCATACTCAAGCCGATCAAGGACCCCGGAACCAGAAAAAGCAACGCGATGTGGATGTACAAATCTTCGCCTGCCACCAACGGTCCAGGCTGCAACATCATCTGAACAAACGACCAGATCACCACGCCGGAGATAAACGTAAGCCCGATCAGCATTACTTTGGCGACAGGGGGAATTTCTCCCCAAACCTGACCCAGCCGAATGGAAACGGGCTGATCCGTAGAAATCTGTTGCTCTGCCATTTTAAAGAAACGGAAAGTGTCGCTTTTGGTTTGAAACTTCTCCTTTCAGACGGTTTCGCACTGAGATCAGAAATCCTGACGGTCCAGTGCCATCGTCATGCAACGCGGACCACCCAATCCTCTCGACAATTCAGAAGACGGAATCACATTTACTTCGACTCCCGCCTCACGGAGAGCACGATTGGTGTGACGATTCCGGTTGTAACTGATCACACGACGTGGACCAATTGCGAAAACGTTGGCACCATCGAACCATTGTTCACGGCTGGCGTAATCTGGGTTTCCGTCGCCGGTGTGGATGATTTCCAGATAGTCGATTTCTTTCTTGAGTACTTCGAGGATACTTTCCTTTAGCACTTCGGTCGACAAAATGGTGTTGCCATTTTCATCAATGCCTTCTTTGCGGTGCACCCTTGTTTCCATTACGGCACTCATGGCGTCGGGATAGGTAACCACCAGATTTTCATCGATGATGGTAAAGACAGTATCCAGGTGCATGAAATTGCGCTTTTTCGGAAGGAGCACTTCGTACACACGCTCTACTTCGCCGGATTTGAGGACTTCTTTGGCCACTTCCAGAATCGCTTCCGGGTCGGTGCGCTCGGAATTTCCGATGGCCAGTGCTTTGGCAGAAAGAACGATCACATCGCCGCCTTCAATGTCGGCATGTTTTTCGGTCAGGGCCTCTTCGATCGTATCTTTCGGATAGATGAGATTGAAATTTTCTTTGAACAACGGATGGTTTTCAAATATCATCCGCATGATGAACGACTCGCGGTGACGAATCGTATTTTTCATCTGGCAGGAAATCACGCCCGTTTGAACGACGGCAGCCGGATCCCGCATAAAATACGAATTCGGACTTGGGGTGATCACGAAAGCGTGTTCACCTAACTTGTCGAGCGACTTGTGGCTGAGTTTGTGTTTCAGTTCACGCACTTTTACACCGGCGATTAAGGCATTGGCGCATTCCATAGTGGAAAAACGTCCGATAATATCCTCGGCCAGATGTTCCAGTTTGTGAGGTTTCAGGGCAATCTGAAAAGCACTGATCAGTAAATTGTCATCAATCAACGATTCGATCAGCAAATCCAGAAGACGATAGACTGTTGCGCCTGTGGCACCTTTGATCAGACTGCGGAATTCATCGTGTTCCCGCTGCATGATTTCCAGGTAAGGCATGTCTTCAAACAGATATTCGGAAATATTGTATGGGGTAAGTCTGTCGATTTCGCGACCTGGGCGGTGCATGAGAACCGCTTTCAGCGTTCCGAATTCTGAATTGAGACGTAAATTCATAAAGTATTGATTTGGTGAAAAATAAGAATAACAGTCTGCAAATATAGTTTTTTATGGTCACGGAGAAGGGCGCAAACCGGAAATATGAAGGCTTTTCTCTTGCCTCAAATTCCGATGTTTTCAGAAGGTACGGAACTCCCGGAAACCTTGTAATCCATCTAACTTCACAACCAAGCGACAAAGATTTCTCATCAATGAAAGGATTGCAATGAATTTTCCAATGTGTTCGAATGTGTCTGGATTGGTTAAAAAATCGGTTCACTCGTAAACGCAAAAACCCTCCGGTTTCCTGGAAGGTCTTCGCTGAATATTGGATCAGGGTTTATGCAGGGAAAGAAACGTGAATTTAGTTTAGTTTGACCTGGTTTAGTTCAGTTTAGATTAGTTCGGTTTGATGTGTGCAAAAAGTGATTGGTTACTGCAATTCAGGATTTTTAAAACCTTAGGAGCCAAAACGATTACGTGAATTGAATCCGAAAGAAACCCCGAAGCGGACACCGGATGCGTGGGGAATCACATATAAATTGACAGGGATATTCAGCTTGCCGGATTTAAAGGTTTTTCCGGCGGCCATCACAAATCCGGTGGTAAAGGCAGGTTCTCCGCGGCTGTCGAGGCGGGTTTCGGTCGGGATTCCGCTGGTATTTACATCGCTGTTGTTCAGTTTTACCCAGTTGTTGTTGGTGTCGTAATACCCTTTGGCTTTTTTCACGATGGAAATGGTCGGTCCAAAGGCAAATTCCCAGCCGGATGTGTTGTTCCGGATTCCGTTCATCACGGTGAAGGACGGAATGAAAAGTCCCTGATCAAGGCCCGTCACCATCGGCAGGAATTCAAACAGAGCCTGGAAATTTCCTTCGTTCAGATACTGCTTCTCAAATTGGTAACCGAACTGAAACATGACGGGTATCGCATCGAATCCACCATTGTATTTTTTGTTGTGCAGGATTTTAGCGGTTTCAGGTTCCAGAGAAAAACAAGTGAAGCCCATCCGGGGACCGTCGCTGCGGAGAAGAAGTTGATTGGGATTGTTGATGCTGCTTTCGAAATCGTTCTTTTTGGTGAGTTTGCTCACCACAAGTTCATCGTTTTTAATCGTGAACAAATCGTTGATGGTAAGGTGAACCATCGTTCCGATTTCGTCGGGGATGTTGAGGAAATCCGACGTGCGGGCCATTTCAAATTGTTTGGTGGACGTGTCGAATATTTTGACGGTGATGGAAATGCGGGTGTCGAGGACTTTGATGTTGGCGACAGCCAGTTTGTCGACTTTGATTTTTTTACTGACGTCTTCCAGACAAAACCGGCTGAGGCAATTCTGGTAATCGATTTTTTCCTGGGAGAGGAGGTAATCCATATCGAAGCGATCGAGGACCTGGAACCGGTCTTGTTTTTCGAGTTCGAGGCGAAGGAGATCCGATAAAGAATACGGAGCAGCTTTGGGATCGGGGTGATCATTGCGGAAGGCAATGACGGCGAGAGTTGGCTTGTCTGACTTCTGCGCAAAGGCAGACGAAAGCGTGATACAAGAGACAGAGAAAGCGATGAAAAAGGCTTTCAGAAGGCGGGGAGAAATGCGATTTGATTTCATTTTGTATTTTGTTTTTGTTCTTGTCGATGTTGACGATGGCAAAGGTGGAGGGTCTCAAAATAAGAACAAAACGGCTATTTAAGGAGTAAAAATGCCGTATCCGTAAAATTTACTAAAATTCCCTATTTTTTTAGAAAAAAATCGCTTCTTTTGCGATATTCAATAATTGACTTTTTTTTATTGTGTTAAAATCGTAAAATCAGAAAAAATATTTTCATGAAAGAGCTCCCTTTTCAGGAAAAAATGATAAAAATCATACGGAAGCAGGTTCCGGAAGACCTCTCTTTATCCGTAGAAGTGGGTAAAATCTTAGGAGTTTCAGCCGACAGCGCCTACCGGAGACTCCGTTGTGAGACCGCTTTTACAATTGATGAGATGGCGAAGGTCTGTTTGCACTTTCTAATTCCACTCGAAACGCTCAGTGATTTCACGGGACAGATCGTGTCTTTTAAATATAAATCGATTGGCGGAAGACTGGAAGATTTCAAAGCCTTCCTTACCCATTTTCAAAATCAGATCACCACGATCAGCAAGTTTGAAAAGAGAGAAGTGATTTATGCTGCCGAAGACATTCCGCTGTTCCATATATATGCACTGCCTGTTCTCAGTAAATTCAAATTCTATTATTGGCGGAAGGCCATTTTGAACCACGAGGAACTGGCCGATGTTAAGTTTAACCGGAATGTGGATGACGATGATGAATTGAATGAACTGGCCAAAGCTGCCAGCGTTGCGTATGCCAGTGTTCCTTCCGCCGAAATATGGACTGAAGAAACGATTGCCTCCACCATTCAGCAGATCAAATTTTTCTGGGACGCTGCTTTGTTTGAAACGCAGGAAGATGCGGAGGTGGTGATTAAAGATCTTGAAGATCTGGTCCGCAATCTACAGCGTCAATGCGATCTGGGATTAAAATTCCTTCCGGGCGGAGAATTG
>CAMCXM010000106.1 GCA_945883425.1 Spirosoma fluviale
TTTTAGTCTTTTGGTATTAGGAGGTTTTGGATGGCTGGTTTTTCAGAAAAACTATCGGGCTGTCGGCTGGGCATGTATGGCATTTATCATTGGTCATTCGTTGGTTGGACATAAAGAATGGCGCTTTCTCTTTCCACTGGCCTTTTTTGTACCGCTGGCAGTCACGGGTTTCTGGTATTGGTTGAAAAACCAGATTTCATCCGACTTCCTGACAAAAGCTTTTCGCTTTACAGGACAACTTTTCATAGGAATCAACGCTGTTCTTCTTACTCTGGTTTGCACCCAGCCTGCTTATGAACTGGTAAAAGCCTATCGATTTTTATACCAAAACGCTCCCAATCCTGCCTATCTGCTTTCGGAACGGGAAGACCCTTATTGCAGCGGAAACAATGTGGCCGGCTATTTTGTAAACCCCAATTTTGTACGGATGCCGCTCCAGTCTTTGGCCTTTATTGAAAATCTGAATGATGGAAGGGAAATATTTGTGTTCACCAATTCCCACAAGGAACTGCCCTTTGTAAAGGAAAAAAACGCGGTCCTTTTATACAGCAGCTTCCCGGATTGGATTGAAAATGTGAATGTGAACCATTGGCTGGACCGTAGCAACTGGTACCGTATTTACCGGATTCAACCAAAGAATCACTGGGATCCGTCCCGGATGAAACCTGAAGAATAGGCTCAGGCGCCTCCTTTCAGACGAAATCGGTCTTTGAGGAAATCATCCATTGTATAAATTCCCTTTTTGCCCAGCAACCATTCGCCTGCACGGACGGCACCGTCTGCAAATCCCATGCGTGAGTGGGCTGTGTGACTCATTTCGATGGTGTCAATGGCCGAACTGAAAGTGATGGTGTGTGTGCCGGGAACGCCAGGTTCCCGAAGTGCTGAAATCTTTAACTGTTCGGATGATGCTTTTTCATTTGCCACCCAACTTGTTTTGCGGCTCACTTCATGGATCAGCTTTTCTGCCAGTGTGATGGCCGTTCCGCTTGGTATGTCTTTCTTTTCAGTATGGTGGATTTCTTCAATGTCAATGTCATAGTCCGGCAATTCATTCATAAACCGACCTGCCAGTTCCGTCAGTTTAAAAAGCAGGTTCATGCCCATTGAATAATTAGACGCATAAAAAAAGCTTCCGTTTTTTTCTTTCACCAAATGGGCAATCTCATTCCAATGCGCCAGCCATCCGGTTGATCCGCAGACGGTGGGAATGCCGGCCGAAATCAAGGACGTCAGATTATGGACTGCTGCTTCGGGCGAGGTAAATTCAAAGGCAATATTGGGTTGATACGCACGGCAGATGTGCTCAACATCCATTTGTTTATCACTCACAATGGCGGTAATGGAATGTCCCCGTTGATTGGCAATCGTTTCGATTGCCTTCCCCATTTTGCCATAACCGATGAGGAGAATACGGAGTTTTTCTGAATGCGCTTCTTTCATATAAAGAATAGGTTAATGAAACTGTAGTGCAAGTCCGAGTCCAATAACTGGCTGATTTCCTGCCATATAAAAAACCGGCTGATATTTCATACTGAGGTCGTCGCTCACATCAAATGAACTCAGGTGAGCATCAACAGCCGCATCAGCAATATTGAGAAGATATGTAAATCCGGAAATGATAATGAGCAGGTCCCGGTTTCGTCGCCAGTATTCCCGAAGTTGCACCAGTTGTTCCTGTGAATAGGTCCCTTTGTAATGATCGGGTAATCCGGCTTTCACATTGATGTAACTATCCCTCGAAAGCACATACTGTTCGTTATTGAACCTGATGAAATAACCGAGTGTAAAAGCACCGCCGTACAGAATCGGCAGTTTCCAGTATTTGCGGTTGTAAATCTGTCCGGCACCTGGAAAAACAGCAGCCAGCATAGTGGCTCTGCGTGGATCGCGTTTCTTTTTAAGGGCTTGGACTGCAGTAGTGGAATCAACTCTGCTTTTTACGATAAGAGAATCCGTCTGTCCAAACACCATCTGTGAAAGAACAAGTCCGAATAAAACCAGAATCTTTCTGATGGTCATCCGATTAAAGCTTGAGCAATTCCAGAATCCGGTTGAGATCGTCGTTGGAAACAAACGGAATCCGGATTTCTCCTTTTTCATCTTTGCCTGTCTTCACCTGTACTTTTGTTCCGAAATGAGTGGCAAGTCGTTGCCGGAGATGATTGATTAAAGAAGATTCCGGTTGAGCGGTTTCGGAACCACCTTGCGGTTTGATTCCCTCTGCCAGTTTGCGGACGGCTTCCTCTGCCTGGCGAACCGACCATTGTTCACGAACGATTTTGTTGTAGATGTAGAGCTGGTCTTCAATAAACTCCACATTCACCAATGCCCTTGCATGGCCCATGCTCACCTGCCCGTCACGGATACCTGCTTGTATTTCAGGTGGCAGTTTGAGGAGGCGAAGGTAATTATTGACGGTCGCCCTTTTCTTTCCTACCCGGTCACCAAGCTCTTCCTGCTTCAGATTGCATTCGGCCAGAAGACGCTGATAGGAAAGGGCAATTTCAAGTGCATTGAGATTTTCACGCTGAATGTTTTCAATCAGGGCCATTTCCAGCATTTGCTGATCGTTGGCCTTGCGAACGTAAGCCGGCACATGTGTAAGTCCTGCCAGTTTGGAAGCCTGTAAACGACGCTCACCCGATATCAGCTGATACTGTTGGGCGGACAATTGACGAACCGTAATAGGCTGAATGATTCCCTGAACCCGGATGCTGTCGGCCAGTTCGGACAATGCTTCCTGATCGAAATGAGTTCGGGGCTGAAAAGGATTGGTCTCAATGGTTTGAATATCGATCAGATCCACACCTGATTGACGGGTAGATTCTGCTGAAGGTTCAAGTGATACCGGAACCGGTTCCTCTTTGCCACTGTCGCTCAGCAATGCATTCAATCCTCGTCCTAAACCCGTTCTTTTTTTCATCTGCTTTTCCAATGCGTTACTCTCATTTCGTTCTGAAACCTTCCTTCATTTCTTCTAAGGATTCGGGAACGAACCTCAAACCTACATGAGATTCTGCTTCCAGACAAGCCCCTCTCCTACTTGTAATGATTGTCAGGATTTTGGAGCCGAATTTTTACGGACAATTTCTTTTGCGAGATTCAGATAGCTGATTGATCCCTTACTTTCGGAGTCGTGCATGATCGCAGGAACACCGTAGCTTGGGGATTCGCTCAGCTTAATGTTTCGTGGAATGATGGTATCGAAGACCATATTCTGAAAATGCTGTCTTACTTCTTCCACTACCTGATTCGACAAACGGAGACGACTGTCGTACATGGTGAGCAAAATTCCTTCAATGGCCAGTTCCGGATTGAGCCGGGCCTGGATGATTTTAATGGTATTCAGAAGTTTACCCAATCCTTCGAGAGCGAAAAACTCACATTGAACCGGAATGATGACCGAATCGGCAGCTGTTAAGGCATTGACTGTAATCAAACCCAAAGACGGAGAACAATCGATGATGATGTAATCGTAATCGTCTTTAATGGTGGCGAGTGCTTTTTTCATTTTCTCTTCCCGCTTCTCCAGGTTGATCATTTCCACTTCTGCACCGACCAGATCGATGTGGCTGGGAAGAAGGTAAAGTGACTGGATTTCGGTTGGAAGAATGATCTTATCCATAGGCACACCGTCGACCATCGACTCATACACAGAGTTTTCGATTTCTCGGGGATCGAAGCCAATTCCAGATGTACTGTTGGCCTGAGGATCTGCGTCCACAAGAAGTGTCTTCAAATCCAGAGCCGCAAAACTGGCAGCCAGGTTTATAGCAGTGGTGGTTTTTCCAACCCCTCCTTTCTGATTGGCTATGCCGATTATTTTTCCCATAAAGTTTGAGTTCAGACAAGGTGTATTTACCCTGCTGATGTGTGGTCGATGTTTTTAGATATCAAATGGCTTACCGATTTCTGGCAAAATCAGTTCGGCCTCATTAAAACTGGCAATCATCATGGCCTCTTTGTGGTCAATCTGAATGTATGGGAAGGTATCGAAATGCATGCCAATGATTTTCTTTACGCCTACGAAACGGGATGCCATCACCGCTTCTTTTACTCCCATAGTAAAATTATCGCCTAATGGAAGGAAGGCAAATTCCGGTTTGTACATCTCTCCGATGAGTTTCATGTCCGAAAACAGAGCAGTATCGCCCGCATAATAAAAGGTGTGTTCATCGTTTTCAATCACAAAACCGGCAGGATTTCCGCCATAGGATCCATCCGGAAACGAACTTGAATGAACAGCAGAAGTCATAATGACAGTACCAAATTCAAATGGCCATTTTCCGCCAATATTCATTGGATGCGTCTTGACCCCTTTTTCTGCGAACCATGCATGAATTTCCCAAATGCCAATAATAGTGGCTCCGGTATTTTTCGCTATGGCCTCTGCATCATGGATATGATCCTGATGGGCATGAGACAAAAGGATGTAATCTGCCTCGATTTTCGTAATATCGATGTCCTTCGCCAAAGGATTCGGTGTTATAAAAGGATCAAATAAAATCTTATAACCGCCGATGTTTACCTGAAAACAAGATTGTCCGTAATAGGTGATTTGCATACCTGACTGATTTTTTTTGTGAGAGAAGCAAAGGTAACGGAATGCAGGCAGGTTTCAAGTCAGAAGACAACAGAAAGCAGTTAAGAAACTGGATTACTGACAATTATTTTTCTTCCACAAGAAATGGATGAAAACGATAACAACGAAGAAATAGAACCTTTAAGAACGAGGCAAGAATTCTTTCACCACCCAACTAATCGCTTTGAATTGATCTTCAAGTAACAAGACCACAAGTTGCATGGTTCTCTAATTGAATCTTTTATCGCCTTTTTCGTCCTCCGCCTTTCGAAGAAGATTTGCGGCCTTTTGTCCAAACGGGTTTCTGATAAATACTACGATCCTCTTTCGGCTGGACTTTCCCTCCTGCCAATTTTTCGAGAACAAAATCGATGTTTCGCTTTTCGATATTGGCTGCTTTCACACGGACCTTGACCTTATCGCCAAAGGTGATCCGCAGTTTGGTACGGCGCCCCACCAGACAATATTCCTTTTCCAGGTGGTCGAAGGTATCGATGTTGAGATCGGTGATGCGGACCATTCCTTCGCAGCGATTTTCTATGATCTCCACGAAAATACCCCATTCGGTAACACCGGAAACGACTCCGTCATAAATTTTGGAAGAATCCTGAAGAGCCATGTATTCCACCTGTTTGTATTTGATGGATGCACGTTCGGCTTCGGATGCCATTTTCTCTTTATCGCTGCAATGGATGCATAATTTCTCAAGCGCATCTTTTTCCATTCGTGCTTCTGATTGCAGGTAATTCCACAACAAACGGTGTGTGAGCACATCCGGATAGCGGCGAATGGGTGAAGTAAAGTGGGAATAGTGATGAAACGCCAGTCCAAAGTGACCGAGTGCTTTGGTCGTGTACCGGGCTTTGGCCATTACCCGAATGGCGAGATTTTGCATCAGTTCCTGTTCGGGTGTGCCTTCCAGTTTGGCCACCATCGCGTTTAAGGACAGCGCAACTTTTTCATCCGAGACATTGATTTTATAACCGAACCGTCCTGCGAAATCAGCGAAATTCTGCAATCGTTCCGGGTTCGGAGATTCGTGAACCCGATACACCATTGGGTTCGTTGCCTTGCCATCGTTGTAAAAGAAAGCATATTCGGCAACCGTGCGGTTGGCCAGGAGCATGAATTCTTCCACCAGTTTGTGGGCATCTTTCCGGATTTTCGGAATCACTTTCAATGGAATGCCATTGTCGTCGAGAAGGAATTTCACCTCCGTCGATTCAAACGACATGGCACCGGAAGACATTCGTCTATCCCGCATGGCGAGCGCCATTTCATTCAGGAGACGGAGATAATCCTGGTTCGGATCTGGATTGCCTTCAATTACTTCCTGTACTTCTTCGTAGGTGTAACGTCGCTTGCTGTGGATCACCGTTCGGCCAATCCATGGCTTTTTCACGATTTTTCCCTGCGCATCCATGAACACCACACAGGAAAATGTGAGGCGGTCTTCATTCGGACGAAGCGAGCACAAATCGTTGCTGAGTCGTTCGGGCAACATCGGCGAAACACGATCGACCAGATACACAGACGTCGCCCGATCAAAAGCTTCTTTATCAAGGACGGTACCAGGCTTCACAAAATGCGAAACATCGGCGATGTGCACCCCAACTTCCCAGATGCCGTCACCAGCAGGTTCGATGGAAATGGCATCGTCAAAATCTTTGGCATCAAACGGATCGATGGTAAACGTGAGTACATTCCGGAAATCGCGACGGTCTTTGGTTTCTTCTTCCGAAATGACACCTGAAAATTCAGCCACTTCCCGTTCGGATTCGGCTGAGAAACGCAGAGGAATATTGTAATCGGCCAGAATCGCATGCATTTCGGCATTGTTCTCTCCCGGCTGTCCGAGTACCTCGCTCACAATACCTTGAGGTTTGCGGTTAGCGGTTCCCCAATGTTTGATTTCGACCTGCACTTTTTGTCCGTCACGAGCGCCTTTGAGGTGACCTTCGTTGATCAGGATTTCTTCGTGCATTTTGCGGTAATCAGCCGATAACCAGCCGATGCCGGATTTCACCCTCAGGGTTCCCACATAATGATGCCGGGCCCGTTGAATGATGTTGAGCACCTGCCCTTCCGGGTTCTTACTTTTGCGACCGGCAAAAATGGCAATCTCTACAAGGTCGCCATCCTGCGCACCTTTGAGATCTTCCACCGGAACATATACATCTTTTGTTTGCGTTTCGCCTTCCATGCGGATGTAGGCATATCGGGGATTGATGAAATCCACTTTCCCCGTATTGGCTTTCTGTGAAGCGGGATCCGGAAGACCGAATTTTCCGTTCGAAAACTCCTGAATGGTTTTGGATTTCAGCAGTTTTTGCAGAGCCAGACTCAGGTCTATTTTATCTTCTCTTGATCGGTAGTCCAGTAAATCTGCAATTTCCTGAAACGAATATTCAAATCCTCCGACAGGAAACAGCTCCGCAATTCGTTGCGCCAGCGGGTCCTGGTTGTTGTGTTGTTTGGCCATTAGCGAATTCGGTCCATACTGCGGACCAGGTTTTCATCCTTCCGGATGAGGCGGTTGCTGACGATGTTGGCGAACAGAGCGACAAACAGCGTAAAGAATCCGGGAAGAAACTTCCCTTCCTTGTTGGCATCAAAAAAGGCTTCTCCTTCTTTAATGCCGAGCATCATGGCGACCAGCGTGAGCGCCAGTGACAATGAAATACCGAAACCCACCATCATCTGGCGTTTGCGGTTTTTGAATTGTGAAATGGAATAACCAGCCAGGCCTGCCACAAGACAGATGGCACCGGCAAGATAAAATTTGGAACGGGCATCGGTTGTGGCTTCAGCTCCGGTTCCTTTGGTAATCACCAGTTCAAATGCGGTCTGGCGGGCAGTTTGTGTGCCATCGAGGCTTATTTTTTCCCAGTTGGGAAGGAACAAAGCGGCGATCATCAGAATAACAATGAGACCCAGCATGAGGGTCTGAGGACGTTGAATCATTTTCTAAAACTTCGAATTAATTAACATGAATACGGACCAGGATTTATTCATCATACGCCCAGTCGATGCGTGTTTTCAGGTCCCGGATCACGAGGCCCTGTGATTTAAAATACGACCGGATTTCATCGACCTTGTCGTATTGTTTGGCTTCTTTAAACTCCCTGTAAAGGTTCAGCATACCTTTCAGCATTTCATCACCGGTGGGTTGTTCCTCCATCAGTCCCAGCAAATCCTGCAGAAACGAAACAAAGCTGTCTTTCAATTCAGCAAACAAAGTTTCGCCTAAAGCAGATGGATGTAACTGGCCGGCTTGCAGCATATTAACATACTTCAACAACGTAAACAACTCAGCAATAGCGACGGCAGTATTGAGGTCGTCATTCATTGCTTTGTAAAACCCATCGAGAGCGTTCCGGATTTCAGTGGCTTTCTTTTCATCAAGCGGCTGGTCACCACTTTCGAACTGAAGCGTCTTTGCAATCCTGAGTCCGTTGATCAGGCGACGGTATCCTTTTTGTGATGCTTTCAGGGCTTCATTCGAAAAATCGAGCGTGCTTCGGTATTGCGACTGCAACATAAAAAACCGCACCGTCATTGGAGAGTAGGCCTGTTCGAGAAGCGGATGATTTCCGGCAAACAATTCACCCGGAAGAAAACTGTTGCCCAGCGATTTCGACATTTTCTGACCATTCACTGTCAGCATGTTGGCATGCATCCAGTACCGGACCGGATCAACGCCATTTAATGCTTTTCCCTGTGCCACTTCGCATTCGTGGTGCGGAAACTTGAGGTCCATTCCCCCACCGTGAATATCAAACTGAGGGCCCAGGTATTTGGTACTCATGCAGGAACATTCGAGGTGCCATCCCGGAAATCCTTTTCCCCATGGCGAATTCCATTGCATGATGTGTTCCGGAGCCGCTTTTTTCCAAAGAGCAAAATCGAGAGGACTTTTCTTTTCGTCAGTCCCTTCGAGATCGCGGGTTTCGGTGAGGAGATCATCCAGAATACGGCCAGAGAGCTTTCCATATTCGTTTCCCTGTTCGTTGTACCGGGCGATATCGAAATACACAGAACCATTCGATTCATAGGCCAGCCCTTTGTTGATCAGATTCTGTGTGGCCTCAATCTGCTCGACCAAATGGGCTGTGGCGGTGGGCTCAATGCTGGGTGGAATCAGATTAAACTGAAGCAGAACATTGTGGAAATCATTTGTATAACGCTGAACGATTTCCATCGGCTCAAGCTTTTCAAGCTTTGCCATTCTGCCAATTTTATCTTCTCCTTCATCTCCATCACCCACAAGATGACCAACATCGGTGATGTTGCGTACATATCGAACCGTATATCCAATAAATCGGAGGTAACGAACAAGAATATCAAAAGTGAGGAAAGAGCGGACATTTCCCAGGTGGACGTTGTTGTAAACCGTTGGCCCGCAGACGTAGAGTCCGACGAAGGGAGGATTAAGAGGCTGAAAATCTTCTTTTTGCCGGGTGAGTGTGTTGTAAATGCGGAGCGTGTGCTGCATGTGGCAAAGGTAGAAGGAAATGGCTAAAGGTCAACCTGACAGGGTTTCAAATTTCGAAGTGGCCTTCAAACACAAAACGGGCGGGCCCTTTCAGGAAGACATCGGTAAACGATTCATCGGAATGCTGAACGAATTCAACTTCCAGTTTACCACCGGGTGTTTCAACCAGAACGGGACTTTTATATCCGTTGGATGCTGCCACCAACGCACTGGCCGTTACGCCCGTTCCGCATGAGAGAGTCTCGTCTTCCACCCCACGTTCGTACGTGCGCACAAAAATTCCTTCGTTCCGTTTCTCGACGAAGTTTACATTGATACCGTCCGGCATGTTGTGGTCCATTGTGCGAATGCGTCGACCCTCTTTTTGCACATCAGTCTGGGAAACATGATCGGTAAACACCACAAAATGAGGCGATCCGGTGAAGAGTTCATAGCCGTCAAGAATGGACTTCACTTCAGTGACATCACGCATTTTTAAACTGACGGTATCGCCATGAAACGTAGCTTCGTGCAAACCGTCTTTGGCTTCGAACTGTGTCTTTTCCTGTACCAACCTGAGCTTTCGGGCGAAAGATGCAACACATCGACCACCGTTTCCACAGAAGGTACTTTCACGCCCATCGGAATTGTAGTAGACCATTTTAAAGTCCGTTTCCGGCGATTCTTCCAACAGAATCAACCCATCGGCCCCGATCCCGAAGCGACGGTCACAGAGGAGACGAATGTTTTCTTCTTGTTTGTGAAACGACATTTTCCGGTTATCGATCATGATGAAATCGTTGCCGGTGCCTTCGTACTTATAAAAGTGGATGTTCATTTGAATGCGAAAATAAGGGAGAAAATCAGGAATGAATGAAGTGATGATGTGAAAAGTTGAATGAGGTCGGACGAATTTTCTGTCCGGAGATGAAGATTGAAGGTTCCATGAAAATTGGCCCGAGCCGGCTCTTTGATCCGCTTTGTGCCGGCTATTCCTGTTTTGCTATCTTTGCCACCCGAATTATGCTGGAACCCATTCAACAAAAGAGTTGGCCCTGGGCCGACCGCCGGGCCTGGAGCCTGAGCCTGAGTTTGTTTCTGTTCGTTATTGGTTTTGCCATAACGGCCTGGATGAAAGGGAGAAGCTGGACCTACCAGTCGAGCCTCGAATACATCCCGAAGGAAATCAGTATCAAAGCCTATGAGATAGGATCCGATCTCATGGAGTTCTCCCTCACTCTACCCAACTATGCCTTTGGTGAGTACTTTACCATCACCCGCATCCTGCCGGAAACGTGGTTGTATTCGCCCATCGTTATCCTTTTCATACTGGGCTTCAGTCTTCTCGCTACAGCCATCAGCTATTTTGAAGACATTTGGTTTTACCTCTGCCTGGGAGTACTTGGCCTCGGTGTGATGATTTTTGGTGTGGAAGGATTTGCACCTTTCGGCATCATGAGCAAATGGATATCCGGCCTCAGTGTTCTGCTGGTGGCTGGTCCGGTTTACCTGATTCAGGCCTGGCTTCCCAACTGGAATCTGGCCCGTCGCTGGTGGGTGCTTCTGTTTTGGTTTTCAACCATGGCCGCTTTGGCACTGTTCACAAATTTCAACGCAGCGGAGTCCTCACTCATTGTTGCCGAACTCTGGTATCCACTTCTCATCTGTTCCATCCTATTCATCATTCTCAACTCTACTGATGTTCTACAGGGAATGCTGATTCTGCTGACGAAAGAAGAAAACAACACCCAGAGCTGGCTGCATTTTACCGTTTTCAGTTTTCTCTACCTTTCCAATTACATTCTCATTTACCTGAAGAATGCGGGCCTTTTTACGCTCGACATTTTCTACCTCAATCCTTTTGCCCTTCAGCTTGCTACGCTGATTTTCGGCTTCTGGATGCTGGAGAAAAAAGCAGAACTTCATTCGTCTGAAAACCAGCGGAACACTGCTTTTTCAACGCTTTATTCGTCTCTGGCAATCCTCTTTTGCCTCACGACTGGACTGAGTTTTGCAGTAGCCAACGACCTGATGATCGAAGTACTGGAAGACGCCATCACCCTCATCCATTTCTGCATGGGCGTCAGCTTCTTTCTGTATGTGCTCATCAATTATTTCCAGCTTATGGGTATGGGCTTGCGGGTACACCTGGTGATGTTCAAACCGCGGTATATGCCGGTTTCGGCCATTCCTGTGGTTGGTTTGATGGGCGTTTTTATCCTTGTTTTAAACAGTGGATACTTTCCATATTACCAGTCGCTCAGTGCCCGGCAAATACTTCTTGCTGATCATTATCGTCATGCTCAGGATTCTTTCCTTGCTGAAAACCACCTCAAAACCGCCCTTTCTCTCGAATCCCGGAATCAACGGGGCAACCTGTCGCTGGCCGGACTCTATTACGAACTCGGAAATCCAGCCAAAGCCCAGGAGTTGGCACAAGCCTCACTGGATAAACTGGCGAGTCCGGAAGCCTATCTGGCTATGTCGCAGATTTATCGTCAGAAAAACCTGCCTCTTTATGAAATGCTGCAACTCCGGGAGGCCGTAAGCCGGTTTCCGGAAGAAGGACGGATTCTCAACAACATCGGTATCTCGTTCACAGAAACCATCGCCAAAGATTCAGCTCTTTATTATTTCTCTCGGGCATCCGAAAGTTCGGAAGCTTCGCAGGTGGGCAAAAGCAACCTGGGCTTTTATTACCTCACCAACAAACTCGAAAAAGAAGGACTCCCGAAAAAAACACCTGAATCAGAGCAATATGGCGACTGGGCCCAATTGAATAACAATCTCGTGTTTGCCAACGTCGCCAGTGAAGCGGCGGCCAGTTTATCGGACGTATCCCGCAAGTTTGACCAGATGCCGGAAGCAATGCAGCCGTTTATTCTGTATCATGCCTTCATCAACAAAGCCATCACACGGGATACAACCGGGAATTCACTCCTGATGAGTCTGGAAAACGACAGCATCCGGAAATATTACGGCGACGACATTGCCATGGGGAAAGGCATCATGAAATACCGCTGTGGCAAAACCTATGAAGGAATTGACGACCTGGTCCGCCTTTACACAGTAAGCTCTTCGAACCGGTCCGTCCTTGCTTTGTTGCTTGGACAGGTTTACTACGATCAGGGTGCATACACAACCGCCGCCAGTTATTTCAAAACTGCCGCCAATTCGGGGTTCAGTCAGGCACACTATTGGTTCGCTTTGAGCTGCCTCGATGCCGGACGGAAATCTGAAGCAACGGAAGCATTTAAAGAATCACTGCGCTACCTTAATGCAGCCGATAAAATTCGAATTACCGTTTTGATCGATGGACTGAGCAGCGGGAAATTCCACAATGCTGCCCAGCGGTCTGATCCTGAGAAAAGTGCTTTTCTCAAAATCAACTGGAATTCTCTTTCGGACAAAGAAATTCAGGATCTCATTTACCTGATTTCCGACAAAGAAGCCCAGCGGTTCCTGTGGAAATATGCATTCGACAGGTCCTACAAAGAAAGTATGGCTGCCCGTTGTGGTTCTTTATTCACATTTGGAACCCGCAATTTCGGTAAAGCCAAGAAGTGGAAATTCTTCCTCGACGATGCCCGGCCTCTTGTAAAAGAAATAGGCGCTGATTTTAAAGGATTGATTGCCCTGAGAGAAAAGGGCGAACTGGCTGGTAAGAGTTTCCTTCTGGCCCGTACCTATGAACACGAGAAAAACCAGGAAAAAGCCATTTCCCTTTTCACGCAGGCCATTGCCGACAACCCGACCAACACACGTCAGGTGGGATACTCCATTCATTATTTGTCACAACAACCAGGGCTGAAAGATTTAGCCTACCAGAAAGCACTGGATGTATCCGACCTGGATCCTGGGAATGTGGAGTTTCTTAAACTGTATGGTTTGCTTGCCATCCGGATGGGACTTGATGAATTTGCCTATGCCATTGTTCCAAAGATCGAAATTCTAACGACGGCACTGGTAGCAGCAGATTTCAAAAAGGTGCTGGATGTTGAGCTTAAGGCAAAAAATTATCCGACGGTCACTACCACAATTCCTTAATTGCAGCCTGCTACGGCAACCAAACTGATGAATAGAAAATTTACGCTCGTCCTGGCTTTTGTGGCTGGAATCATATTTCTGGCACCGGCACAGAAAAAAGGCCAATGTGTCATC
>CAMCXM010000107.1 GCA_945883425.1 Spirosoma fluviale
TTCATGACACTGGATGTTGAAAACGACCCGTTACCTTTTGCAGATCATTCGGTCGATTTCATCAACTCTTCATTTGGAATGGGCTCGTTTGTTCTAAACCCTGGAAATTTCTTTTTGGAAATCAAACGGGTTCTGAAGCCAGGCGGAAAAGTGATTTTCTCTTTTTACAATTCCCAGGCTTTTGTCAATCAGCTGGAACTGGGCTGGGCACCTGCGATCAGTTCAAGACTGAACCACCAGGAAGAAGCGCTTGAAGTACAGTTTGGTGATCAAACCTTCTTAATTCCGGTAGTCGCCTATTCGGTTCCGGAAATCAAAGCTGAACTAAGCAAGTTCTTCACCATCTATTCATTATCTACATTCCCTTCCATCTCTTCCATATTTCCTCAACAGTTTTTCAACAACGACCGCATCCGGCAGCTTTGTCTGGAAGCGGATCTCCTGTTGGCGGAAAATCTGGATCTGGCTGGCGGGCCTTTTATCGTTGCCATAGTAGGACCGGAATAATTTCGGACCATAACAAAAACATGACATGAATCAGACAGAGAGCGAGATTTTATCAGTTACGCCTGTTCTGGAGGCTCTTTCTTCTCTTTTGGGGACCGGAAATGTGGTTCTTCCTGGCAAGGAACTGAGCAAAAATTTACAGAACACGTCGCATTTTGAAGCACCGAATGTGCTGGGATGGGTAAAACCAACCCAAGCGGAACAAATTCCCGAAATCCTCTCGATTTGTCGCCAACATCATGTCCCGGTGTATACCTACAGCAATGGCTTGAATTGGGGACTTGGTTCAAGACTTCCATACGAAGACGATTGCATTCTGCTGGAATTGAGTAACCTCAACCAGATTCTGGAAATCAACGAGCAATTCCATTATGCAATAGTAGAACCGGGCGTTACCCAGGAACAGCTTTCAAATGAAATCAACAGAAGAGGACTGAAACTGATTCTCAACGTCACCGGATCTTCACCAAAATCTTCTGTTCTGGGAAATACCATGGAACGTGGATCCGGCTTCCTGGAACACCGCATCAATGACTTAAAAGGAATGGAAGTCATTCTGGCGGACGGTACCATCATTCGGTCGGGCTTCTGGAATATGGAACCTTCCCAAAGAGAAATCCAGCATTTTCCAATGGGAATGGGCCCCGACTGGAGAGGACTGTTTTCGCAATCCAATCTGGGAATCGTTTGCAAAGGCGTTATCAATCTGACACCAAAAAAGGAAGTGCAGAAAATGCTTTGGTGCAAAGTAGAACAAGCCAAAATGCCGGCTCTCGTGGAAGCAATTGCAGGCTTGTACCAACGACACTACATTCATTCGGTAACCCACATCGGGAACGATAAGCGAATGAAAATCGAACATAAAAGTGCTGAACAAGGCACCACGTGGACTTCCATGGCTATGATTCAGGGAAGTGAAAACTTTGTTCGATTTCTGGAAGAAGAAATCCCGGTTTATCTGGAAGGACTGTGCATCTCGATGGGTTTCCTGACCAAAGAAGAGGCCGAAGCCACGGAACTGGGAGAGATTTTTGGCTGCCATGTCGGAATTCCAACCGACTATTTTGTTCGGGCGATGTATAAAAGTGAGGATGCCGAACTGGACCCAAATGACATGCAAATCGACTTCGGAAAATATGGAATGCTGTGTTGTTTGCCTGTTTTGCCTGCCAAAGCAGAAGATATTAAAGCGGCAATCGATATTCTCGAAAGCATAGAGCATGATTTCGGCATTTTGCCAGCTGCCACGCTGAACCCGATGAATGATCAGTGTCTGGAGTCCGTGATCAACATATATTTCGATCGCTACGATCCGGAAAGTGTGAAGAAGGCCCACGACGTCAACAATGAAATGATCCGAAGATTTTATACCAGCGGATTCCGGTTTTACCGGTTTGATGTGAAAACGCTTCACTCCTACATCAATCCCGAAAATACCCACTGGAAGCTGGTAGCCCGACTGAAAAAGGCTCTGGATCCGGACCGGATTTTGTCACCTGGCCGATATGAGGCGAAAAACTGATAACACAACAGATAATAACTGGAAGCCAAATGAGAAAATTTAGTTGTAGCTGGAAAAAGTCAGTTCAATTCATTTTCCTGTTGTCACTCATGCTTCTGGCTGTTTTTTCAAACAGCTTTGCACAAGACGCAGATGAATTGTTTCGGGTTGTTCTGGTAAAAGGAAAGCCCAAAAGGCAGGACAATAAACTTCTGAGGGATGGACAGAAATTATTAGTGAAAGAAAAAGTATTGTTTACCAGTTTACAGGATGTGGTGATTCTGATGAATTCCCATTTCGACCGTATTTACCTCAGGCCTAAAGTAAAAACAGACCTCAAAAAGCTGAAAGCGGTGGCTGAGTTTGTTCCGAAAACACCGCGTTCACCAGATCCTTCATTTACTGCTCAAACCAGGGGAGAGAACAAAATCCGAAATATTCAATCTCTATCTGACACACTTCGGATCGACTTATCGCCTTTAACAGATAATCATACCGGCCTAACGGTTTCGGATTTTAAGTTGTACGATGTTTACATGGAAGAGGTAAAAAGCAATATTCGATTGGAAGGAAACAATCTCATTCTGACATTTCCGAAGACAGGGGTTTTCATATTGTATTGCAAAGAGAGTTCAAAGTCAACTGAAGTGCTGGCGGAAATCGAATACCTTGCCAAAGAGGAAGTATTAGCTGAGCTGAAATTTGTAGCCAGTTCTGTTCAGAACCCAGAATCTGTGCTGGATGAACAAATGCGGTATATGAATCGGGTTTATCCATTTGTGTCGAAAGACCAGATCACGATGGCACTGAACCAGAAATAGGGCACCGTCTGTCTGAATCGCAGGTAATTCCAAATTCCGCAATAGAAAAAGCTTTTGGTTCATAAATGATTGATGTTGCTAAAGCTCCAACTTCGTTTTTCACCTTTCGTCCTCTACCTCGGAGAGGATTTAGGTGAGGTTGTAAAGCATAGAAAATCAATCATTTACATCCTACTGCATAATCTGGGGTATTTCCTCAAACGTGGATTACTGAAACAAAAAAAGCCACGCATGATACGTGGCCTTCTTTATTCCGGTTCTGTCTGGTTAGTTGTTGTAATAGAATTTTTCCTCTACGATCTGTCCGTTTTTCCAACGCTGAACGGCCACCTGAGTGTAGTTTCGCACACCGTAATCTTTGTGTGGATAGTCAAACCACCATTCCACGCAGGCGATTCCGTCGCTGATGAGGGTTGACACTACTCTCGCTCCACGGAATTCTGTCAGGCCATTAACGAAGTCATTTTCGTACTGACGGTTCAGGTCTTTTCCTGCACGGGCAGGATAGTCATTGTCCTGCATCACCACTTCCGGTGCGTAAAATTTTCGAAGGCGTCCAGGATTTTGCCTTCGAGGATCATTTGATTAAGCTCGTCGACGAGTGTTTTTAAGTCTTTCATTTTTGTTGAATTTGAAACAAATATATGTCTATACAACTAATTTCAACGCGAATATGTTTTTACCTGATAAAACAGAAAATCCTGAAAACTCAGGCGAACAGTTCTGTTTTTCAGAATGAAGATTGCAGATTGCAATGCATTGAAAATTAAGACTTTTAAAAAGTTCAGTTTTCGCTAAAGCGATTGAAAAACCTGAACATGCATAATCAACCGAACTCCTTTCGTACCCGATTGTGCACTGTATAATCTTCCGGTGAGCTTCACCTTTTTGTTGAAATAATCTGTAAGTGGCCCCGGATAAATGAGGTGGATCAGATTGATGTTTTGAGCTGAAAAATATCGTTTGTCGTCTTTGGCATTGGCAACCGGAGTTACATTGATTGGGGAATCGAGCATCAAAACCCGGTGCTTTTCCTTTTTATCCTGCGTTGTATCCACACCAAATCCGGGAGGGCCCCAGAACGTAATTTCCTTGAGCGTGCCGGAAAGAACCGACACTTCCGGATCGAAATGATAAACCGTCTGCGATTTGGCCGGCTTCGGCTTTTTCTTTCCTTTCTGACCGTACGCCTGAAAACCAATCAGAACGACCAGAACTGGTACCAATAGTTGAATACAGCGTTTCATAAGTGTAATGTAGAGTTCAAAAATACGCTTTCCACGTTTATTCCTCAACTCATTCTCAAAGTACCCGTTCATTCGATCTGAACAACTGCCATAACGGACAGGCATCAAATTAAAGCGGCCACCTTTTCAGGCAGCCGCTTTTTATCCATTGGTGACAGATTATTTCTTCACAAAGGAAATCGTCTCTTTCTGAATTCCACCACTCAAGGAAAGGAAATACACGCCAGCCGGTAAGGAAGACGCATCCAGTTTCATTTCTTTCAGATCCCAGACATTGCCCTGAACCATTTCGGACAGAACTTTTTGACCGGTGTGGTTGTACACAGAAATGGTGGCTTCCTGAACAGCCAGAGTGAAACGGATGTTCAGCTGATCAGCCACCGGATTTCCCTGAATCTGAAGTGGTTCCATGTCGTCCGGCACGGTAGTCTGATCAAACAAAACCGGCTCGGAAAC
Organism: Spirosoma fluviale; assembly: GCA_945883425.1. Taxonomy (GTDB): domain Bacteria; phylum Bacteroidota; class Bacteroidia; order Cytophagales; family Flexibacteraceae; genus CAMDMI01. The sequence goes on from CAMCXM010000107.1 coordinate 4,533, forward strand.
GGCAACTCTTGTGTTGCTTCCAATAGAAGGGCATTGTCCGGATGATGGACTCGTCGCTACGACGGCATCTACATCATACCCATCGGCAAGTGCACTGCTGAAATCGGATCGGTTCGATACGTCACGCACCCGCACATATTGAATGCCGGAATTGGCAGCCGTGATATCGACCGTTCCGTTGTAATCCTGGCAATATTCACCAAGAACACTCCAGGTTACACCGTCAAACGACACGGCAATTTCAGCACGTTCCTTGTATTGGCTGCAAGAGGAATTACCAAACGTAGTCTCTACTACTTTCAGGTCTCCTCCGGGTCCGTCAAATATGGCGTAGTCAAATTTCAGACAAACATCACCACCAAAACCGAGGGAATAAAAATTAAAAGTATTGTTGTTTTGAGGCAATCCCAATGCCTTTGACGGATCGGAACGAAGGCCCACTATCTTGCTGAAGTTTTTCGCTTTACCCTGCGTTCCTCCGCAAATGGAAGCAGCACCTCCCGACGGCACCTGATTCGGAACACCTCCTGTTGTGTACCCGTTCAACACTTCAATTCCATCCACATCATAGGCATCGGCCAAAGCTGAATTGGAAGGGTAGTCGACCGTGGCATCCACAATGCGAAAATACTGAGCCCATGGAAGCCTGGCTCCCAGATCAAATGAACCATCGTATGTGGCCAGTCCTAAATAAGTAAAATAAATTCCGTCCTGCGATGCGTATACACGGGCACGTTCACTGTTCGCATTTACAGGTTGTGCGCCGAATGTCGTTTCCCAGATTTTGATATCGTTGCCCGGACCATTGTTCACCGGACAACTTGATTTCAGTGTGATCGATCCCAGAAAGCCCAGTGAGTAAAAATTAACAGCTCCGGAAACATCGGATTTCTGAGCCACTTCGGCATTGGCCGGATTGCTGCGACCAGCCGGAACCTGAGCTCCGCTGTGGGTGAGTCCCTGCTGAAAACAAACCACCTGAAACTGGCAGCTGGTCACCGGAGAATAGTTGGCAATGCGAACCGGCAACTGGTTCAGACTTGTGGTAACTCCTGAAAATGATGCGGAGTACGGATTGGTTCCGGTTGCAGCCACGGGTCCGGCCAGATTGGTCCAGGATCCAGAAAATCCCTGCAAATAAGAAGCTGTCCGATTAAAGGACGGTTTCTCATCGCTTCCATTCCAGGATGTTGAAATGCTCAGATCGGATCCGCCTGCAGTTGCTTCATCCAGAACCCAGGTGGCATTGACGGCGCCGTTCACCGAAGAACCCGACAATCCACCAGACAAAACATCGTCCTGAACACGGGCACCGATGTTATCCTGAGTTCCGTTGTTGGTCATTTGAAGTGGAAAATAATGTGCGGCAGTTCCGATTGGAAACAGACGTGAAACATTTCCCAGACTGCCATAGCGGAACATTCCGGTTCCGTTGGTGCGCACATAAGAAGAAAGTCCAGCACCGGTTACCGAAGCAGATCCGAGAAGTGAAAGATTTCCATTCTGAATCTGAATATGGCCTGCTGTTAATGACAGTTGATTGTTAACAAAATAACCATCAAGCAAAGAGAGCACTCTTCCCGGAGCGTTCATTTCCAGCTGATCAGACCCAATGCTGCCTCCTGTATTTTCGACATCCACTGTGAGATCTGTGGTTACCGTTGCTGCTCCCGGATAATTTCCAGCCTGCCCAAAAAGCGTCCAGTCGTTGTTCGTTCCAACCTGGCGAATGGCTCTTTGCAATGAAGGCGTTGTGGTGTACGGACTCAAAAACGATTGCTGCGTCACGAAAACTGATTGGGGAACAACCGTCACAAATCCAAGCGAATCGTATTCCAGACCGTGTACAATTTTATCTTCCAGTTTCAACCGATCGCTTGTGTTCATAGCCGATGGAAAAGCATGACCGGCACCGACATCAAACAGATTTTGACGAATGTCGAAATTCTGACTCACCGGTCGCATCAAAGAAATCAGGGATCCGGCAGCTCCCCAGAACGGATCTGTATTGGAAGGACCTGAAGCAGCATCCAAAGAAAAATCGTTCTGAATATTGGCCGCAAATCGATTGGCATCTGCTCCGGCTCCACCAATTTCCGTATTTTGAAAGGCTGGATAAACACCGCTGAAATGGTTGGCAAACCGGATTCCGGTTCCACCATTGGCAATTCCTCCGAGAAACTCATTGCCTTTTACTTGAATGCCCGACCAGGTTGCCCCATCGTTGCCTGCCGTTTGCTGCTTGGTGTTTACAGAAATATGAATGTACTCTGATGATGAAGGAGAAGGTGTAAATACGTTGTTCCTCACAAATACATTCCGGCTTCGTGTGGAGAAAAGTCCCACTCGCGGATGTCCGGTAAACTGATTGTTTTCGACCAGAATGATCGCATTGGCGAGGGTGTTGTTTTTGATTTCCATCGATATCTGAGCGTTGCTGCCCGGAACCGGACTGAAGACATTGTTTCGAACCAGATGGGTATAGCCACCTGCCGGAATGTTGATTTCCAATGCGCCAAAGACTCCAAACAAATGATTGTTCAGGCATTGAAACATCCGTTGTGCAGAGCCAACCTGAACCGCATAAGCACCATAAATTTCATTGGATTCGGATGGATCGGCTCCACCGATCCGGCCATAACCACCTGCCATGCGGATACCGCGGCCAAATCCGCCGGTGCCTGGATTCAATGGCTTGATCACATTCCGGACAATCACCACCGAATCCTGTCCGGCGATTGATGTGAGCTGACCAAGCAGCATTCCAAACGAATTGAATACAGAAGATGTTCCGGGATTGGTTGCAAAAATGTGGTTGTCCTCAATCCGCAAACCGTTGAAACCGCCGGCCGGACTGAAAATTCCGATTACCGTTGAGACCTGATTCACCTGCAGTTCCAGATTTTTAAGCCGGATATTGGCCGCTGCCAGACGGAAAATAAACCCATTGGCGACAGGAGAAGTTCCGTTGAAAACTGGTTTTACACCCGTTCCCGGAATGCCTGCCGTTTCATTGCCGACAATATCAAGACTCTTATTGATCACAATATTGGTTTCACTGTACGTGCCGGCTAAAATCACCAGCTGGTCGTTGGCTGCAGCCTGACTGATGGCAAACGCTACCGTTTTCCATGGAGTGGCGGATGACTGGGCCTGCGCAGAAGAATTGGCATCACTGCCCGAATTTACACTGACATAGTATTTGGCTGCCTCCAGAACGGACGGTGCCAGAACAAAGGCCAGGAGCACAGAAAGGCGTGTTACCCTCGTTTTTGTCTTTCCGAAAAGCCGGAAAAATGGCATAGAAGATAATGTGTTTTTCATGAGAATTAATAGGAATTAGAAACCGATTTGGGGAGCCGATTTACGAAAACTTGTTTGATCTGCAAGTTTTTAAGGTCTGGATGATTTTCACAGAACTCTCAACACAGATAAGGGTGTATTCTGGACTCATTTCCAAAGGCACTCAGAATGATTACGATCGCCTGCGTTTCTTCAGATTGTCTTTTCGGAACTTTTCAAAAGACCTCGCCATTCTCCCTACGACCGACTGGATTGTTCTGATCTGTCTCTTACTTTGCAGGAAACCGATTTTACCAGCAATGTATTCTGCGTTAAAATGCGCTCGGGCTTTCCCATAAAGAAACAAACCCATTCTCTTTTCAGTCCCGTACCCAGCTGCCTCTTTTGCATTCGGTAACATCAAATTATGTATGGTTACCTGTAGTTGTTTACTCAGCAGAATACTAAGATTCAAAAAGTTATCGGCAGAATGAAGCATGGAACCGAATTGCGAGAGATTCAACTTTTTTAAATTGAAAGAAGCATCGGCATTGAGACTACTGCGGCGAAGATTCACACATTCCTGATCGGCTAATTTGTGCAAACCATTGAGGCGAATCAACAGCACCCGAATCGCCAGGACTGAATCGCACCAAGCGCCAATTGTGACTTTATCGGGTTTGAACAATTCAGCATCCGATTCCTTTTTTTTCAATATCAAATCGTCTTTCATCAGACGGATCAAATAATCACGGTCATCGAGGATTTGCATCCGCATACCAGTAAGCGTTTTTGTTGTCGTGCTGTATTCTGTGGAAGAATATTCATATGAGCGGAGCATTGATCTGACGGAGTTGAAGTTAGACTCTGCAAACAGCATTAAACGGGTAAGCCTTTGTTGTATCCTTGACGCAGAGTCAAGCAGATGATTCACCTTGTTGTGGATTCGAATGGAATCATCCTTTTTCGATATCCGGCTTGTTGGAATGGTATTGAACTTTTTAAAATCTTCTATCTTGTAGAATACGCTGTACAGATTTTTTCCAAGTGCCTCACAAATCCGGTTTACAGCTCCAGCTTGTTTCATTCCCTTTGTTAGGATACTGGCCACCTTCTTTGTCTGCCGGATCAGCTCCTGATTTTCACTTTTCAACCTCCCCTCTTTTGCCCCAAGGTTTGTCATATTTGATGCTCTCTCTTTTCCCAATAGTACCATACTGGTGTCATAATGGAGAGCCGCATTTTTCAAGAGCTTCTGGCAAAGATTGTAATCCGTATAAAAACGTGTACTATCAAAACTAGTGACATTGATTTGATTGAATTTACTGATGGCTTCATAGTGAAAGGCACGTGCTTCCGCTTCATGGTTGCGGTGGTTAAAGGCAAATGCCTGATGCCCCTCTTCGATATAACGATCCTCCGGCTTTACTTTGGCGATGAGATCCCGCATTGGATTCAGAGAATCGTGGAGATGCGTCGAGTCAATCACAACTTTCCCGAAGTAAAAAGAACTGTCCTGCTCCATTTGCTGAACTGTTTGGATGGGTTTTAACAACTGCCAGATCGGGATTTCCGGCAAATGAGTCACCCTCATAAACGGACCATTCCGCATCCGATACACAGTCGTCGGATTCCGGACAAAATGAGGGCGATATTCAATGTGATCTAACTTTCCAAACGAAATAAAATGAAGAATGTGGCCCCTCAGACTTCTCTTGAAAAACTGTATTTCCCCGGCATCCCACGCGGCATCGACCAGAAGCCATTCGTCTTTTACTTTTACCGCATTCCAGGCATGATTGGCCCTGTAAAAGAAATCATTCTGATCATAATATCGTCCTTTGGCGTATCCGCTAACCACAACAGCTGAGACGCCGGAATACTGACAAAGTGTAGCAAATAATTCACTAAAACCACCGAAAATGGCCTTTCTTCGACGGAGTAAAGATGAAAGGGACTTCGGTTTTTTACCGATTGAATGACTGTAATAACTTCTGGCATCGTGCTTGATGTGGTGGGTAATCCAATGGTGAATGGCCACTACTTTTTCACTATCCGTTGCACAATGCTGGGTTAGCCGATGCGCCAGACCTTTCGGTCCAAGAGTGGCCAGATACATGGGTTCCGGGGTTTTTGATGTCCGGCACGACATGAGAACCAGACTCCAAAATGTTGAAATCAGGATTAGAAAGTTTCGGGTTGTTTTCAGGCGATTGGAAATAAATGTAAAGAAATGGATTTAAACATGGCAAAAGAAACCGTTTGAAAAGAAGTTCCGGAACATTTCCTGCTTCTGTTGACCACTCACTACCAACACACTGCTCACGTTCGGCGGGAGATTTGAATCCGGTTTCGATCTGCCTGGCTTTCAGAAACGACAAATCCACAAAAATATTGAATGCAGATTCTGTTCTTTTGCAACCCATACAAATTTACAGCATTGACACCGCAGGAAAACATTCTCGAACGCATTTCAGAGAAATTTAAAGCCATCGACCAGGACCCGAACACACACCTTGAAGGGCTGGTCTGGAGCAAACCGATTACGTATTGGGACTACATTCACACCGATGCGCTGCTCAATCTGCAGATTCAGAAAACCACGCTGCCCGATGAAATGGTGTTTATTATGTACCACCAGATCAACGAGCTGCTGTTCAAAATGATTTTGTGGGAAATCGATCAGGTGGCGTTCGGAACCGAACTCACCGCCCCGTTTTTTACACAGAAACTGGAACGGATCAGTCGCTATTTTGATATGCTCACTTCCTCGTTCAGCATTATGCAGGACGGAATGGAAAGAGAACAATACCTCAAATTCCGCAACACACTCACCCCGGCCAGCGGATTTCAAAGTGCACAATACCGGATGATCGAATTCAGTTCCACAAACATCATCAATCTGATCGACCACCGTTTCCGCGAAACCATCGACCGTAACACGCCTTACGAACATGCCTACAATCATTTGTACTGGCAGGCAGCTGGAAAAGACCACACCACCGGAAAAAAAACCACGCTGATCCGTCTGTTTGAAGAACGGTACAAAGACGAATTCATCCGTTCGATGGAAAAGTACAATGTGAACAATCTCTGGTCACGGTTTCAGGAACTGAAGGAAGAAGAAAAGACACCCGAACTGAAAAAAGCGATGCGGGATTACGACTATACGGTGAACGTAAAATGGGTGATGTCGCACTACCATGCGGCGGAAAAATACCTGGAGACAAAAGGCAAAACGGTTGAAGCCACAGGCGGCAGCGACTGGAAAAAATACATGCACCCCAAATACCAGCGGCGCATTTTCTTCCCGGGCCTTTGGTCGGAAGACGAATTAAAGAACTGGGGAGAAGGGGTGTAAACCCAGAAAATGAAGTGAGTCCTTGTTTTCTGGGTTCATAGGTAATTCAGGATTGAGAATTTTGTCCCCTTGGGGACCCAACTATCGGTAGAAACACCAATCAAATATGCATCCTAGTGCCTTTGGGCACGAAATATTGAAAGATCCGCTAAAGTCCTCTTTTGGCTAAGGCAACGGTTTCCCGATCAGGATTTTCCATTTCCATCTTTCACCTTCGTCCAGTACGCCAGCATTTCTTTGGACAGGGAAATCTCGGCTTCAAGCATTTCTTTTCGAACCACGAGCCGCTGACGGATTCCGGTTTTGAGTTTTCCGGTTCGCAGACGTAAACGGGACACCATCAGATCCCACCATTGGCTGCGGATTTTCTTGAAATTATTTCAAAGGAAAAAAGGAATCAGGAGACAGGAATCAGTATTCAGGTTGTGTAAGCTAAAATGGAATCTGAGCGGAAAAAAGTCAGAAGGTAGAATTCAAAAGTCAAAGAGGATAATCATGAGGCCCTAAATGGAAGTCGGCACTTAATATGCACAAAAATTGTGGGATTCACTTTCTCCCGATCTGGAGCATGGACGGACCTTCACTCGTGATTTTGATAGCAACCCATTGTTCAAATTTTAAATTCTGAGTGGGCGATCAAAGAGATATTTTACCCCAGATTATGCAATAGGATGTAAATGATTGATTTTCTATGCTTTAGAACCTCACCTAAATTCTCCCGAAGCCAGTTCGGGACAGGTTCCCGAGGCAGGCTCGGGACAAGCTCTCCAATGGAGAGGACTTAAGGTGAAAAACGAAGTTGGAGCTTTAGCAACATCAATCATTTATGAACTCAAAGCTTTTTCTATTGCGGAATTTGGGATTAATATTGAAGATGTGAGCCAGGCAACAAAGAAAGTGTTCTTACTAAGGATCGAGGTGAACTATTTTACCATCCTTGAGAACGACCAACTTACTGTTCATTTTCTTCTTGAACTCAATCAGCTTTTCATGAACCTTGGCCATCCCCTCGAGAATTCTCTGTTGATTCTCAGATCGTTTATATGTTTTCATTGTATTGATTTTGAAGCTGATTAAATTTAGGGTGACTTAAAACGCTAATTTCAGAATTTATTGATTTCTCGGCAATTAATTCTGGAATCATTTTAGAATTATCAAAAATCATGACTTCATCTGCCAATGGAAGATAAATGTTGAATAGGTTTTTAATGCCACTTAAATAGCGTCTTCTGATAACTTCAGTGTCAATATTGTGCCCACCTTCCTGAACTCTGATTCGAACCCGCTCAATTGCCAAATCAACACTTTGCAACCAAAAAAATAGTAGTGTTACAATGTATCCCTTTTCCCGGGCGAACAATATCTTTGACCGATAGCTTTTGGTTGCCAATGTAGTTTCGAAAGCGAAATTTTCATTTCTGTTCATAAGTTCATTAATCCTGTCAAGCATTATCCTGCCTGCTTCAAATGATACTCTTTCAGGCTGAAACGGAGACAAACCCTTCGCTATCTCGTCTGCATTTACAAACTCTTTACAATTCAATATTTCAGGTAGAATGGTAAATGAGGCGGTTGTTTTACCCGCTCCATTACATCCTGCAATCATGAAAAGGTTCATTTGCACTGGACAAATATATTGAAATCTGAACTTTTACAATTGTACCTGCACTCAGCATTTCTCACAATGATCAAGCCCCAGCCGTTCCAAAAGAGTCCAAATAGGTAATCCCAACCACCTTCTGTATTCTGTCGCCAAAGCGCCACTGTGATCATAACTCATCATTAACCAATAACCACTAACCCATAACCCTTATTTCGCCACATTCTCCAGCACCATCGTCACCGGCCCCCGCTGCCATTTGATGTTGACGGAATCGGGAGAACTCGTGGGCCCGTAGGAAAAATTGCCCAGCACAATGTCCGGATCCTGGTCACCGTCCATATCGCCGACGTCCATCGTGAGCCATCGCCCGGAATGGGTGGCCGAATGCGAACGGACAGAAAACTGAAGCGGTTTG
>CAMCXM010000108.1 GCA_945883425.1 Spirosoma fluviale
AAAAAGTCTGCCACCCAAGCAATGAGTCGAAGGACTCGAACCGGGGCGGACTTGCTCTGCAATTAAAGTAAATGAGAACCAGAATTTTGTAGGATAGCGGCCCGGATGGGAAGGGCGGCGACGAAGGAGCCGGTGCTTTGCACGGAGCGAAGCGAACCCCTGGACAGCCGGAAATGCCGCCCAAATCATGAATCAGGATTTCCTAAGGCTCGTATTTCCGCCACTTGTCGACCAGGGCGGCCATGTCGGGCGGTAGTTCGGAGTCGAACTGCAGGCGCTCGTTCGTAACCGGGTGCGTGAAGCCCAGCGATTTGGCGTGCAGCGCCTGGCGGGGACAAATCTGAAACGCGTTTTCCACAAAGGCCTTGTACTTGTTGAAACTCGGGCCCTTCATCACGGCTCTGCCACCGTAGACTTCGTCGGAAAACAAGGAGTGACCCAGCCATTTCATGTGCGCCCGGATCTGGTGGGTGCGGCCGGTCTCCAGATTGCACTGGATCAGCGTGGTATAGGAAAATTTCTCGAGGGTTTTGTAGTGCGTAATGGCGTGCTTGCCGGCCTCTTCTTTTTGCGTTACCTCGGTAATCCTCCTGTCTTTCGGACTCCGCGTGAGTCGCTGACTGATGGTGCCGTTGGCTGGCTCGGGATGTCCCCAAACGAGCGCATAATAGGTTCGCTCCACGGTATGGTCGAAGAACTGTTTGGCCAGTTTCATCATGCAGACTTCTTCTTTGGCGATGAGCAGCAGGCCGGATGTGTCTTTGTCGATGCGGTGCACCAAACCGGGACGGAGCGGCTCTTTTCCAACCGGCAACCCAATGTTGATGTAGTGCAAAAGTCCGTTTACGAGCGTGCCGTCCCAGTTTCCGTGGGCCGGATGCACCACCATGCCGGCGGCCTTGTTTACGACCAGAAGGTATTCGTCTTCATACACAATGTTGAGCGGCAGATCTTCCGGAATGAGCTCTTCGTTGCGTGGCGGATGAGGAAGATTGACGGAAATGACATCGCCCGGTTTGATCTGATAGTTGGACTTGGCGGGCTTTTCGTTTACTGTGATCAGTCCGTTTTCGATGCCAATCTGGATTTTATTCCGGGAAGCGTTGGGCAGTCGGGCCGACAGAAATTTGTCGAGCCGCATGAGCGACTGCCCGGGATCGGTCACAATGCGGTAATGTTCGTAAAGCCCGGCTTCTTCGTCCTGGGAAATGTCGATGTCTTCTTCTTCTACGTTCATGTGGTTTAGGGTATGTTCAGGAATTTGTGTGTCTGAAGCGAAATGCGCCAGGCAGGATTTTGTTTGGTAAACTCAATGAGAAGTGGAAGAATGTCGTCGGCTTTCGACCATTCCGGCTGGAGATAGAGTTTGCAACCGGCTGAAAGATAAGGCAAAAACTGCTGCATCCAATCCAGGTCGGATTTGTGGTACACCACCATTTTGAATTCGTGGGCGGCTGCGAGTACGTCCGGCAACGGTGCTTTGAATTTTTTGGGGGAGATGCAGATCCAGTCCCAATGCCCGCTGAGTGGATAGGCACCGGATGTTTCGATGTTGGTTTCGAAGCCACCGTCCTGTAAAGCGGAGGTAAGTTCATCGAGGTTGTACATCAGAGGTTCTCCTCCGGTGATGACAGCCAGGCGACCCGGATGCTCAGATGCTTGCCTGACCATTTCCTGAATCTCAACTTTGGGATGGGCGTCGGTTGGCCAGCTTTCTTTGACATCGCACCACACACAACCCACGTCGCAACCACCCAGCCGCAGAAAATAGGCGGCCCGGCCGGTATGGAATCCTTCACCCTGTAGGGTGTAGAACGATTCCATCAGTGGGAGTGCGGTTGTAGAATTCATGTATTGCAGGTTGGTGACACCGGTTAAAAAAGGCCGTCTCTTTCGAAAGCGGCCTGTTGAAGTTCACATTTATCCGGAGTGAAAACCGTATGATGTTGAATCTGTTCGGAGAGAAAATTATGCCCCTACAGAAGACCGGTAGGTAGCAGCGTCCATGAGCCCGTCGATTTCACTGGCATCGGAAAGGCTGATTTTCACCATCCAGCCATCGCCGTATGGATCAGAGTTGACCAGTTCGGGTGCGTTGTTGAGAGCAGGATTGACTTCGAGGATGGTTCCGGTTACCGGAAGGAATAGATCGGAAACAGTTTTCACGGCTTCTACTGATCCAAAGATACCGTCCTTTGCAACGGATTGTCCGACCGTGTTGATGTCGACGAACACAATGTCACCCAGTTCGCTTTGTGCAAACTCAGAAATGCCGACAAAGGCTTCGTTGCCTTCTACGCGAATCCACTCATGTTCAGCGGTGTACTTTAAATTATCTGGAAAATTCATAGAATTTGGAATGTTTTTCTGTTTTGATGAATCTGGAAAAAGCGTTTGAAAATTGATGAAGTTCAATTGCTTTATCCGGATTCAAAGTAAAGCCGAAGCCAGTAAAATAAAAAACCCCTTTGGTGAAAAGGGGTTTTTTGTACCGGCACCGCGATGGGGCTCGAACCCACGACCCTCGGTACCACAAACCGATGCTCTGACCAACTGAGCTACGCAGTGCATAAAATTGGGCTGCAAAGGAAACGGTTTTTCCTTTTTATTCCAAAATCAACCCAAAGGAATTTAACCCAAATTATTTATTCAAAGTCCGGATGCTTCGCAACGCCTTGATTCCTTTTCTTTTATGGCACCAAACTTTTAATTGTGAATCAAGGCTTTCGCGGCAAATGGAATAATTCGGGACTAACTTTTCTTTTGTTCCTTGGCCCAGGTGTCTTTCAGAGTGACCGTCCGGTTGAAAACCAGGTGACCTGGCTTACTGTCTGAATCGGTGCAGAAATAGCCTTTCCGTAGAAACTGAAAATGTCCTCCGTTCACCGCATCGGCCAGGGCTGGTTCTGCGAGGGCGTTGGTGACCACATGCAATGAGTTGGGATTGATATAATCCTTAAAATCACCGTCTTCAGAGGACGGATCTTCTACCTGAAAAAGACGGTCGTATTCCCTCACTTCGCAGGTAATGGCCGTTTTGGCATCCACCCAATGCAAGGTTCCCTGCACTTTGAGACCTGAGGTGTCGGATCCGCTTTTGCTTTCCGGAATGTAGCGGCAGTGGATTTCGAGGACGGTATCGTCTTCAGCTTTTACATAGGTTTCGCACTGAATGATGTACGCACTTTTCAGACGAACCATGTTTCCGGGCGCCAGGCGGAAGAATTTTTTAGGTGGATTCTCCATGAAATCTTCCTGCTCGATCCAAAGCTCTTTTGAAAACGGAATGTCCCGCATGCCACCTTCCGGATCTTCCGGATTGTTTTCGCTGTGTAGGATTTCGGTCTTGTCGTCCGGATAATTGGTGATCACCACTTTCACGGGATTCATCACCACCATCCGTCTTTGTGCGATGCGGTTGAGGTGTTCGCGAACGCAGAACTCAAGAAGGCCGACATCGACAATGTTGTCACGTTTGGCCACTCCGATTCGGTCGGCAAATTCACGTATGGCTTCGGCGGTGTACCCTCTCCGGCGCATACCCGAAATGGTCGGCATTCGCGGATCGTCCCAGCCGGTCACATGATTTTCGTTGACCAGCTGAAGCAGCTTTCGCTTGCTCATCACAGTGTAGGTGAGGTTCCGTCTGGCAAATTCGTATTGTTTGGACGGATAAATTCCCAGAGTGGCTATACACCAGTCGTACAATTCGCGGTGGGCCGCAAACTCCAGTGTACAAATGCTGTGGGTAATGTGTTCGATGGAATCGCTTTGCCCGTGGGCGAAGTCGTACATCGGATAAATGCACCAATCATTGCCTGTTCGGTGGTGATGCACATGTTTGATACGATAGAGCAACGGATCCCGCATGAGCATGTTGAAAGAATTCATATCGATGCGGGCCCGAAGAACCTTTTCACCGTCTTTGTATTTGCCTTCCTTCATTTCCTGGAAAATCCGAAGGTTTTCTTCGACCGATCGTTCCGCATATTGGTTTCGCTTCCCGGGCTGTGTGGGTGTTCCTTTTTGAGACGCAATTTCTTCGGAGGTGCTGTCGTCTACATATGCCAGTCCTCTTTCAATCAACTGAATGGCAAACTGGTACAACTGCGGAAAGTAGTTGCTGGCGTAGAGTTCATTGGCCCATTCAAAGCCCAGCCATTTTACATCGGCTTTGATGCTTTCCACATATTCGGTTTCTTCTGTGGCCGGATTGGTATCGTCGAATCGAAGATTGGTTTTACCACCGTATTTTTTCGCCAGTCCAAAATTGAGGCAGATGCTGGACGCATGCCCGATGTGGAGATAGCCGTTTGGTTCGGGAGGAAAGCGGGTAAGAATGGAGGTGTGTTTCCCCGAACGAAGATCTTCTTCGATGATTTCTTCAAGAAAATTGAGACTTCGTTCTTCCGCAGGTTTTAAGTCAGACATAATGTGTTGCTATATTTTCCTTCCTGCTGACAGTCAGCAAATCGAAAGGGGATGCAAAGAAAGCCGAATTTGAATGGTCGGGCAAATGGTGGGATGAGGAGTAAAGTAGGAGGTCTGTAATTTTAAGGAACAAGGCTGAATTTGATGCCGATAGTGACATCTTTTGGTTAGAATTGCAATTCGGATTTCAGATCCGGATATTCTCTCCGCAACAAAAGATGCCTTCGGTACATAACCTCATAAAACCGCTTCTCTGGCTTTTCGTGGCTGGAATTGCGGTGTTTCAGGTTTCCGGCAAAGGGAATGATCTGGTGAAAAAATCGCTCCGTCAGGTGAAGGAAGGCAACCTGAACGATGCACACAAGACGCTGGAAACAGCAAGGCTTAAGAAAACAGATGATTTCGGGATCGATTATGTGTATTCAATCTATTTTCTGAGTCCGTATCAAAAAACCCTGAAACTGGATTCCTCCTACATTTTCTGCCTCAGTGCAATTGAGAAATTCAGGAAAGAAGACGCCGAAGGAAAACTGCAATACGTGAAGCTTCAGATCGATTCAGCTGAGTTGTTTTCACGGAAAGATTACCTGGACAGTCTCGGTTTTTCTCAAGCCGCCCGGCTGGAATCAGAGGCGGCATACCAATATTTTCTGGAGAAATTCCCGCAATCCACAAGAGCAGAAACAGCCCGGCAGAAGAGAGCCTCTTTGGCTTTCCAACAGGCCAAGCAACAGAATAGTTACGATGCCTTCATGGCCTTTCTCGACAAATATCCGGATGCCGGTGAAGCCAGTTCGGCCAAAGAAATTTCCGATCTTCTGGTTTTTGAAAACACCGCCAAAAAGGGGAAAATATCGGATTGGGAATTATTTATTGAGAAAAACCCCAACAATCCGTATGTGATCAAGGCCCAGAACAGACTCTATGAGCTGGCCACATTGTACCACCAGACGGAATCGTACCTCCAGTTTATCAGCAATTACCCGGCTAACCCGAATGTGAGCAAAGCCTGGGAATGGGTCTTTTTTATGGACAAGGCCTCAAAAAGTCTGTATCAGATGGCGGTCGCATACGAAGGATTTCCGCAACTTCGTTTTGAGACCCGATTTCGTAACCGTGATGAACAACTGATCACCTTTATCGAACGGGGAAAATTCGGATTGATGCGGGGAAAAGGCGAGGTTTTCATTCAGCCCAAATTCGATTCCATCCCGGAGGATTACCGCTGTGAATTGACCCGGGCGAATTTCGTGAAGGCATTTCACAACCAAAAGGCGACCATCTTCTCGATGGATTCCGTCCCGGTTTCCGATGGGGAATACGACAATGCCGAATGGTTTGCAGACGGAATCCTGAAAGTTTTCAAAGGAGGTAAACAAGGATTGATCAGTCTTTCCGGCTACCAGATTTTGGGGGCTCGATATGAGTCCATTATCCGGCTGACGCAGAATCTTCTCAGTATTCAGCAAGGTACCCGGTATTTTCTTTTCACAACCAAAGGTCAGAAGATTGACATTCCGGGTTTGGATGAGGTCTTTTCTGCCGGTAGTTACATCGCATGCCGAATGGGAGAGAAATTTGCACTCGTCAGCGAGAACGATTTGCTCAAAAGTTTGCAGAACGATGATCCGGAACTGGAATTCAAATACACATCCATTGAAAAAGCAGGGCGAGAGAAACTGATTTTGTTTCAAAAAGATGAAGTGAATTATCTGTCAGGAAATAAGGTGTTGGTGGTGAAAGCAAAGACCGGTTCCGTCATTCAGGATTGTCCCTGGGGAATTCTGGTGGCCAAAGGCGATGCCGTGAATGTGATCGACAGCAATGGAAATGCCCTTCCCAAAGACTTCGAAGCCATCCGTATTCATGGAAATCTGGCAGTAGCAAAGCAACAGGGCAAATTTGGATTGATCGACCGGCAGGGTAAAACCATTGTTGAGTTTGGATTTGATTCGATTTCTCTTCTGTTGCGAAGCAGTTTCCTGGCCCGGAAGGGTTCCAAAAAATACCTCATTTTTGAGTCAGGAAAGAAAATCTATTTCTCCGGAAGCCGTCAGCCGGAAGTATTGCGGTACACCACTCCGAAGGGAATTTTTGCCAGTTACTTCTTGGTTGTCAGCGATTCAACGGATCACAAGGCCGTTTTTACCCACCAGGGCAAGCAGATTCTGCCTTATGCCTACGACCAGATTTCGTTGCTCGACCAGCACCTGTTTTCTGTGATGCATGATAAAAAAGTGGGCATTGCCGACACCAATGGTTCGTTGCTGATCAAGCCGTCGCTTTCAGGTGCTTCGCCCATTACACGTGATGTGATTTGTGTGGCCAAAGGAAAACTCTTCACCATTCTCAACCCGTATTCCAAAAAAGTAGTGGCGGCCAATCTCACGGGCATCGCCAAAAACTTTGGTAGCTCACGTTCCCTGTTCGTGGTTCGTATGCAGGACAAAGCCGGACTGATTGATATGTCGGGTAAATTCGTTGTTCCCTGCCAATATGAGGAGATTATGTACTGGAATCCAACCCGTTGCCTGGTTCGGAAAAATGGGTTCTGGTACTTCTACATGCTGGAGAGCGGCAAAGAACTGGTGAAAGCAATGAAGAGCATCCGCATTCTCATGGAGCGGGACAATGAAACCATCTACGAAGTGGAGGCAGATAAGAAAGTGGGAATCGAAAGTACGTTGCGGGGTGAAATTGCTCCCACAGACCACGACGAAATCATTCCGTTTGATTCTCCCGATGGCATGTATTTTTTTGCTGGTCGCCGGGTGCAGCAGAGTTCTGTGTACAACCTGAGTTACATTGGGCAAAACGGCGAGCTGATCAAAACTCAGCTTCTTACCGAGGATGAATACGAAGACATTCTCTGCGATTAATTGGGTTCCGTTTCAGAATCTGTCGTAATCAGTCCATCCTGCCTTTCTTTGGCCCCTTGTTAATCCCAGATAATGCAATAGGATGTAAATGATTGATTTTCTATGCTTTATAACCTCACCTAAATCCTCCCGAAGCCAGTTCGGGACAGGTCCTCCAAGGGAGAGGACTTAAGGTGAAAAACAAAGTTGGAGCTTTAGCAACATCAATCATTTATCAACCAAAAGCTTTTTCTATTGCGGAATTTGGTTTAATTCCTTATCAGGCTGATCTGAAAATTCAGCATCATTTCCCATATTGCGAGCCTTTCCTTTGCACACCAACTGATACCGATTCGTTCCGGAAAAAAGAATTCATGTATTTCAACAACAACTGGTCTGTCGTAATACCGATGGCGAACGAAGCCGATACATTTCATGAGTTGATTTCGGTGCTCACATCTGTTCTGGAACATTTGGAAAGCGGTGTGGTGTATATGGTGGTCGACAACGCATCGAAGGACCGGACACTTGAATTGTGCCAGGAACTTTCATCCCGCGACAGTCGCTACAAAACGGTCTGGGCGCCTGAAAATAGAAATGTGGTGGATGCTTATCTCGCAGGCTACCGTGCAGCATTGGAAGCCCGACATGAATTCATCATTGAAATGGATGCCGGATTTTCCCACGATCCAAGGGCGCTGCCGATGTTCCTGAGGGTTTTGAATGAAGGCAATGATTGCGCTTTTGGCAGCCGGAATATCAACGGCGGATCCAATGCAGACTCTCCGTTCCGGCGGCGTTTCATTTCATCTTTCGGAACCTTTCTGGCCAATCTTTTTCTCGGAACAAGAATGAAAGACATGACCTCCGGTTATCAGGGTTTCCGTTGGTATGTGGTGGAGGCGTTTCTGGAAAATGGTCTGCAATCCAAAGCGCATTTTTACCAGACCGAAATCCGATACCTTCTGCGAAATTCACGGTACATGGAAGTGCCGATTCACTACCGGGCACCCTCGCCCTCCGTTTCCGACAAAGCCATGAAGGACAGTATCCGAACCCTCTGGTATTATTTCATCAAACACCGGTTCGGCAACCAGCCCGAAATCAAAATCGATTTCAACTACAAAATCAAGTCGAGCTAGGACCCTTTACTCTTTAGGCTCCACCAGAATGGTTTTCTCCTTCTCTACACGCACCTGTCCCGGCAACATGTGCTTTCCTTTCCTCACGTACTTCCGCTCCGTCACCATCACCGGACACAACCCTTCGCTTTTCCCTTTTGAATAATAGGCCGCCCATTCGGCCGCTCTTTCCACCACGGGTGCTGGTGTAGTTTTTCCTTTTTTTGTCCGGATCACCACATGGCTTCCGGCTACATCCCGGGCATGCAGCCAAAGGTCGTCTTTGTGGGCAAGGCGAAGGAGTTCGTCGTTTGCCTTTGCCGATTTTCCCACCCAGATGTCATACTCCAGAAAGCGATGGGCGTGGTATGGCAATATTTCCTTTTCCTCGTTTTCGATTGCCGTTGCCTGAAGAAATGGTTTCAACCCGGCCCAGTTTTCCACTTTTTCCAAATCAGAATGCTGGTTTGTATGCGTATTCAGGTTTTCCTTCCATGACTCGATCCTTGCTTCAAGCCGCTGGGCATCCTGTTGCTGTCCTTTCGATTTGCGGTAAAGACGCTCTGCGTTTTCAATCACAGAAAGGTCTTTTTTCAGACGGATTTCAACTGTTCCATTACCAGAGAAATCGGGGAGTTCAACACTTTGCGCTCCTTTTGGTACGGAATGTCCATATGCCATCAGAAGATCGGCTTGCAGCCGGTAACTTTTCGATTCTTCCGCCTCCAGCCATTGCTTTTCTGCCGCTTCCATCTGGGTTCGGGCATAGAATATCTTTTGCTGAAGTGTGGCGAGAAGACGATTTTTCTGTTTAAAAAACTGATTGACCTGCCAGAAATACTGAGAAAGCCTGTTTGAAATTGCAAGGGCGTCGTTGCTTTCTTCCAACACCTGACCCATCGGAAAAAAACTGAGAAATACCTCATCGTTTTGCCGGCACAAAAGCATAGGACCACTTTCAAGCGAATGCAGTAAGTTCTGAAAGAGGATGGCCTGTTCTTCGTTTGATTTGGACCGGCTCTCCTCTTCCCAATGTTGCCAGATTCGTTTGCTGAATGTGGGGTATCGCTTTCGGAGAATCTCCGGATCCGGACAAAAGCCGGTGTCGGATTCTGCAATGGGCCGGCCTTCCGGAATGCCGTTTTCCAGATCTTTTTTCAGGTGATGGTTGAATACATTTAATACCTCCGAGCCATTGTGAATCAACAGATTGGAACGACCACCGTACATCTTGAAACAAATCTGTAAGCCATTCATAAAGGCTATGTGAAAACTGCGGTCATTCGGACTCTGACGGACCGATTTAACCGGACTTCCATACAGTTCCGGAAAAAGGTCCACCGAATTACTGCGGGTGCGGGCGAAATCCTGCGGAAAGGTGAGGAGGCAATTTCCCTGTGAAAGATCGGCTTTGATGAATAGGTTCTGTCCTTCCTCTGAATAAAATCGAAAGACGATTTCGTCCTTCTGTTGAGAAAAGCATTCCAGCAAACGGTTGCCATTTAGGATTGGTCCCAGTTGCCGGGAAAGTCGTTGAAAGAAGTAAAAGGTGTGATACATGGTTGCCGTCCTTCTTAAAGCAGAATCAGGACCGAATCGATTTCAAACCTAACAAAAAAGAATGTGGAACAGGGCTAGTCTTTTACCGATTGAATGTTCAGAACAGCTTTGTCGAACTCTTCGGTGGACAAGGAGGATTTGTTGCGGACTTTGGTTTTGTATGTGTACACAGTATTCACCGAATAGCCCAGCGTGCGGGCAATGACTTCATTGCTGTGAATGCCCATTCGGATCAGGGCAAAAATCCGAAGTTCGGTATTGAGACTTTTATCGTCATCTGGTACAAATGGTTCGTCTTTGTCGAGGAGTGCATTCATCTCATGAACAAATCCGGGAAAAATGCTGAGGAAAGCCATATCAAAATCCATAAGGAGTTTTTTCTTTTCCTGTTCCGGCTTAAACTGGGAAGCGTGGAATTTCACCTCTGTCAGGTTTTTGTTCTTGATAGCCTGTTCAATTTCCTTCAGGATTTTCTCTATTTTTACTATGACCCTTGTGTGACTTTGGAAGAAATGGCGCACATAGTTTTCCTTTATTTTCTGGGCTTCTTCAAGCTCAGAATTTTTCCTTCCGAGGTCGAGATTGAACGATTCGAGTCGTTCTTCATTCTTACGGATCTGCCGGTTCTGGCGGATACTATTGACCACCAGCCAGGAACAACCACAAAGAAGGATCAATAACGTGCCACTGAACATGACCAGTTGAAATTGTTTTTCATTATCCAGCTTCATCTGCTGTGCCTTAATGAGCGGCAGGATTTCAAGAATCTGGATTTTCCGCTGACTGGATCCGAAGAAATTGGCATCATCCAGCGCCCGGTTGATGTATCGGTTTGCCCGTTCAAGGTCTCCCTTTTCAAATAGAATAAGGGCGATGCGAATGAGGGAGGTGTATTCTTTAACTACAAATTCTTCATCGGCTTTGGCTGATACGATGTAGTACCGGAGGCTTTTTTCTTTCTCATTCAATTGTTCGTACGTCGAGGCAAGACAGGCGGCCTCAATCGCCAGCTGTCTTTGCGTCAGGTCTTTCCGTTTGACGAGCGATTCGTATATGGAGCGGGCTTGTTTCAAATCTCCAGATTTCAATGCTCGCAGGCCACGGAACGACAAATTCTGAACCGAATTTTCCTTTGTATAAAGTATGGCCGAATCAAGAAAGGCTTTCCCGCGTGATTGATAACTGGCAAAAAATGATTTCTCTGCCGGAAAGTTTAGATATTCAAAATACCCTTTTGAGATTGTAAAATAATAATCAGCCTTTGTTTCTGGAGAAATCCCACCCACCGAAACATGCGTCAGCGAATCCATCGCCGGGTCTAGAATACCGGCTGATAGTAAAATATAGGAATGCAGAGTTATGGCATCCACCTGTTCTGTTTTCGAACCGGCCCGTCTGGCTTCATTCAAATATTGGAGAGAGAACCGGGCAGCAGAATCAAACGAATAGGATTTGTATTCGAGGCAGAGGTCCCGGATGATGGAGAGGCGAAGGGATGAATTTGGTGAAGTTTGAAGGCGGTTTTCCAGCTCCAGAATTCTGTTTCGTTTACTGACTTCCCGTTCATTTCTTTTTCCCAGTTCCAGATCCAATGAATCCAGCTCCGGATCATGAGCCAGCGTGCAGGCTGAAAAGGCCAGCAGCAGAATCAGGCGAATGATTCTGGGAACAAAAGAGAAATATCCGGTTTTCACTCAACAAAAAGGACTGTCATTGAAACCGTAAAAAAACAAAAAAAGCTGTCGGATTTCCGACAGCTTTTTTAATTGAAAGAATTAGGTTAATTAATTTTTGTTGAAACGAACAGTCTTACCTGTCTGAGGGAAGCTGATCATATAAGTTCCAGCTGGAAGTTCTTTCACAGACAAAACAGACTGACCTACTTTCATCATATCAGAAACAAGAGTCTGACCCATTACATTACGGATAACATAAGCCTGACCACTTACTGAAGAGCTAACAGTCAATTGATCTTGTGCTGGGTTTGGCCATACAAAAACAGACTGTGATTTCAGTTCGTTCAAACCTGTAACAGACTGGCTTACTACCAGGCTGAAACGATTTGCGTCAACGTTGCTGGATGAGAAAGAGAAGGTTTGGTTTCCTTCAGTGATTTCCTGAAGTGTTCCATTCAACTGATCTTTGATGTAAAGAGTTACGTTTTCCATGTTAGAACCAGATTTCTCGAAAGAGAAAGTGATGGTACCATTTGTGTTTTTCACAACCATTGGAACTTCACCATTCGAAGAAACCGTGTTCAGACCAGCGATGCAATAAGAAGTTGAATTACCTAAAGCAACGTTGATACCTGGGTTTTGAAGTTTATTCACACCAACATCCAGTCGGTTGGAAGAAAGATCCAACCAGGCTTCATCAGATGAAGTAGAAGAATTCAATTTAATTCTCAATCCAGAAAGATCGGCCACATTGGTTCTCATTCCGGAAGTATTGGAATTCACTTTTACATCTTCTGTTACCTGAAGAGAGGCAGCACCACTTGTGGTCAGAACGAAAAATCCTTGGCCACCTGCAATGGTGTTTGTTCCACCATTTACTCCGACTGAACCATCATAAGAAGCATACGCTCCTGAAGCAGCATTCCAGATATGGTGAGCATTGCCCGAGATACCAGTTTTGGTCCAACCTGTTGCAGCGTTCCAGTCAATTGTACAAGCATATGGATTGGCCACGAGGCTCCAGCCATTGGTTGCACCTGCAGAAGGATATGAGCAACCAGCAGCACAATAAGATACTGGAAGAGTTACCGCACCTGAAGTTGGAATACCGGTGTATTCCATGATCGATTGATTGGTGCTTTTTCTCACCCAAACGCGAAGTCCTTGTCCATTACCAACAACCTGTGAAGGGTTATTTGATTTTGACCATCCAAATTCATCAAAACTTGAACCAGCTGTCTGGCTGTAAGCAAACAATGAAGCTGGAGCAATGGTATTGGCAGGATCAAATGTTGCAGGATGGAATGTATTTCCTCCCTGATCAAATCCATTCAAAGTAAAACCAGCAACCGGAGAAGTCAATAAATACCAGCCACCAGTCGCAGTAGAGTTGATACCGGCAAGATATTTCTGATAAGTAACATTTCCAGTGATTCCGGCACCTGATTCAATTTTCAGGATACGA
>CAMCXM010000109.1 GCA_945883425.1 Spirosoma fluviale
CTGATCGCCTGAAGAGTCCTTATGTTTTCCTCTTCCGATTCAAAGTAACCAAACGAGGTAAAAAGGTTCACCACCAAATCGAATTCTTCGTTTCCCTGTGGTTCCCGCATATCGCCGGTTTTAAAATGAAGCCTTTCGTTTTCAAAAGCCGATGCCTGACGAATGGAATTCTCCGACAAATCCACTCCCACCACCGAATAGCCAAGCGAGTTCAGAAAAATGGAATGCCGTCCTTTGCCACAAGCCAGATCCAGAATGGTTTCTTCCGGACGAAGCTCAAGGAAACCAACCAGATTCCGGATAAACAGCTCTGCTTCCGAGAAATCGCGGTTGTTGTACAACAGATGGTAATATTCTGAATCGAACCAGTTTTCAAACCAACAACTTTTATCAGACGACATGGGATCAGAATAGGAAAGTAACGATTAAGAGATTGACCGGAGCTGCGATGAAAAGGCCATCGAAGCGGTCCAGAATTCCACCGTGTCCGGGAAGGATGGTGCCGGAATCTTTCAGGTCGAGACTGCGTTTCAAAGCTGACTCGGCCAGATCACCAAGGGTTCCGAAAATGGTGGTCGAAACAGCCAGCACCAGCCATTGATTTTGGGTGAATCCGATCTGGTATTCGCCCAAAATATAAGCCAGAATGAGCGATGCAAGCAATCCGCCTCCAAGTCCTTCCCAGGATTTCTTCGGGGAAACGCGGGGCAACAATTTGGTTTTGCCAAAGTTCTTTCCCGCAAAATACGCACCGGAATCGGCCATCCAGAGAAGGCCAAACAAGCCCAGAAATACCTGTGGACTGTATTCCAGCTCTATTGGAATAAGCAGCATACAGACCCAGGGTGTGATCAGGTAAAACCAGCCCAGCACCAACCATCCAATCATTTGAAAAGGTTGTGCCGATTTACTGAATACCAGTGGAATGAACAGAAAAGGTGGGATAAAAAACAGAATTCTTGATGGCACAGCTATGCCCGACATCGAATTGAGAATCAGCACTAAAAAGATGAGAAGTCCCGTCAGTAATCCCAGCAATTTCCAGCCAAGCGGTGTTTTAAATGGAGAAAGCGAATAAAATTCATACAGACTCAAAGCCAGTATGATGGCAAACAAACCAATGGTTGCCTCGGTTCCGGAAAAGAGCATGCCCATGAAAAGGGCAATTCCCAGCACAGCCACAATGACCCGCTGTTGAAGATTGGATAAAGAAGCGAGTGGATTTGCCATTACATCTGATCCAGGTTAATTGGTGATGAATTGAGTTGTTCTGCCGGACGAACTTTCCGGCGTGCGTTGATTTTATCGGCTTCGTCCTTTACCATACTGGCCAGACTCCAGGTTAATCCTGCTGCCACCGCACCCAGATACGTAGGGATCTGCTTCGGATCTTCCACATTCAATGGGCTGATTTCCTGCTGATAGAGATACATTCCGATGAGCGTAACGCCATTGTTGAAACTGTGGGCAAATACAGGAACCCAGATATTGCCGGTCCAGTAATAATAGTAGCCAAACAAAGCGCCCAATGCCATGCGGGGAATGAGTCCGTAAAACTGCATGTGGATGGCAGAAAAAATGAACGCCGTAAACCAAATGGCCACATGAATATTGCCCGTAAGCCCCATGATCCGGGGCTGCAGCATTTTCCGGAAGAAAAACTCCTCCGACAATCCGGCAATCAGAGAAATAACAATAAAGCCAAGGATGAGTTCCAGCGGAGATTGAAAATCGACCAGAAACAGCGTCAGCTTTTCCATCTCCTGCTCTTTGGCCATCGCCCAGTTCTGAAACTCCTGTAAAAAGGACGGCATCTGAATCCGCTGATTCCAAACTGACAACCAGCCGTTCACGGGCATCATGAGCAAACCCAATCCGGCAACCAAAATCATCAATGTAAAATTCGGAACCAGAGAAGGTCCTTTACTAAAAATCGAATTGGGAAAAAACATCTTCACCAGGGACGGCATCGCCACAAAACTTCCGAGTGAAATAATGCCCTGCAATATCAAAAGGGCAATCCGTCCTTTGGGACCGTGTTTTTCGAGTGACATCATTTCCTGAATCTGCTCCATGGGAACATCCAGAATCAGTTTGGCCACACCCAGACCAATGGCGGAGAAAACGATGATTCCGATCAGACTAAGGCCAATCAACGCCAGAATTTCTGCAAGGGCTCTTCTGCTATCCGTCAACGAATCATCATTCATACGATCGGCAAAAATAGGCAGCCCGCTGAAATAAACGGAACCAATTCGATAAATAGATGGAAACCAATCCGGCCGATAGAAGGCATTCCACGAAAAACCCGCAAATTGCGGCCCGTGAAATTCCTCGTTTTTCCCCTTTTCTTTTTAGGACTTATTGGCTCAGCATTGAGTCAGAAAGCATCCATAAAATCCAATCCGGATGAAACAGCCAGACCAAAGCTTGTGATTGGGATCGTAGTTGACCAGATGCGGTACGATTTTCTTTACCGCTACCGGAACCGTTATGGCAAAGGTGGTTTCAACCGCATGCTTCGGGAAGGATACTCGTTTGCCAATTGCCAATATTCGTATTTTCCTACCAAAACCGGACCCGGACACGCTTCCATTTACACCGGCACAACACCGGCCGTGCATGGAATTAGCGGCAATGATTGGTATGAAACAAAGGAAAACCGATTGCTGTATTGCACGCAGGACGATACCGCTAACGGAATCGGAACCACAGGCAAAGCGGGAAAGATGTCGGCCCGAAACCTGCAGACGTATACAGTTGGCGATCAGATCCGGTTGGCTTCCAATTTCAAAGGCAAGTCGTTCGGCATCTCGATGAAAGACAGAGGCTCCATACTTCCCGCGGGACACAGTGCCAATGCGGCGTTCTGGTTTGAATCCGAATCCGGAAATTTCATCTCCAGTTCCTGGTACAAAAATCTGAATGGAAAACTTCCCGGCTGGCTTGAAACGTTCAATAAGAAAGGTTACGCCAGGAGTTTCAAAGATTCCGTCTGGAAACCCTTGCTGCCAATGAATCAGTATGAAGCCAGTTCAACCGACAACAATATTTGGGAAAAATCCATCCTCAAAACAAACCCTCCTGTATTTCCGTACCGTCTGTCAGAGGACGGCACATCGGATTACAACATTGTCTTCAATTCGCCTTTTGGAAACGACCTGACCCTTCTTGCGGCGACTGAATTATTGAAATCAGAAGGTTTAGGAAAAGATGCCGATACCGATTTTCTCTCCGTCAGCTTTTCCTGCACCGACGTGGTGGGCCATGATTTCGGACCCTATGGAATCGAAACCGAAGACACCTACCTCCGGTTGGACCGCAATCTGGAAGCCTTTTTCAAAACGTTGGATGCGGAAGTTGGCGAAGGACAATACCTCTGTTTCCTCACTGCCGATCATGGCATTCTGGAAATACCCGCCTTTCTTCGCTCGCACAAACTGCCTTCAGACCTTTTCAAGTCCAGGCAAATAGCCGATAGTCTGAGGGCATTTTCGCAACGCACATTCGGCACCGCCAATCTGATATCATCATTTATCAACGAACAGGTATTTCTCAATGAAACCGAAATTGAAAAATTGAAACTGAACCGGCCAATGGTGATTCAAACATTGATCGAATGGCTGGAAAAACAAACCTATGTCCGGATGGCATTTCCGCTTGAAGGAGCCCGTCCGTTTCCGGAACCACCGTTTCTTTCCAAATACGAAGCCGGTTTTTACAAAGGACGGTCCGGTCATATCCAATTGATTCTGGCACCCGGAATTCTGGAATCCGGAAGCGACAAAGGAACAAGTCATGGTTCGCCATACAGTTACGATTCTCATGTCCCCTGTCTTTGGATGGGTTGGAAAATTAAACCCGGTGAGACAACGAATCCGATTCAGATTCAGGACATTGCCCCTACCCTAACCAGCCTGCTCCACATAATGGAACCCAATGGATGCACAGGCAAACCACAAACCATTCCCCTCAAACCATAGTGATGGAACCAGGAAATATTTACACATGCCGGATGGTCCGCATCGATACCGATGGACTGGTTCTGGAAACACTGGGCGATGAGCCTGTCGAAATTTACACCAAACCCGACCTGAAATACCCGTTTTCAGAAGGCAAAACCGAAAAGGTTTTTCTGTGGCTTCGCGATGCGGAAGGTCGATGGTGGGGCAGCATGAAAATGCCGGACATTCTGATCAATGACGTGGAATTCCTTCGGGTAGCGGCCGAAACCAACATCGGATTTTTCTTTGACTGGGGACTCGAAAAGCAACTTTTCTGTCCGTTGTCGCATGTTTTGGGATTGCCGAGAGTGGATATGGTGATGCCCGTCCGGTTGTTGCTGGATGAGAAAACAAACCGCCTCATGGGCAGCATGAAGTGGAAGAAAAACACCCTTCCTGCCGGTGAGGAATATTTCCGAAGCAAAGAGGTGGAAATCCTCGTAATGGAACCCGTTGAACTTGGCTACAGTGTGCTCATCGACAAATACTACCTCGGAATTGTGTATGCCAACCAGACCTTCAAACCACTCCGGACCGGACAGAAAATCAAAGCTTTTGTGAACAAGGTGCGGGAAGACGGCAAGATAGACATTCTGTTGCAGCGACCGGGTTATGGGGAAGTCGATTCGGCGGCCGACGACCTGCTGATGTTCATCGAAAACGCAAACGGACGGATCAGTCTGGGCGACAAATCACCGGCGGAGCTCATTTATTCCGAACTGAACATGAGCAAAAAGACCTTCAAAAAAGCGGTGGGCGCTTTGTACAAAGAAGGACGAATCGGCATTTCGGATCATTCAATCTGGTTGCTGAATGGGGAGGACGATTGATGAGTTATGAGTTATGAGTTAAGAGTTATGAATGATGGGTGATGAATGATGTTCACAGTGGCGCCAATAGCGCCGAGTGATGAATGATGCTTACAGTGGCGCCATCAACGCCCATAGCACTAAATGAAATACAATTCATTTAGCCCGAGACCTACTTTGAACTTTCCTCTTTGAATTTTGAACTCTCTATGCCCGGGTGAGGACATAACGAGATAAATATCCGCTCTGAACAAATGAGAAAACAAGTGATTGTTGCGTTTGCCTTCCTATTTCTTAATCGAAGCAATATTTGCCTTCAATCTTTCAATATCCCGCTTCTTTGCTTCCATCTGGTTGACAAGGCTGTTGATGGTTGAAATTTTAGTTGCCCTGTATGATCGTTTACCATCTGAGGTTTGTGCGTTCTTAATCATATTGGCGTAGTGCTCAGACTTTTTCTTCTTATCGTCTTTAAGGCGCTGTAAATCTGCACGGTAGCGTTCAATCTGAACTTTGTAAGAAGCGATCTGGTTGCGCTGGGATTCGGTTAATGGCATATAATTATAGTTTTATTGATTTAATCATTGGCAATCAATGAAGCAGTTTCCTTTTAGCAAATTTCAAGTTTGTGCAAGTTGTTCTTGCAAAAAATAGAACCCTGCTCTGGTCTTTATTACCGAAGCAGGGTTTTAACTTTATTCTATTTCTTTTTTGAAGATAGTTCATTAAACCTCTTCTGGAGGTCCGATTTCATCGTATCTGAAAAGTCTGCCAACGTTTTTACTGGTAAGGCCTGACCCGAAAATTCAAATAAAACAAAGTCTTTTTTGATACGAATGAAAATCAGAGTGCGGGATCTGGACAGCGGATGGCTACACGCAATGGTGAGGAAGTTCGGCGTGTAATTGAACTGAATTAAACCGGCATACTCCTTTTCAAAGTAATCGTGAATCTCCTTAAATGTGGGAATAAAAGGCGTGATGTTCTTATTTGACTTAAGCATGTTTTCAAATCCAGCCCAGCCTTCGAAGCGAACTTTTTCCCCTTTTTTTCCTTGCCTTGGGTTGAAATCTACATGCACGCTGGTTACAGCACTGGCCCCCAGAATCCGTGAAATTTCATTTCCGAAATCTTCCTGATCGGGAAGGCACTCTCCCATGAAATTCAGCAACTGCGAAACCTGAAATGCCCTTGAAGAAAGGAAGGGTTCTTTCTGACAAATCCTATACAGCACCCGCTCCCATTCTTCATCAAATTCGGTGGTGTCTTTGAGTGATAATTCCTGGGACTCAGATAGCTCGGGAAGCCGCATCTTTTTCGCTGTTTTTTCATTCCAGTCTTTGTAGTCCGGCTCTTCCACCAAGGCATTGTAAACAGCAGGGTAGGCAATTTGAATACACACCAGACCAAAGTTAACCACCAGTTCATACTTTGGTCTTGCGGTGGAAGATTTCAAGGTATCGATGATGTTAAGCAAAGAAAGCGTGTTAATCAGACGCTTCAGAGATCTTGGATTGGTCCCGACAGACAGCATAGCAAAGTCTGCCAGACGGTCTTTTGCGGCTTCATCGGAGGCGAGATCATCGTTTATGTAACCAACATCCTCCAACGACTGAAGCAGGAAATGATTGACATCGTACATCGCCACCGGCATTGAAAATGGCAGCTGAATAATTTTATCAAAAAAGGAACGGAATTCCCTTTCGTTTTTCTCTGTAAGCGGACCAAACTTTGGAATCAAACCTTTTACCACTACTTCATAGTCAATGGCAAGCACAAAAATGCAGTTGTCTACCTCGAAGATGTTTTTAATTAATTCCAGAATTTCCACGGCTACGGGTGGATCTATCCTGTCGAGGTCGTCTATGAAGAAAATAAAGCCTCGGTTGTTATTGCCGGTTTTTCGGTCTTGCTCCAGACAATTGTTAATGGCCTCCTGCAATGTGTTTTTAAAACTTAACAGACTTACGGTTTCATCCTCGCCTTGCAAAACGGCGTCAACCAAATCTCCTTCTAAACCTACCTGAGAAACGGCCGCTTTGGCGCCGGCTTTGGCAATCTTTCCAAACAAGCTGCTTACCCTTCCCAACACAGCTTGTGTCTGCGTTTCGTGTTTTTTCTTGATGATTTTGGTGATTTCATTGGTCAGGCCACCAATAATCGAAACCAGTGTTTCTTCCGGACTTTTCATAATGGAATACTGCCATGTATTGAGCCAGATGCCGTAATAAGGCAATTGCCTGTCCCTTTCTGCGTCTATCCCCGTTTCACAAAGTTCATGTCGTATCTGATTGAGCATTGAAGTTTTGCCACTGCCCCATTCGCCCTGTACGGCAATGGTGGTGGGCATATTGCATGTTTCAATGAAACGGATCAAGGCCCGCATGTAATCATCAACGGCCAATAAATCAGGGGCTCCAGCTTGTCTGGGCTTGTCGATTATGTTTGATTTTTTTTGTTGCATACTGTTTAAAAACTGAGGTTAATACTTGCTTTCAGGGAATAATAATATTTGTCAATTGGCACAACCGGGCGGGTGTCGTACATACTGTCGAAAACGATTGAAAACCCAAGAAGAGAAGTAGGATTAAAATTAACCGAAGCGTGGGAGGCAAGCCTTGGATGTAAGACAGACGACGAAGGCGCCTGAAGAAAGTTGAATAAGACAAAATCCGTTTTGGAAGAAAGCTTCCAGGCCCATTTGATATAATGGTTCAGGCGGAGTCGGTGTACGGTAATGCGCTCTGGTTTCGTAATGGGAATCCGGTCTTCGGGTACCCCGTTAAAATTCCAGGATTCATTTTCACTCATCAGGCCCAGCCCAACAAACAGGTCATGTTCATTTTCATGGATTACTTTCCAACGTGCATTTACTCCCACCAGGGTTCTTCCCTCCATTCCCAGAACACCATTCCATTGAAACTGAAAAAAGGCTTCCGGATAAATTATTCTTGAGTCATTGTCCCGAAAACGAAGATGAAACATCCCTGCATTCTGAATAATGTCCGAGCCGTTGGTCGTCAAATCGTTGCGCATAAGCAGTACAGCCACATGCCGGGCCGGAAGGAAAAAGGAAAAATCAGCGGATGACGAAAGATCCACCAGATTCTTTTTTTGCTTGTCGGCGGAGCCCGAAATCCCCAAAACCCCTTTGGGCCTTTTTGGATGAAGGCTATCAGAGGCTACATTTCGGTCGGCATTGATGACCTGTGCATAGGCCTGCTGTAAAATTGCTGTGCTGAATAGAACGACGAAGAAAATTAAACGCATTGAAATCGGAATTGAAGTGCTTGTAAAACCCAGTGCTGGCTGTTTTCTGAGCAGAATTTCTGGTAATCCGTAAAGGAATCGGACTCTTTCAATGTCGGGAAAAAGCAAATGGTCGTGGCATATTCCAGCGCAATTCTTGCGTTCTGATTCCAGAAAACGCCTTGCCGTTGTCGCATTGGCTGGTAAGGTTCCTCCGGAAGAAAGCCCGTCTTCATTGCCAGACAAAAAACAAACTGCAGCACCAAATCGGCGTTATGCCGAATGCTGAAATCGGCCGATAGGAGAAAGTTCCTGATTTCCCTGAGTATTTCCTTGTCCTGAAAAATCAATTCACCTTTGCGCAAATGAAAAACCGCCATTATTAGGCGGGCCGGCAACCAGGACTTACCTTCCGATTCGGCAGCGGCCATCAGTCCCATGGCTTTTTTCATAAGATCCGGATACATTGGTTCAAGACGATTTTGATAAAATGCTTCAATGGCGCATATTTCCAGCCAGCGGGCTTGCTCATGAAAATGAAGGCCTGGCAGCTCGCTTGGCATTAGGAAATTTACATGCGGGGGGGGGGGGGATAACACTGCACTCCGGTAAAATTCTTTGGCATATAAATAACTATCCCGATAAAATAATTTCGCTTTTTCCTTTTCGGTTGGCTGATAATAGCGAAGCAGAGCCTGAGAGAAATAGCCATCGTGGTCGTCTTCATCCACGGCAAATTCATAATACAATCTTCGGCCGGCCGGTGACTTTCCGAGTGCTTCCATTAATTCTTCGGGTGCCTTCCATTTCCGAACCGCATCCACCAGTGCAGAAATCATTTCGAAAATGGGCTTTTCGCCAGACGGCAAAGATTCAAAGTTGTCCAAAATGCCTGCTGCCTTCTTCCATTGTTGATTCTGAAGGGCCATTTCCAGATTTACCAACGAAAGCCAACCCCTTGCTTTCTCGCTTTTTTCTGAAGCAACAGGCAGAACATCATCGGTTTTCAGACAGAAATGATTCCAGTCTGCATAGCCGGCATATATAGCCAGCAAGTTTAAAGATCCTCTGTAGATTTTGCGCTCCGGCAAAATGATACGAAAAAACCGGGCTATGGTATGGGGTGAAAGAAAAAGCTTTTGATGCTCCATTTCACCAGCCAGCCAGCGAGCATCAGACATCGACACGATCTTACGACCGGCCTGATTTTCAACAGCCACTCTTATCAGATCTAGCAAACCTGCCTGCGTTCTCATTGTTAGTGAATGCAAGAATGCTTCGGTTTAGCGGACAAAAGCAAACTTGCAACAACTTGCCATGATAAAATGAATTTCAAACTTACAATTTGCACGCCTTACAATTAGGGCAAGAAAAAAATGTTATTATGCTGATAAAAAATAGCCTTAGTAAAGAAGAAAGGAAATTACTTGGTAATGGGGTGATCGAGATTCGTGGCAAGGCGATGAACCGTACTGCATTGGGCGTTGTGGATGCCATATTTCAATTATTTCCTAAAGCTACTTTTGCGGAGATGAAGCAGATGTTACCCGATATCATCAATCCTTCTGCCCCAAAAAACTACAAAAGCCTTTTTAACCCCTACAACCCAGACAGGTTATATGGAGTTATCCAGCCTGCGTCCATCATCTCAGAGTGCGAGGGGACTGATATAAACATTCACCATTCGCATTTTACAGAACCTCAGGAGCGTTTTACAACATCGGATGGGGTTGAAGTTCTGGTATCTAGGACCTGGGAAAGCAACGATACAGCCACAGGCGAAAGCGACATTCAAAACCTGATCGACCATGTGAAGCAGTATGGTGTCCGGGTAGTTCAGCTGGAGAAAAAAGAGAATTTTAACAAGGGCGACTATCACCTTGAGGTGATTAATCCTGAATTGTATGCCATTCTCAGAGATGGCAGAAAAGAAGAATCCAAACCATGGTGGATTTGGTTACTGGCAGTTTTGTTTGTTCTGCTGGCGGCATTCTTTGGCTTTAAATCCTGCAAAGTGGAGAAGCCAAAGGAAGTGTCCGCACCGGTAGTCGTTGAGCAAGTACAGGCACCCGTGGCAGTATCAGAACCGTTAACAGCATTTGATAGTATTTCAAAGGAAATTGAGCAAGGCGAAAAAGTGGATGGAAGAAAGGTAACCTTTCACAACATCGCATTCGAAAAAGGCAAAAGTATCCTATTGGCTTCTTCAGATTCTGTTCTTCTACAGGTATCAGATTTCCTGAAACGCTTTCCAGATTTGAAAATGGAAATCATTGGCTATAGCAGTGACGAGGGCAGTGCCGATTTTAATAAAAAATTATCAGAATCGAGGGCAAAGGCCGTTTATGAAATGCTAATGAAAGATTCCGTGGATGCTTCCAGGCTTACGTTCAGGGGTATGGGTGCTGCAAATCCATTGGTAAAGGGCAGCAGCGACAGTGCACGGGCACTTAACCGGAGGACAGAGTTTATCATTCAATAATAAAAAACATATAAAATGGCAAGAGAAGTAACCACAACCGGTTCAAAATTAGTAGCCACCCTAATGAAGGAGTTCAATGCAAATTTTCCATATCTAAGTCTATGGATAAGCCCACCAGAAGCAAAAGAACTGGTAGCGAAAGGTGAAAAGCTTCCCGGTGTTGATAAATCCAAAACCTTGTCACAGGTCAGAACCAAAAAAGGTGCTGGCCAGATTTCGCTCACCGGAAGTAAAAATGTTGGCACAATAGAACGAGAATTTGACAGCATTTTTGGCTTGTATGTGCAAATCTGCTATATCACTAAAGAAGGAAAAAAGTACTACACAACAGGCTCGGACGATAAAAAATCACTGGCTGAGTTGAATCGTGAAAAAGAAGCAGAAGGTTGTCAAAAAGATCAGTGGAGCTAAGTCACTTCTACCCTAATCCTTTTAAATAATTTTCTATGGAAAGCGGTTTGCTGCATACCATTACCGAAACCGAGCTGCTGTTCAGGCTTGGTAAATGGGTAGCCCTTTGTAAGGAGAAAAAAACGGAAACCGAAGTAGAATCCTTTCCGGAGCTCAAAGAAACCATTACCGAAAAAGAAGATGGCCTTCTTTCAAAAGGAATGGAAGCCGTAAAAATCGGTGCTGAAATGGCAGGAAAAATTGCAAATTCTGGTGCCGCTAAAACCATTGGCCGTTTTGTGCCGGGCGCTGGAATCGCGTTGGATGCGTTGCAATGGGCTACTGGTACCGGCACCCAGAAATTAAAACATCAGCAGATAAAAGAAATCGCCATGCGCTACCTGATTATTCTGGAAGCGGAGGCTGAAAATATTCCCCGTCTCAAAGAAAAGCATGCTGCTCACCTTACTGAATTCGAGAAGAACTGCAGAGAGGTTGAAGAAAAAAAATCTTGGTTTTAAAACGCGTAAGTCGAAAAGCGATAACAGAGTAGGCAAAAAATTTCAAACAAATAAAATGGCAGAATTTGATATCAGTGGAAGAATGTCTGTAAAGACCCTTAGAAACCACTTTAAAAACACATTTGGTCTTGATTTGCGTGTGTACAAGGGCAAGCAATTTGCCGACGAAAGTGCAACCCTCGCAAGCATCAGCGACAAAAAGGTAGAAGAGTTTTCCTGTAAAGCCAATATGCAGGTAGGCAACTTCGAAGCCCGGTTTAAGGAAGCAACTGGAATAACTGTTCAGGTGGCGGTTCTGCCGGATGCTCCAAAAGAGCCAGGCGCACTCGTGAATAATACTTATACACTAGGAGAGGCAAGTCGTTTGTTTAAAGGATAAAAATATGGCGGAAATAACAATCAACGGACGAATTAAGGTTCAGTCCTTTTACAATTCTTTTTTAAAAGAATTTCCATACCTGTTTCCAGCATTGAAGTACCCGGATGGCTCTCCTGTGGATCCCGATACCACCATCGCGAATGCCAGAAGCAAATCTAAGGATGCTTACTCACCAACCGAAGAGGCAGATATGTCGGTAAACGGCAATCTGTTTATTGAGACATTTGAAAAGCGCTTTACAGAGCAGTTTTCCATTACCTGCAACATCCACCTGAAGAAAAACGGGAAGTGGGTTGCCACCGGGCCAAAATACAATTCGCTATCACTTAACAAAGCAAGTGAGATGGCAGAGTCCGAAGGCTTCGATCTAATTAAAATTTAACAGAAACTGTTTGCGCGAATGCCAATAAGGTGTTCGCGCAATTTTTCATGAATATGGATACAATTAAAATGATAATAGTAGGTACGGTATTGTTAATCATTACCGGACTGACCGTATATTTTTTCAGGGATAAATTATTTGATTTTTCAAACCCAATGGCAACGAAAGAAATTCAGATTGCCGAAACACCCCTGATTCTTGAAAATGTTAAGGAAATGGCTGAGCTTTTCAGTGCGGCCTATTATTCTGAAGTGGTACTTGATACCAGCCGAATAGACAAGGGTTTCATTTATGACACAAAAAATCAAATAATCATTATCGCTGGTGGAATTTCTCATGCCGGTACAGATTTATCAAAACTGAATAACGGAAATATTCAGGTCACAGATTCAAGTTGTTCTGTTATTCTTCCCAATGCAGAAATTATCAGAACCACTGCAAACCCCTCTGAATTTATTATTTTTAAAGAGGAGGGAAAATGGGATGCAAAAGAGGTGCAGAAACTGAAGGTTGTTTGTCAGCAAAAGCTACAGGAAAACGCAGTTAAATCCGATCTAATTGCCAGGGCAAATAAGCGTAGCATCAGTCTGTTTACAGACCTTTTAAAAGGCCTTGGATTCAAGAAAATCACTGTAGAAATTAAATAAAGTATTACTGTCATCCGGTGAACTCAGTATAGATTAGAGGGTAAATTTTCCAAATTCTTGGTAAAGTACAAGAGGCAGAGAAATTGCTTTCATCTGCCTCTTTTTTGCAAGCTTTGCTGTTACCACACAATAAAGTTTTGCAGATGCAAAGT
>CAMCXM010000110.1 GCA_945883425.1 Spirosoma fluviale
CTCCTCCCCGAAGAGTTTTTTAAATCCAAAATCAGTAAAAGGGTTGATGTATCGGGCCTTCATTATGCAAAGATAAGGTTGAAAATGAACAAAGAGCAAAATGTGGAATTTATGAGAATTCCGGAGCAAAGTGAGCCACTTTGGGGCTAAGTCTTCGTTGTACGGGATGTTGAATCCGGAATGTAGATAGCGAGGATTTACTATCCGCTACTCTTGGCCCAGCGCAAGATGAAGCAAAAAGGAAGCCCAAACAGATACAGAAGAATAGGTGTCGATTTCTATGATTTGAAGCAGTTTATACTCGGAATAGATTTCCGAATGGCAAGTAGGCCAGAAACAAAAAAAGGGCTTATCGCCCCTTTTTCATTTTTACTTTCTGATCTTTTACAGTGACCGTTTGGTTTCCTTTTCTTCAAAAGATTCGATGGTATCGCCCACTTCAAAGTTGTTGAAGTTCTTGATTTTGATACCGCATTCGTAACCAAATTTGATTTCACTGGCATCGTCTTTATACCGTTTCAGCGCTTCCAGTTCTCCGGTATGGATTACGATACCGTCACGGATTACTCGGATACCATTGTTCCGTTTGATATAACCATCGGTTACATAACAGCCGGCAATGTTACCCACTTTGCTGATTTTGAATACTTCACGGATTTCAACATTACCTACAATCACCTCTTCAACTTTCGGAGCAAGGAGTCCTTCCATCGCATCCTTAATGTCGTTGATGGCATCATAAATGATGGAGTAAAGCTTGATTTCGATTTCTTCGTTCTCTGCCTGACGTCTTGCCTGAGCGGAAGGACGAACCTGGAATCCAAGGATGATGGCATCGGATGCTGAAGCCAGCATAACGTCTGCTTCGGAAATCTGACCAACTGCTTTGTGCAGAATCCGTACAGCCACTTCTTCTGTACTTAGTTTCAGCAAGCTGTCGGCAAGTGCTTCCACA
Source organism: Spirosoma fluviale (assembly GCA_945883425.1). GTDB lineage: Bacteria > Bacteroidota > Bacteroidia > Cytophagales > Flexibacteraceae > CAMDMI01. The sequence goes on from CAMCXM010000110.1 coordinate 956, forward strand.
GAACCGTCCACGTCACCTTTGATAATAAGGTTTAGTTCCTTAAATGTACCGAGGGCAATTCGTCGACCAATTTCATCAATGGTGATGTGTTTCTTCGTACGGATTGATTGTTCACGCTGAATCTGTTCACGCTTGTTGGCCAGTTCTTTCGCTTCCCTTTCGTTCTCCATTACGTTGAACTTGTCACCTGCCTGAGGTGCGTTGTTCAGCCCCAGCATTTGAACCGGAGTAGATGGACCAGCTTCGTCAATACGGGCACCGGTGTCATCATACATTGCTTTTACTTTGCCATAATAGGCTCCGCAGAGTACGAAATCACCCACTTTCAGTGTTCCAGCCTGTACAAGAACCGTGGAAACATACCCTCTTCCTTTGTCAAGAGATGCCTCGATGACGGTACCTGTGGCAATTTTATTCGGATTGGCTTTCAGTTCGAGGATGTCGGATTCCAGAACCACTTTTTCAAGAAGTTCAGAAATACCAATTCCTTTCTTGGCTGAAATTTCCTGGCACTGGTATTTTCCACCCCAGTCTTCAACAAGCAAGTTCAACTGTGCCAGTTCTTCTTTAATTTTCTCCGGATTTGCACCCGGTTTATCAATCTTATTGATGGCAATTACTATTGGCACACCCGCAACCTGAGCATGGTTGATGGCCTCTTTGGTTTGTGGCATCACCGAATCATCGGCTGCTACCACAATGATAACCACATCGGTTACTTTGGCACCCCTTGCCCGCATAGCGGTAAAGGCTTCGTGACCAGGTGTATCGAGGAAAGTAACGTTGCGTCCTGATTCCGTCCGAACATTGTAGGCTCCAATGTGCTGGGTAATTCCCCCTGCCTCGGATGCTACCACTTTGGTTTTACGGATATAATCAAGAAGGGATGTTTTACCGTGATCGACGTGTCCCATGATGGTTACAATCGGTGCACGAGTTTCCAAATCTTCTGCTGAGTCGAGAGACTCGACAATGTTTTCTTCTTCTTCTGCGGACGAGAAGGATGTTTCAAATCCAAATTCATCGGCGATGATGGTCAATGCTTCGGCATCCAAACGCTGGTTGATTGATACAAACATACCCAGCGACATACACGTTGCAATCACCTCATTCACTGAAACATCCATGAGAGATGCCAGATCGGCAACCGACACAAATTCGGTGAGTTTGAGGATTTTTGATGTTTCATGATCATCATTGTTGTAACGGTCGTTTCGGTCGCGGCTTTTCTTTTTGCCTTTACCTCCACCACGGTTCATCGTAGCACGAATCTGTCCTGAAATCTGACGGTTCGAATAATTGGATTGACCACCTGTGTTTCCTCCACCACGGTTCTGATTGTTTCCAGGACGATTTCCTCCACCCTGGTTTCCGGAATTATTTCCCGGGCCACGATTTTGGTTGTTTCCTGGGCCACCACCCTGATTTCCAGGGCCGCCTGTATTTGGACGGTTGTGATGGCCGCCTGAACCCTGATTCGGTCCTTGAGGACGTGGAGCTCCACCTTGCTGGCCACCGCCTTGATGATGTGGGCGATCTTGCGGTGGTCCCTGAGGACGACTTCCAGGAACTGCTCCACCAGATCCACCGACCGCAACCGGTCCGGTTTTCAGACGCTTGCGTTTTCGCTTTTCTGCCTCTGAACGGCTTTCAGACGGATTCTTTGGCTTATTTTCAAATGCTTTGAGGTCAATTTTTCCAAGGACAGTAAGTCCTTTCAGTTGATCTGCCTCCCCTTTAATTACGACACCGGGTGCCTCTTCAGTTGGTGTGCTGACGGCCGGAGCTTCCACCACTATTTCAGGTGTGGGTTCTGGTGCCGGTGCCTGAACGACAGGTGTTGGCACCACGGGTTCTGGCTTTGGGGCTTCTTTTACAGGTTCAGGTTTAGCTTCCTTTTTTACAGGTTCAACTTCCGGTTTTGCAGGAACAGGAGTGGACTCAGTTTTTGGTTTACTGCCTTTTTTACGGGCATCAAGATCAATTTTTCCAATCACCTTTAATCCCTGAACAGAGGCGGATTCCGCCTTAATAAGTTCAGGTTCTGTCGATTCCGTTTTTGTAGAAGTTGTTTCGCTAACAACAGGTTCTGAGATCTTTTCCACTTTTGCCGGTTCCGGAGCTTTCGGAGCCTCTGCTTCAACAGGTGGAGCAGGTTTTTCAACCGGAGCTGGAGGAAGGGGCGGTGGAGAAGGAGGTTCGACTGCAACCGGTTGCACTTTTACTGGAGTGGGTACCGGAGGTGCCGGAGCAGGCGTAGGTTTTGGAGGACCCGGAATATTGTGGATGTTTCGACGGGCTATGGGCTCGTCCATTTCTTCTTCGGATGGTCTTCTTCTTTCTTTATGAAGATCGCCGTCGATCACAATTTTTTCGTTGTGCTTGTGACCGATCGAAATGCCGGACGCTTCTTTTTTCTCCTGTGCTGAAGAAGAATACTCTTTACGCAGCAGATCCAGCTCTCCTGCAGTCAGTTTTGCAACCGGGCTTCTTTCGATGGGAGAACTATTTTTATGCAAAAACTCAACGATGGTATCCAATCCAAGATTGAATTCCTGCATGGCCTGACGTATTTTATAAATTCTTTCTTCAGACATACTTTCTTTTACAGTGTTCCTTTAATTGTTCGGTTTTTGGGAGTTTGGTGGCTGGATGTTAATCTTCAAATTCCTGTTTCAGAATATTGAGTACTTCATTGATCGTTTCTTCTTCAAGATCTGTTCTTCGTACCAGGTCTTCAACCGGAACCGAAAGAACGCTCTTTGCCGTATCCAATCCAATTTTTTTAAATTCTTCCAGAATCCAGGTATCGATTTCATCGTCGAATTCTTCCAGTGCAATGTCGTCAATCTCTTCTTCCGATCCATCTGAATCGCGGAAGACATCGATTTCTTTTCCGATCAGACGGCCAGCCAATTTGATGTTCTGCCCACCTTTACCAATTGCAAGTGAAACCTGATCCGGTTTTAAGAAAACAGAAATCCGGCGGTCGTTTTCATCAATTTTCATGCTGGTTATCTTGGCCGGGCTCAAGGCACGGGCAATGTACAGCTCCATATTTTCGGTGTAATTAATTACATCGATGTTTTCATTTTCCAGTTCCCGAACAATGTTGTGGATACGGGAACCTTTCATTCCCACACAGGCTCCTACCGGATCAATTCTGTCATCAAACGATTCAACAGCAACCTTTGCTCTTTCACCTGGTTCGCGGACGATCTTGCGGATGGCAATCACATTGTCATCAATTTCCGGAACCTCCAGTTCGAACAGACGCTCGAGGAAGACAGGAGAGGTGCGTGATAATATGATTTTTGGAGTACCATTGATCATTTCCACCCGGTGTACAACGGCACGGATGTTATCACCTTTCCGGTAACGGTCTTTTGGGATTTGTTCACTCTTCGGAAGAATCAGTTCATTTCCAACACCATCGATCAGGAGAACCTCCCGGTTTCCAACCTGATAAACTTCACCGATGATCAGATCGCCGACTTTGTCTTTATATGCAAGGAAAAGATTTTCTTTTTCAAGATCTTTTACCTTCTGAACCAGGGTTTGTTTTGCAGTGAGAATACCTCGTCGTCCGAAATCATCTTCGATGTTGATTTCTTCTGCCAGTTCATCTCCTACAGCCAGATCACTCTGAATCTTGATGGCTTCTGTAAACGGGATTTTATCGTAATCCCAGATGTCTTCCGATTCGTCGTCAACGACTTCACGGAAACGCCAGATCTCCAGATCTCCTTTATCAATGTTAATGATGACATCAAAATTGGTGTCTTCTACATATTTCTTACGAAGGATTGACCGGAAAACTTCCTCCAGGATTTTAATCATGGTAGGCCTGTCAATATTTTTCAGTTTGGCGAAATCTGAAAATGATTCAATGAGCGTTCTGCTATCCATTTTTACTTAAACGAAACTGTCACTTTAGCTTTTGCAATATTTATAAGTGGAATTTCTGTAGTGTTGATCACTACTTTCTTTCCTTTTGTTTTTTCAGTTGTTTCGATACCCAGAATGTCTTTTTCAAAAGCAAGAAGCTTTCCTTCTACCGAAGCACCTTCTTTTAATTCCAGAATCAAGGTCCGACCTATATTTTTGAGGAACTGTCTTTCACTTGTCAAAGGAAAATCCAGACCCGGTGACGCAACTTCCAGTGTGTAGTTATACTCAAAGAAGTCGTTCTCATCCAGATACTTGCCTAATTTACGACTGTAAACGGCACAATCATCAATTGTGATTCCTGCATCGCTGTCCATTAAAATCTGGACTTTGCCTTCATTCACCTTCCCGGAACCAACCGTTACTTTCACCAGAAAGTGTTCTGTTGATTCGAGATTCTGAAGCAAAAATTCTTCTATCTGATCCTTTACCTGTGACGTAGTCATTAAAAAAACAAGAGGGGACTTCCGGTCCCCTCTCTCAAATGCGCTGCAAAACTAAACTGAATTTCTCCAAATGCAAAACTGAAACAAGATTCCCTCCTGTTTATGATCAGATTACATTCTGAAGACCGTCAGAAAATCCAAAAAACTCAAGGGAATAATGGCAAAATTTTGAGGTGAGTGAAATCTATACGGATCAGCCGTTGGGCCGATTGTCGGGTACTAATTAAAGTACAAATGTCTCCAGATACCAAGATTAATCACCCTCCAAAGGAAGTCATCCCTTTTGGTATTGGAATTGAGAAACAGCTGATCCCAGTCTTTTTTTACTTTTCTTGAATCAATGAAATCATCCAGATCCGGGGTGATAAATTCCTTCAATTCTTCCCGTGCGTCAAGCAACCAGTGATTTTCTTTTTTCAACCGGAGTATCTGGTCTCTGCTTTTTAAGGTTGTCTCCGGAATAATGCCCCGCATGGCTTTTCTCAAAAGGTTACCAGTTTGTCCTCCTCTGACTTTATAAATGCTGGACGATTTGATCATGGTGTCGGCCAAATTGCGGTCACTGGCAAAGGGTAACCTCACTTCAACACCAAAATACTGTGAATTCCGGTCGGTGGTTCGAAGTCTTTCTTTTACTACCGGCCCGCCAAATTCATTAATAAGCAACTGATTGAGGCTCTCCGGAATACTCTTGATGGAATTTTCAAGGTTCTTTGCGTACCTGTCCTTGAAATTATCCTTGATGTACGAAAACTCTTCCTGGTTGTTTTTAAACAGAGTTTCCCGTATGTCATCAGCGGTGGTCTTAAAGAGGAGTTTCTTCGACAGAAGAAAAATCATATTCAGCTTTTTCGACATTGGTCCGGGCGAATTCAGAAGATTGTCCAGGAACAGGCTGTATTGTCCTTTCAGTAAAACATCTTCCATAAACTGGGTAAAATGAGAATCGGATGCAGAAAAAAGCTGTGGGCCGCCAATGGGTTCAACTATAATATTGACACCGATTTCCTTTGCCTTATCCAGCATTTTGAATTGGGCAAATACATCCAGATTGGTAAATGGTATGTCTTGTAAATGGCAGACTTTCAGGAGATTTTCAGTGAAATCACGGAAGGTGCAGGTAGCCGAAAGCAACTCAACACCCAATTCATCGGTCATTTTATTGGCATATTCCAGATCTTGCTGGGCGTCATACACCGAAGCATAAATTCCTTTGTAGATACTGGATGGATCCGGCCTCTCCTGCGACCGCATTTCCCTTATCGATTCTTTCAGAAGATAAGGAAAGACAATGGATTCCAGATCGGAGGTAATTCTGTATGCTGTGGAGTATCCGGGACTTAAATGGCTTCCTGCATTTGAAACCAATGACTTCCGAAGCCGGTGTGCCAGAGTTGAAACTTTATTTCGGCTGTAACGATCAATTTTGGAATCGGTAGACAAATGAAAATAACTCCAGATTTTAATGCTGCCTTTCGGAAGTAAAAGTGAAAATGCAGTTCCTGGTGATAATTCCGAAATACCCCTGAAGAGACTCTGAACATTGGTTTCCGACTGACCCAGAATGAGATAATCGTATACAGCCGATTTGCTCATTTTTTTTGAAATGAAGGGCAGACCAAACAGGCTTTTCAGTTCGGAGCCGAAGGCAAAATAATTTTCGTCGTGGGAATAATAAAAAGGTTTTACACCAAATGTATCGCGGGCGCCAAAGAGTTTGTCTTCCGTTCTGTCGTACAAAACAAAAGAAAATGAACCTTCAAGCATATTTAGAATCCGTTCATGCCAAAGCTGGTAACCCTTCACCAGAATTTCAATCTGATCATCAGTTTCAATACTTAGACCTTCCGCTTTGATCTTTTTGGCTAGTTCCAGTGAATTGAAAATCTCTCCATCCAGAACGGCCCAAACCGTTTTGCTGTCGTTTGAATAAGGTTGATGCGCTTTCGGATGGAAATCCGGATAAATCATTCCCAGCCGATAGCCCATTGCAAACCAGGCATCAGAAGGTGCCTCATGGATTTGAGCCTGTGGTGATAAATTCCGGACTGCACTGTGGGTATCGGATCCGAAAAATTCCTTTACATAGTTTCCATTAATTGTGATGTAGCCCTGATCTTGCCGGCCACGGTGTGGCATCCTGTCCATGATTTGGGTTACAAACTCACGGATGGGTGTATCTGGTTTGGTCAGTGCAATTATTCCTCCGATGGCACTCATAAGTCCTTTACTTTATCTGGCAATTAGTGTCTGGGTCTCTGGGTCAGTATATATTTTGCTATATTGGATTGGCAGGACCGAAATTCCTTCTGACGAAAAAAGGCCTGTTTTCCCGTCCCGCAAAACCTGAAGGAATCCGGAACAGGGTTCAATAATATCAGTATATCGGTTGGCAAGCAAAATTTTCCCATCTGTACTTAACCAGCCCGTCCAGTTACCCTTTACCGTTTTCCATCCTGTGAAGCGGCCAGCGACAACAGAATCAAAAATGCAAGGCTGTACAAAATCACCTTGGCGATTCAGCAATCCCCATTTTCCTTCTTTTTCCACCGATGCCAGATTCCGGTAAAAGGACCCTGCCTTTTGGTAATGTGGCTGTATTTTTAATTTTTCATCCCGGTCTAAAAATCCCCACACCGATCCCAGTCGGGCCGCAGAAATACCGGTTTGAAATGGCAGCAAAGAATCGTACCGGCACGAAATCCGGATGAAGCCCATCAGGTCAATATAACCATATCGCTTTCCTGCTTTGGCCATCACCATTCCTTCTTCTACCGAGCCCAGTTCTGAAATTGTTTTGTTCACCGGATACCGATTGCCAGCCTCTGAAAAAAGTATCCATCTGGATTTTGTTTGCACAGCACAGACACTGTCGCGGAGATTCAGCACTTTTTTCACTGACGGCACTTTCAACCGCTTCCCAGCTGGTGTGAGAATATAATAAGATGTTTTTTTTCGGATGATAGAAAATCGGTTGGATATCACTGAAATGGAATCGGCGATCCTTGTTCTGGCTGTGTGCGGACTTTGCCAGTACACATTTTTTCCAGCCGAGTCAAGAAGGAGGGTGTCGTTCCACCAGAAACAGCCCGGGCGTATCACAAAATCATAACCAGAACCATTGACCGGTTTCCAGACGGTATCGCTTCGGATGTAACTGGAGAAGGGGTTAAGGTCTGGATTTAGGGATCGGATTGGAAAAAAGCGGGTTCGCAATGCAGAGTCTACTTCCAGGATTCCATCCTCCCGAAACAGTAACAACCGGCAAGCTTCGATGCGGAATGAGTCGGCCACCATTTCTTCTGCTTCCGTGGGATTAAACACACACTTTATATCGGTCTTACCAAGAATCCGGCCATTCCAAAGCTTGATGCTTTTGAAAATGTGCGGGAGAGGCTGGTTGATATTTTTCCGACTGTATAACCGGGCCACTCTTCCGTTGTCGGACATAAAAAAGGATTGGGTCAGTGGCAGAAACTGCTCATTGCGGCTCCGCAATACCGGATGGAAAAGATCGCCCTCCACAACAACAGATTCTGAACCCAGACGGATGCAAAACAGATTTTCCATCAAAGCATATGCGGTATCTGCCGAAACAGAAAATTTATGGGTACCTTTCAGATCTGCGAACTCCCATTGCTTCGGTTGTCCGTAAGAACAGACGATAAAAGACAGCCATATCAGGTTGACGAGCAGGGTCTTAAGTCTTGTTTTTCCATTTGGCATCCGGTTTCAAAATTAGGAAGGATATTTGCACGGAAAGAAAAATCAGAAAAGCAATTTCGTGGTGTTTCAAAATAACAAATCCAAGTGGCTGGAAGCCAAAGTTTTATTTTCAACTCTTTCATGGAGGAAGGTTGGAAATTATATACTGCTTCTGACAGGATATTTTATTTCGAGGTGGACGAAAAAAGTGGTTCATATTGGCAACCCATGGAGCATATCCATCGAACCAACCACCAGCTGCAACCTTCGTTGTCCGGAATGTCCGAGTGGCTTACGTTCCTTTTCCAGACCAACCGGAATGCTGGAGAAGAACCACTTTGAAAAGTTGATTAAAGAAATCTCGCCAGATCTGGCGTACCTCACCTTTTATTTTCAGGGAGAACCATATCTGAATCCAGGCTTTTTGGATATGGTTTCGGTTGCTGCCCGGCAGGGTATTTATACATCCACATCCACCAACGCTCACTATCTGAAAGAAGACATTGCCAGGAAAACCATCGAATCAGGCCTTCACCGGATCATCATTTCTCTGGATGGGACAACCCAGGAAACGTATGAGAAATACCGGATTGGGGGAGATCTGGATAAGGTGATTGAAGGAACAAAGAATCTGGTTCGCCTAAAAAAAGAAATGAATTCTGTGACCCCACACATCATATTTCAGTTTTTGGTCGTGAGGCATAATGAACATCAGATTGCGGATGTATATAAAATGGCAGAAGAACTGGGTGTGGATGAAGTGAAACTGAAGACAGCCCAGATTTACGATTTCGAAAACGGATCAGACCTGATGCCGGTTCAGGACAAATACAGCCGGTATGCCCGTAAAAAGGACGGTACCTTTCGGATTAAAAACCCACTTCTGAACCATTGCTGGCAGATGTGGCATTCCTGTGTGGTGACATGGGATGGAAAAGTAGTGCCTTGTTGTTTTGACAAAGACGCTCAGCACAGTCTGGGTCAAACCGGTCAAGCATCGTTCGGCTCTATATGGAAAAGCCCTGAATATCATCGGTTCAGGGCATCTGTTTTGAAATCAAGAAATGAAATTGACATCTGTACCAACTGTACAGAGGGAACAACCGTTTGGGCAACTGCTTAATTATCAGAAGTTATCCCGCAATGGCCTTCAGGCAGCTGCGTTGTGAATGGTTTCCGAAAATTTCTGGTATCGGCGGGTAAGAGCATCCATCATCTCTCTGTCCTGGTAATTGTATTCATCCAGAATATGGATCATGATGCCAATGAGGCGAACAGTTGAATGATATTCTGCCTGTTCGGTCTTCGACAGCTGCTGTAATTTCTGCAACTTCTCCAGCTTCTGTACCTGCGACAAAAGATCAAATGAAAGATCGGCGATGGCACGAAGACGGTTTGGATTACCAGCATCCTGATTTCCGGCAGAAGAAAGGTCTTTCGACACGATGTGTTGGAAGGTCGATTCTTTGAGCTCCAATGCAGTGGTATGTAGATGGTACATAGTTTCTTAATTATTCAAATGATAATGAACGTGCACGACCGCAGTGCATGTTCCCAACGGGCACAAAATAGCCCTCTAAATTTGGTTCTCCCGTTTCATGTTTCAAATCTATTCTTACATGATTATTGATGAGGAAAAAAAGCAGACATTTATACCTTTGTGCATGCAAAAAAAGATTCTCATTCTCGATTTTGGTTCTCAATACACACAGCTAATTGCCAGAAGAATCAGGGAGTTAGAAGTATATTGCGAGGTGGTTCCCTATTATTTTAATGGAGAAACCGGCGATGAAATACTCGGTGTTATTTTTTCAGGAAGTCCTCGGTCGGTTCGGGAAGATGAACCGATTTCTCCGGGAAAAGACTGGTTTTCCATACATGTACCGGTTCTGGGAATCTGCTACGGTGCTCAGTTCATCGCCCAGAAAATGGGTGGAGAAGTATCGCCGAGTACCGTCCGTGAATACGGAAGAGCCCATCTGAAAAAGACAAAAAACACGATGTTATTGGATGAGATCCGCGAATCATCTGAGGTTTGGATGTCTCATAGTGATACGATTACGGCTCTTCCAGCAGGCTTTGATGTGATTGCCACAACCGAAACTATTCCGGTAGCAGCGTTTGCACACGAAAGCCAGCCTATTTTCGGTGTTCAGTTTCATCCCGAAGTGGTACACTCCGAACAAGGGATGCAGATTCTGAAGAACTTTGTTTTTTCGGTTTGTGGAGCCACCCCAAACTGGACGGCCAGCAATTTTATAGAGGAATCCATCCGGTCCATCCGTCAGCAAACAGGCGATCAGAATGTAGTTCTTGGACTTTCGGGGGGAGTTGATTCATCGGTGGCGGCACTTTTACTACATGAGGCCATAGGAAGCCGTTTGTTTTGCATCTTTGTAGATAACGGACTTCTCCGCAAAAATGAATTCCGGGATGTCCTGCATTCATACCGCGATATGGGTTTACAGGTAACCGGAGTGGATGCCAAAGAGCGCTTTTATGCCGGACTCGATGGCCTTTCCGATCCGGAGCAGAAGCGAAAAACCATCGGTCGTATTTTCATTGAGGTATTTGAAGAGGAGGCACATAAGATTGAAAATGTCGGATTTCTGGGACAGGGCACCATTTATCCCGATGTGATTGAATCTGTGTCTGTGAATGGTCCTTCCGTAACCATAAAGTCGCATCACAATGTGGGTGGACTGCCGGAATTGATGAAATTGAAAGTAGTTGAACCCCTTCGAAGTTTGTTCAAAGACGAAGTACGAAGATTGGGTTCGGCTCTGGGTCTGGAGCCTAACATTCTGAACCGCCATCCTTTTCCGGGACCTGGACTTGCCATCCGGATTCTGGGTGATGTGAATGCACACAAGGTTCACATTCTTCAGGAAGCAGATGCTATATTTATTGGTGCACTGAAGGAATTCGATTTGTATAATAAAGTCTGGCAGGCAGGAGCCATTTTATTGCCTGTTTACAGTGTTGGCGTGATGGGTGATGAACGCACCTATGAACAGGTTATTTGCCTCAGGGCAGTGAGCAGTTCGGATGGAATGACGGCAGACTGGGTCGATTTCCCGCATTCATTTCTGGCCGAAGTTTCCAACCGGATTATCAACCGTGTAAAAGGCATTAATCGTGTTGTGTACGACATCAGCTCGAAGCCGCCGGCGACCATTGAATGGGAATAGAAAAGTCTGATTGCGTTGATTCGTGATCTTATCTGGTACTATGTAATTTGTTGGTTACTCTTTATTCATTCTTGAATGGAGAGTAACCGACAAACATTTCAGGAAATCGGTTCGTACGATGACGGCATCTGACGAGCAGATTCACTCTGCTAACCGTTGCGATTCCTGCGTTAAGATTTAAGATGTCCTTCCGGTCGTATGACAGATTTTCCGTCTTTTTCAGGAATTGTGGTTTAATCCGTTCTTCAATGCACCCGAAGTCTGTCCTTTTGACACCAGCTTATGATCGATTGGCTTTTATATTTTACTGGCACATCAATTGACCATTCCTTTTCTCGCAAATCAATCTTGCAATCAAATTACATATATGTCAGTTAGCATTAAGCCTTTGGCAGACCGGGTCTTGGTAAGACCAGCTGCCGCAGAAGAAAGAACCGCATCCGGGATCATCATTCCGGATTCAGCGAAAGAAAAACCTCAGAAAGGTGAAATCGTAGCCATTGGCGAAGGAAAAACAGCCGAAAATGGAACCGTCGTGAAGCCTCAGGTAAAAGTGGGTGACAATGTGTTGTATGGCAAATATGCCGGAACCGAAATTACAGTAGATGGCAAAGATTATCTCATTATGAGAGAGTCAGACATTTTCGCAATTCTTTAATCATCATTCTTTTAACCTAAAAACTGTAACAAAATGCCAAAGAAAATTTATTTCGATACCACCGCCC
>CAMCXM010000111.1 GCA_945883425.1 Spirosoma fluviale
GATGTTTGCCGGCATTTCCGGGCAACCGGGTGAAACGAAAAAATTTCACATAGAAATGAAAGTGGCCGGAAGTTGGCAAACCTTGTCGGCAGGAAACGAATACCTTGATCAGAACTACTTCCCTTTGCAGGCAGAACAAGCCTTCCGGACTCCGGCGTACCGTCCGGAATTGGCCGATAAAATCCGGGCCAGTCTTCGAACCAAACCCGATTCGGTTCTGATTATTCAAGAGGTGGGGAATTCTTCTGACGTTCAACTTTTAATTTATCCCAAACCATGAAACGTTGGCTTCCCTGGATAATCACGGCCTTTGCTGGTTTTTTCCTCATTTGGGGTCTGGAGCCAATTGGTGAATCCATTCTTGAATCGGCCCGGGCTGGCAATTCGGAATCCGGGTTTATCCGGTTTTATCCGGCTCTTCAACTCAAGCTCAAAACCTTTGGGCCCGAACTTCTCACCGAATTTCTTCATCAGATCAAATTCCGGTGGCTGCTCCTGATTCTGTTGGCAGGCTATCTGATTTCTTTTTTAAAGGACGGAACCCCATTTCAGGTACCCGAAAAATCACTGATCTGGAAAGTCAGGCTGTATTTTGGGATACAGCTTATTTATCTTCCCGATCTGCTCAAAGAACTGACGGTCCGTCACCAATGGAAACCATTTTATTCGCCACTACCCATTTTCCGGGAACTCATTCCGGCCTTTCCACCCATCTGGATTCTCCAGTTTGTCGTGATTTTTGCCTTTGCAGTCTGCGCTTTTTTCCTGCTTTCTAAGTGGAAGCCATCAGACAAACTGCCAGCCTGGATTGCAGTAGCGGGTTTGGTTTTCTGGACCTGGCTGCTGGCAGTATTTTTTGGTTTTGGGAAAATCGACCATACATACGCCAGTCTGTTTTCTGCCAATATCTTTCTGGTCATCTGGCTGTTTTACTGGCGAAGGTTTCCGGAAGGTGGATATAACGGTTTCCGTTTGTTTCAGGCGGGCATCTGGGGTTGTTACTTTTTTGCCGGTCTTGAGAAGTTATTGATCTCCGGGTTGAGCTGGATCAACGATCAACATTTTCGGAACTTGTGCTGGTTGCACCCCGGTCCCGTCTGCGAATGGATTGGATCCGTTCCGTTTTTACCGGAATTCACTTTACTGACGGCACTTCTTTTCCAGCTAACCACCGCAATCCAATGGAGATTTCCACGTTGGGGTTATATTAATTGCATCGGAGGATTCTTGTTTCATTTGGGCACCTGGATTATATTTGATATTGGTGGCTGGCAAAGTCCCTGGATTCTGATGCTTGTATTTTTATGGCCGCTTCAACACATAGTTTTATCTTCCAAACCGTGAAAATTTCAAAAATGAAAAGTAGTTTGAATCAGATCCTAAAATGGAATGGATGGTTTTTCCTTCTGTTTGCTGTAGTTTTATTTTCTTCCTGTGAAGAAGATCGTGTCACATTTAACCAGGCTCAGCCCGAAGGCGTTGATCCGGATGCCGTCCTGAAAAAGACATTTCAGGGCACATTTTTTTGTGAAGCCGATTCCTCCTGGCTTCATGTGCATGAGAAGAAAGTATGGATAGCAGAAGGTTCTTCTGATGACGGCGGTGGCGATGAGTCCATCCATGCCACGATTCATGCGAAGGATTCTGCTGTGAAAGTAAATGTTAGTGTGAACACGGACAGCGATTCGGAATCAGTTCATATTGAAGCCAATGTGAACCAGACCTTGCTGGAAATGGAGAAAGGGGATGAAGCCCGCTATTTCAAAGGTTACTACTTCCTGAATCAGAAAAAGGAAAAAGGCGAAGGATACAAAGTTCGGATTCTGAGGAAAACGAAAGAAGGAATTCTCCTGTGCCGCATTCAGTCTGATTCCATTCTTCATCTTCTGGAGAATGAAGAATTTGTTGCGAAAGAGAAAAAGGACGGTGAAGAAAATCCGGATGAGGAAAAATGGAATCTGTCGCCTTCAAGGAAGGAGCTTAAAAAGCTCATCAACATGGGGCTTTTTTCGGATGTGAAACTGTATCGCTCGACAAAACAAGACTGATTCCCGACGGTTCGTTGTTTGCCGGATTCCGTTTGATATAACCTTCAACCTGCTTATTTCCTTATATTTGCGGCCTCAAACGCATTTTATCATCTATGCCATCGATTGGTCCTGTTCAGCTTCCGGAATTTCCTTTGTTGCTTGCTCCTATGGAGGATGTGAGCGATCCGCCTTTCCGGGCGGTCTGTAAGCAGAACGGAGCCGACCTGATGTACACGGAGTTTATTTCCTCAGAAGGTTTGATCCGGGATGCTGCCAAAAGTGTACAAAAGCTTGATATTTTCGAATATGAGCGTCCGATCGGAATTCAGTTGTTTGGTTCGGATATCGAAAGCATGCGGAAGTCAGCTGAAATCGCCACCGCCGCCGGTCCTGATCTGGTCGATATCAATTATGGCTGTCCTGTAAAACAGGTCGCCTGCAAAGGAGCTGGTGCTGCCCTTCTTCAGGACATTCCCAAAATGGTGAAGATGACGGAGACCGTTGTCAAAGCCAGTCACCTTCCGGTTACGGTGAAAACAAGACTGGGTTGGGATGATACCACTAAGAACATTCTGGAGGTAGCGGAACGATTGCAGGACATTGGCATTCAGGCACTCACCATTCACGGAAGAACGCGTGTTCAGATGTATAAAGGCGATGCTGACTGGACACTGATCGGTCGCCTCAAAGAAAATCCACGGATCACCATTCCGATTTTCGGTAATGGCGATATCGATTCACCCGAAAAAGCTTTCGAATATAAAAACCGGTATGGTGTCGATGGTATCATGATCGGTCGGGCAGCGATCGGGTATCCCTGGTTTTTCAACGAAGTAAAACACTTTCTTAAAACCGGTGAACATCTACCGCCACCAGACATAAACCAACGTGTCGATGTCTGCAAATCGCATCTTGAATTTTCATTGAAATGGAAAGGACCCGGATTGGGTCTCGTGGAGATGAGAAGGCACTACACCAACTACTTCAAACATATTCCCGATTTCAAGCCATTCCGGATGAAACTGGTTACCTCCAATTCGTCGGAAGAAGTACTGGAAACATTGGATGATATTCGGAATCGCTTTGCCTTTGTGGAAGCCTGATGCAGGAAAGTTCACCGGCAAATCGCAATCTAAGCTTCGTTCTGCTTGGCATCACATCCCTTATCTGGGGGACTTCTTTCATTCTTATTAAAAAAGCCAGTGTCATTCTCTCTCCGCTTGAGGTGGGTTCACTCCGCATTTTTTATGCGTTTCTGGCTTTCATTCCCATTTTCTGGGTTCAACGCAAAAAGATACCGTCCGGAATGTGGGGCTGGCTTTTACTGGCTGGTAGTATTGGCAGCTTATTTCCCAGTATGTTGTTTTCCTGGGCCGGGAGCAAAATTCAGAGTTCACTTTCCGGTATGCTGAATGCCGTTACACCCTTATTCACCGTTTTAGTCGGAACCATTTTCTTTCAACAGAAATACGATTGGATAAAATGGATGGGACTTCTGATCGGACTCGGTGGTGCTGTCGTTCTGGCATTTATGAAATCAGGTGGAGCTCTTGAAGTAAATGCCTATGTGTGGCCGGTGATATTTGCCACGGTGCTGTACGCACTGAATGTGAATCTCCTCAAAATCCGTTTTTCAAATTTTGAACCACTGGCACTTTCAGCAGCCATCATCGTCACCATTGGACCGATTGCCACATTTGTTTTATTTGGCTGCACTGATTTTGTCCATAAAGTGCAGTATGTCGACGGCACCTTGGAGGCAGCAGGCTATGTAGCCATACTCGGTTTGTTTGGGACAGCTCTTGCCCTGGTTTTGTTCAACAAACTTATTCAGATTTCCGGGCCTCTAACCGCCAGTTCGGTCACCTACATCATGCCGATCGTTTCGGTTTTATGGGGAGTTGCCGATGGTGAGCCTGTTGAAATCGTGCAGGGGCTTGGCCTTTTGGGAATACTGCTCGGTGTTTATTTTGTAAACCGAAAATAAGGATTGCAGACAGCTTCATCTTTCAGGGTCTCCTCTGTTTTTTTATTTCATAGGATTGTCTTGATCGAAAAGTGAATCTGATAATACTTTCATGAAACTGAATGGTTCTCTGGAATATCCCAAATTCCGCAATGGAAATAGCTTTTGGTTCACAAATGATTGATTTTCAACTTAAGTCCTCTACCTTGGTGAACTTGTCCCGAACTGGCTTCGGGAGGATTTAGGTGAGGTTACAAAACATAGAAAATCAATCATTTACATCCTATTGCATAATCTGGGATTATGAAGCCAGCAACGATAGTTGAAAACTTTTGGGTTTGATTCTCTAAAGTATTTGCAATCTGGTCATTAGGAATAATCCTCTATGGATTCCGAGTCGTTATTATTTATGCAATCTCAGAGGATTCGCTCACTGGTAAGACATATGTGCTTCCGGAATATTCCATTTTGTCAAATGTCACTTTGCCTGTCGTAGTATCATAGAATCCTGCCACCAGTCCGATTTGCCCTTTTTTAATTCCTTCCTCAAGAAAGGGGCTCAATCGTTTCAGCTTCAACACAGAGTGGCGTAAATTCAGCATAGCGACCTGATTGATAAAGGCTGGCGTAATTTCAGTCCGTTCGGGTTCTCTTAACCCTGCATTTTTTATGCTGGGTTCAATTTCTGAACTGATCCATTTGATATTTCCACTTTCGTTGCCATGCATTGCCTGCGTAACGGCACCACAGTTTGAATGCCCCATCACCACTACCAGATTTACACCAATTTCACTACAGGCAATTTCAACACTTCCGACAATGGACTCTTTAATGATGTTGCCGGCAATCCGAATGGAAATCAAATCTCCGATTCCCGCATCCAGAATGAGTTCAGGACTGGTTCTGGAATCAATGCAGCTTACCACCACCGCCATAGGATTCTGATTGTCGGATGTAGCCAGAATTTGCTGTCCGAAATATTTATGGGAAGGGTTTCCTTCCATGAAACGCTTGTTCCCTTCTTTGAGAAGATTCAGGATTTCAGCAGGATGCAGGTTTTGCTGCGCTTCTTTGTTGAGAACGCCGGTAAATTCTATGTGATCCTGTCCTTCACCCAGTGCGGTCATTCCCAGAATATTCAATTGTATTCCTTTTTGCTTTGCCTCGGTATTCATGAAATCCTGGAAGATTTCCACCACATCGGGATCAATAAAGTGGGTTTGAGTAGCATCAATGATCACCTTTTCTTTCTTCGGAATTTTTCTGAGTTGTTTCAGAATCCGGGCTTTGTTCAGAAATGAAACCTGATTCGGCAGGGTAATCCGCATGGTTTCGCCAATGTGTTTCTTTTCCTCCACCACCATAAACGGATTTTCCAGATTGCTTTTCAAAAGGAAAATGATACTCACTCCGGAACCAATGATAATTCCGGTCAGAAGGTCTGTAAATACAATCGCCAGACATGTCACCAGAAAAGGAATAAATTGGGAAAAGCCCTTTTTGTACATCGAAGTGAAAACTTCAATTTTAGCCAGCTTATAACCGGCCATAATGAGGATGGCGGCTAATACAGCCAGCGGAATCTGATTCAGAATGCCGGACAGAAAAAAGAATCCGATCAGCAACCAGATGCCGTGAAGAATGGTCGATGCCTTACTTCTGGCACCGGCCTGAAGATTGACAGAACTTCGGACAACCACTGACGTGATGGGAATTCCACCGATCAGCCCAGCAACGCAATTCCCGATACCCTGAGCAAACAACTCTTTATTTGGCGGAGTTCCTCTTCGGTATGGATCCAGATTGTCAGTAGCTTCAATATTTATCAAGGTTTCAAGCGACGCTACAACCGCGATGGTAAAAGCAGAGATCCAGACTTTGTTGTTCAAAATGGACGACCAGTCTGGAAATGTGAGAAGCTGATCACCATTACGAATGGATGGAAGATGAACCATATGCTCTTCCGCAATGGCGAGTTCGGGAAAGTAAAGCGATAAAACGGAATTCGCTCCTATTCCAAAAACAACGACAAATAAGGACGGTGGGAAGAATACCAGTTTTTTGAGTGGCGTTTTATCCCAGATAAGCAGAATAATGGCCGATGTCAGAGAAAGAAGTATGGCGCCAGGGGTGAAATAGGAAGTGGCTTTCCAGATTTCTGAAAAGGTGTTTTCACCATCTTTCTGGAAAAATGAAAAGTCGCCTTCGTAACTTCGGTCAAGACCAACGGCATGCGGTATTTGTTTTAATATCAGAATGATGCCAATTGCCGTTAGTAGTCCCTGAATAATATTTTTGGGGATGTATGCTGAAATAAGACCCACCTTGAGGTAGCCGGCCACAATTTGAAAAAGTCCGGCAATACATAACGCCAGACCAAAAGCAGGAAAACTCTTCAGTTGGTCCAGGCATGTCAGAACAACGGCCACCATACCAGCTGCCGGTCCACTGACGCTGGCATGAGAAGAACTCAGAATTCCGACAGCAATTCCTCCAATGGCACCTGCCAGTAAGCCAGATGCCAGAGGTGCACCAGATGCAAGAGCAACGCCAAGGCAAAGTGGAAGTGCTACAAAAAAAACGGATAAACTCGCCGGGGCATCATATCGAAACCAGGTCGACGGATTGTTCGGAAGTTTGTCAGGCATAAAAAAATGAATGCGAAAAGAAAGTCGCAATATGCCGCAATAATGGAAAAGAACTTCAAGTTAAATATGGATTAGATTTGGGGATAATGTAAAAAATCCATATTGACAGATTCAGATGTTTTGATGATGCTCTTCTTCAGATCTTTATGAAAAAATTGCTGAATGTTTGTCTTTTCTGATTGTGGTTCATTTCATCAGGTTTGGACATTTGAATCGATCTGTTGTCCGGGACGCCAGGGCGTGTATGTAACAAATGTAACCAACCACGAGTCGGCCGGGAAGTAGTTTTGCAGCCTACTTACAAACCAGATCTATGAAACCAAATATGGGAACCTTTGACCGCATTCTGCGAGTCCTCATTTCAATCGTTGTCGTTGCACTTTATGCCACTGGACATCTCGCGGGAACAACTGCCATCCTTCTCCTCGTGCTGTCAGGAATATTTGTCCTCACATCATTCATCAGTTTCTGCCCTTTGTACCTGCCATTCGGGATATCTACCCGGCCAAAAAAAGATTCTTCAGCCAATTAACATATGGCTGTTGTCTCACAATAAGCTTTATAATTCTATGAATCATCTTCAAAAACATGGAATGACCATACTCGGAATTGTGCTGGGTGCCATCGCTGGATACGCCTGGTTTCAGTTTGTCGGTTGTTCGACAGGTTCCTGCCCAATCACATCAAACCCTTGGACTTCGTCCATTTATGGTGGTGTAATGGGCGGACTGTCCTTCACCACGCTGGGCAATAAAAATGAAATCAAACAACCATAAAAACCAACTTGTTATGACAATTATCGATGTACGAACACCTTCTGAATTTCTGGGAGGCCACATAAAAGGAAGTATTAACATTCCTCTTCAAGAGTTACCAGACCGGGTGGAAGATGTGAAAGCTTTGCCTCAGCCCATTCAATTTTGTTGCGCCAGTGGCAACCGAAGCGGGCAGGCCACCATGTTTATGAAATCTCTGGGAATTGATTGCTCCAATGCAGGAAGCTGGTTGGGCGTGAATTCAAAACTTCAAACGGCCTGATCCTATGTTTGGAATATTGAAAAAGCTATTTACGTCAGCTCCTGATACCAATTGGAATGAATTGATGGCAAATGGAGCTGTCATTCTGGACGTCCGTTCAAAAGGAGAATTTATGTCCGGCCACATTGCAGGTGCTGTGAATATTCCGTTGGATGTTCTGGGAAGTCAGTTGAGCCGTTTGCCGAAAGGGAAAGCCATTATTACCTGCTGTGCTTCCGGCATGCGAAGTGCAACTGCAAAAAATCAATTGGCATCGGCTGGATACACCAATGTATACAATGGTGGCGGATGGTCTTCTCTTCAAAACAAAATCCGCTGATGGTGTTTTCAAAGCAAATGCTCCTTACCGACTGGCATGTCATGCGGGTGATTCGTCTCATTTTCAGTGGGGCAGTTGCCTGGATGGCATGGCAGGATGGCAACGCCTTGTTGGGATTTCTTTCGGCACTCTTATTGTTGCAGGTTATTATGAATACCGGTTGTGGAGCCAGAGGTTGTTCGGTTCCCCGAAGCAACTTAAGGAGCAGAGACCCGGATGATGTAGAGTTCTCAGAAATCAAAATAAAATCAACCCCCGAATGAATACCATATTTGAAATCGACAATCTGAAGTGCACCGGATGTGCCAGCTCCATCCTGAAAGTGCTCCGTTCTTTTCCGGAACTCGATCATCCGCAAGTGAATGTGGAGGAGGGTACGGTTGCCTTTTCCTATCTGGAGGGATTTGAAATTCAGAAAGTAAAGAATAAACTGGAAGGAATCGGATATCCGGAAAAAGGCTCACTTTCAGGTTTAAAGAAGGCAGGCGTAAATGCTCTTTCTTATGTTAGTTGCGCCATTGGTAAATTTTCATCCGACGACAACAATGGCAGCATTTAACGATATTATCAAGACAGGCGAAAATGTGCTGGTTGATTTTTCAGCCGAATGGTGCGGACCCTGTAAAATGATGAAACCCATTCTGGAAGAATTGAAATCAAAAATGGGGGAGAAGGTGACCATCCTCAAAGTAGATATTGACAAGAATCCCAAAGTTGCGGCTGCTTACCGAATCCAGAGTGTGCCGACTTTGATTCTTTTCCAGAAAGGAGCCGTCACCTGGCGCAAATCCGGAGTGGTTCAGGCCCGGGATCTTCAAAGCATCATTCAACAAAATTCAAAGAAGTAAATCAACCATCACACATATTGCGATTCATAACCGATCCTTTAAAAAACATATCAATGAAATTCTTCTGGCTCTTCAGTTTTGCTCTTTTTAATCTTTTTTCCTGTTCATCCGGACAGAATCAGTCGAAAACAAATCTCTTACCAGCTGAGTTCGCCAAACAAGTTGGTTCCATGCCGGAAGCAACTCTTCTGGATGTACGCACACCCGGGGAATTTGAAGGTGGCCATATCGCCAAAGCGGTTAATGTTGATTGGAACGGCGCCGATTTCGAAAAAGGAATCGCGGGCCTTGATAAAAAGAAACCCGTCTTTGTGTATTGTCTGAGTGGTGGCAGAAGTGGTTCCGCTGCAAAAATGATGCGGAATGCCGGTTTTCTTTCTGTGTTTGAACTTGATGGAGGAATGATCCGCTGGCGCTCGGAAGGAATGCCTGAAGAAAAACCCGGTGCACAAAACAACGCCAGCAAGGGAATGACGAAAGCCGATTTCGAGAAACTATTGAAAACAGACAAAACGGTTCTTGTCGATTTTTTTGCCGTTTGGTGCGGTCCCTGCAAAAAGATGAAACCCGACCTGGATCAGATGGAAACTTCTCTCAATGATAAATTGGTCATTCTTCGGATTGATGCCGATCAAAATCCGGATTTATTAAAAGAACTTGCCGTGGAGAGTCTTCCCACTTTGATGGTTTTCAAAAATCAGAAACAAGTCAGCAAAGCATTGGGATACCAATCGAAAGAGCAACTGCTCGACCTGGTTAAATAGCGCCTGGTTGCCCGGCGTTCAGATATCGAACAACAGAAACGAATATCCCAGCAACAGGCCGACTGAATAGTAACCTGCTTTTGTTACGGACGGAGCTGGATTGAGTAACTGGTTCTCATCTGTCACATTGAATTCTCCCTGGACAGATCTTGAGGGATCGTTTCCAAAGCCATATAAAAGCCCCAGCGAAAGCTGACTATGCCCCTGTTTTACGGTCAGGCCCATCCGTACATGATACAGATCCCAGGTTGAAATCTGGGTTTTCAATCCTTGCCACGAGTCAAGTCCGGTGTCGTATGAAGTCTGGTTTGTGGCAAAACTTGCGATCAGATTCAGATTCCGGAACAAACTGTATTCATAGGCAAAGCTGAAATTGAAAACAGGTCTGGCACCGTCTTTCAGTTGAAGAAAACGTCGCCCACCCAATTGTTCATACATTTTTGCCGGTAAGGCAAATCCTGAAACAGCGGGATCGAAAACAAGGTACTCTGGTTTCCGTCCGTGAAATTGTGCTGCCAGGCCAAAAGACGATCTTCCCCGGTTCCAGTTCAAGCCTGCCGAAACCATAAATGATGACCGATACTGAATGGCAAGCTTTTGCTGGCGGTCATTCGCTACTACATCCTGCCTGGCATTCTCAAACCATAAATTGGTGCCCAAAACATCAGAAGCTACACTGCCGCTGCCAGCAATACCGATGGTGGGGGGCATGAAAGCGAATCCGGCTGAAAACCCTTTATTCCGGTAGCAAACGCCAAGTTTTATACCGTAACGAAGATGAAAGAACTGCAGTTCCCGTCCGTTGGAATAGGTGCTAAGCGTATTTTTGCTGTCATTGAGGTAAAACCGGGCATAGGAATTTTGACTGAAATTCTGCGAACGGCCCATCGCCATATTGGCCAGTCCAATGCCCCAATTTTGGTTCAGTTTGTAACCAAAACCCAGAATACCCACCACTTCATTTAGTTGAGAACGTTTGGTCGATTGTCCGATGAATTCCTCATTTCCCGGACTTTCTAGTTCGTTTACTACGGGGAAAATGCCTTCCGTCCGGGTAGTGGAATTGAAACTGAAGTTGGTGGGCGAAATCACGCCATATCCAATCTTGAACCGGTTCTTACCCTGACCCAGCATTCCGCCTACCATCAATGGCACAGAGCCAACACTGGAATGAATCAGATGTTCTCCGGCACCTGTTGGATTCTCCATACGAAAATGCTCCATCTGATACATGTTGGCAGTGAGGGTTATCGAATTGCTGTCGACAAATGAAAGAGAACCCGGATTGTAAAAAATGGAAGAGTTGTCGCGTGCATAACCCACTGTTGCGCCGCCCATTAAGGTAGAGCGACTTCCAAACTGTTGGGTAGCGTAATGGCTGTCCTGGCTATTTGCCAAATCAGGAATGAGAAGGATCATGTAAGCAGCGATTGCCAGCTTACGGAATAAAATTGCCATCATGTAAATGGTTCAGGAGTTGATTTGATTTCCGAAAGTGAACGCTCCCGGAATAAATCCTGATACTGGATTGAGTCTTTACAAATAGCAATTAATCTGGCACACCTCCTGGGATATTAATTCTCCGGATTAGGTGCAAGCTGTTTTTTCATTTTGAAATGAGGAATCCCAACTTCCAGAAATTCCTCTCCTACGGCTTCATATCCATGTTTTTCATAAAAGCCCAACACTACTTTCCGGGCATTTAATACCATTTTGCTGAAGCTCTTCTCGCTTGCAAATGATTCGGCAAATGCAATCATTGCCTTCCCAATTCCTAAAGATTGAAGCTGTGAACGTACAGCCACCTGCCTCATTTTGATTTCACCATCGGGTAAAGGATGCAGAATCAAACTACCCACAAGTTTGCCGTTTTGAAATGCTCCGATATGAAAATCGGTCCGGTCCATATCCAGATTGTCGTTGTAAATACTCATTCCCAGCGGTTTTCTTAAAACCTCATCTCGTATTTCAAGAGAATCAAGGTAGGTGGCTGAGTCAAATTCAAACGTGCGGATTTCCATTCTGCATCACAAGTCTGCAAATCTACATTTAGGATACGACGGTTCTATCTACAAGTGAAACTCTATAAGAGATTCTGAAATTGTGTAATTCTTTACCGATTGATAATGAGGATCTTTGGATATGAAAAATCGATTCATTTCTTCCACGTGTCTGGCATTTTTTCGAGCCATTCTGATCCTCCTTCTTGCTTTCGGAACCCCTGTATTTTCCTCATCTGGCGAAAATAGAACGGATTCAAATGATGGTGAGGAAGTTACTCATGTTCGCAATGAGTCTGAAATCCAACAACTTATTTCTCGGGTTCTGGAGATTAAGGGAATTGACAGGTCAACCCTGGACCCGGAGGAAAGAGAATCGTTGAAATCGGAACTTCGGCTCATTAAATCAGACCTTCAGAAATCGACCAATGAACAGAAAATAAACAGGTAGGCGGCGTTTACATTTCCGTTGGCGGCATTATCATCATCCTTCTCATCTTGTTGATCATTCTTTGAGAGATAAAACAGTATTTCCCTTTCATGCAAAACATCAGATTTCAAGTTCCGAATTGGGACACGGTCTGCGATGTCGCTTTTATTTTCTGCTCGGGACTGAAATGAAAGGAATGTTGTTGAGTACGACCCATTGATTTTCAACATAATGAAAGAATTTTTTGAAGATGTAGCCTCTGTCGCATTGTTTATCTGGCGGACGTTCAGGGAAGCAATTCCCCAAAATTTGAGTTCCGGGAGTTTTTCTACCAATGCTATCAGGTAGGCAATAAATCGCTGCCGCTCATTGCCGTGACCGGATTTATCATGGGTCTTGTGCTCACGATCCAGTCCCGTCCGGTTTTGCTGCAGTTTGGAGCCGAGACCTTGTTGCCCAATATGGTGGCCACTTCATTGATCAGGGAAATGGGACCTGTCATCACGGCTCTCATTTGTGCGGGGAAAATTGGTTCCGGTATGGGCGCCGAACTGGGCTCTATGAAGGTGTCGGAACAAATTGATGCGATGGAGATTTCGTCTGTCAATCCAATGCGATACCTCATTGTAACCCGTGT
>CAMCXM010000112.1 GCA_945883425.1 Spirosoma fluviale
AGTGTCTCGGCTGGTTCGTGTGTGAAGCCGGCAAAGATCACTTGCTCCAATTTATGCGCCTGTTTTCCAATGGCTTCGGCTATGTAAGGGTGGGCGTGCCCATGTGTATTCACCCACCAGGAACTGATGCAATCCAGAATTTTCCGTCCGTCTTTGGTGTACAGAAATTCGCCTTCGGCCCGGTCGATGCAGATTTCATTGCCCGAAATCCCCGGTGTGTAGGGATGCCAGACATGGGATTGGTTTAGTGGTTCCATTGGAGTTGTGTACTTAACTGACGGATCTGTTCCAATCCCACGCTTTCCATTATCGGAATACGAAGGAGGCAGGGACATCCGGCTTCCTGTAAAAGTATCGATTCTGCATTCTGAAAATCGACTCCATTGAAAATAATTCCAGCCAAAGGAATTTGTCGTCGTTTCAGTTCGCGGATCGTAAGCATTCCGTGATTGAGTGCGCCCAGATAATGGTTGATCACCAGAATAACGGGCAGCCCGAGTTGCTCGATCAGATCGGCAATTGTCTCCCTTGAAGAAACCGGAACCAACACACCACCGGCGCCTTCTACAATGAGGTTGTTGCTGGTGTCGGGCAGTTTGAAATCGGATAAAAGGATCGACACACCTTCCTTTTCAGCCGCAAAATGTGGAGAAGCCGGAGTTTGCAGACGGTATCGCTCCGGGTGGCAAACTATTTCAGAACCCAACCAGCTTTTGATCTGGTCGGTATCGGCTGGTTCTCCGCATTGAACGGGTTTCCAGTAATCGGCTTTTAAAGCGTAGGTAAGAATGGCCGATGCCAGCGTTTTGCCGGAATCGGTGTGGATGGCGGTAATGAAAAATCCTTTTTGGTTCAAAGTATGTAGCGTTTTTCAGACGAAATTCGTCGCCGCAAGTTAATCCCGTATCATCTTAATGACTGAATTGAAAGTATCAATGTTGTTCTTCCGTTTCCGCTGTTTTGCTCACCGCTTCACCCCGGAAATAAATCGGCGGTGTGGGTCCATCGGGTTCCGCCAATAATGGCAGACGGAATTTCATGTAGTTGATTTTGAAGCCCTTTTTGGTGAATTTATCCTCAAAGTAGGTCTGAATTCCATGATGCTCGTCCTTCCATTCCGATTCGTACAAATCGTACGTCAGACAAATTACCTCGCCTCCAAAAGCCTGAACCGATTCAACCGAATAGTCCATCAACGGCCGGTTGTCGGTTTTGAGATGAAGGATACCGTCTGGCCTGAGTATGTGTTGGTACAGTTTCAAAAACCGTGAAAAGGTGAGGCGACGTTTTTCGTCTTTGTCTTTGGGGCGGGGATCCGGAAACGTGATCCAGATTTCCGATACTTCCTGCCATCCAAAAAAGCTTCTGACGTTTTCGATTTTGGCACGAAGGAACCCAATGTTGGGAAGTCCGTCATCCAATGCGGCTTTGGCTCCCACGTAAATCCGGGAACCTTTGATGTCCATTCCCACAAAGTTTTTCTCCGGAAATTCTTTGCCCAGACCATAACTGTATTCACCTCGACCACAAGCCAGTTCCAGAACAAGTGGTTTCTGATTCTGAAAGAAATCCGAATGCCAGCGACCCGGCATCGAGAGGTAATCCTCCTTGCCAAGTTCAAGAATGTGGTCCATCTGCTTGCTCTCGGCAAATCGTTTACTTTTCTGGCGGGACATGGTTGTGTGTTAAAAGCCGCAAAACTAGGCGGAAGGCAATTCAAAAAAAATCAGGCTGCGAAATAGAGGACGGAATCCGGAACGGTCCTAATGCATCACCACTTTACGGCTGAAGGATCGGCCACCCATTTCGATCTGGAGGAAATACATTCCGGCCCTCATTTTGGGAAGGTCTATCCCGATCCGCTGATTGCTCAGATCAAAATGAATATTGCTTTTCAAAACCAATGCACCTTTTGAGTCAGTGATTTTATATTGTGCATCGCCCACTGCATTTGACTCCAGCAATTCGATGTACATAATCTTTCCGCTGTTTGGATTTGGAAAAATGTGGAGGTCAAATGGAAATGCCAGAGTGGGTTTTGCTCCTGCCAGAATGTGGGCTTTTACGAATCCCGGTATTCCCCAGCCAATCAGGTTGTTGGGATTGTCTTTGTTTGATCCGCTGTTTTTCAGGTGAGCCATCACTTGTGTGGCAGTCAGGTTGGGGTGGGCCTGCCAGAATCCGGCGGCGAGTCCACACATGATCGGACACGAAAAGGAGGTTCCCCCATTGGTCGTGATGCCGGATGCTGTAAATACATCGGCGATTACAGCTGAGTTACCTTGCGCCACCAGATCTGGTTTGATCCGGCCATCGGCAGTAGGTCCTTTTCCGCTGAAAGTAGAATATTGTTCTGTGGGTCCGACAGAACCTACTGTCAGTATGTTTTCTGCATCCGATGGCACGGCAATCCATCCACCCCAGCTGTTGTTGTTGCCTTCGTTACCGGCACTGTTGAGGACAATCATTCCTTTGGCTGCTGCCATCGATGCCGCTCTGGATGAAAAGGACTGGCCGTTGAGACTGGAATATGTAAAACTCACGCCCGGTTGGTCAAATGTGGTGTAGCCCAGGGAGGAATTGACCAGATCGGCACCAATGCTGTCGGCTAATTCGAGGCCGGCTACCCAGTATGCACATTCTACTTCGTATTCCGAATTGGCATCTTCAGTGCGGATCAGAAAATAAGAGGCATTGTATGCACCGCCGATAATGTTTCCGGGAAGATAACCCGCAATGTTGCTCAGGACGGCTCCTCCATGCCAGTGATCCTGGTATACATCTCCATCCCGGGCTACGATGTCCCGCACGCCCAGAATTTTGTTGTTCTGAAACAAATGGCTGAATGCGGTATGTGTGTTTACATTCTGAAAACCGGCATCCATCACCGCGATGGTCATTCCTTCTCCGTGATATCCCCAGGAATGCATGGAGTCGATTCCCAGCATCACATTCTGATTTCCGGAAGGACCGTAATCCAGACTTTGTGTTCCGTTGTTTTTAAGCTTTTTCACCACCGAAGAAGGCAATTTCGAATTCAGAGGTTGTGAGTTTTCAACGAAAGGAAAGTCTACAATCTGGTTTAGAACATCGCCACTGCACTCAATAATGGCGGCGTTGATCCATTTTAATGGATTGAGAACCACCGCACCTGCCTGTTTGATGGTGTTGATGTAGGCAGGACTTACGGGTAAGTCGGAGCTGTCGAGGGGAAGATTCTGGTTAACCCGTCGCTGAATGGATTTGGCAGAAAGGAATTGAGACGGATTTGAAAGACTGTAAGGATTTCCACCCGCCTTATTCTTGAAAAAGAGGATGTACTTTTTGTTCTGGGCAGAAGCCTGAAATCCGAAGAAAACAGAAAAAAGGACAAGGCAAATGGTCCGGAAACTATTCCTTTCCGTTGCGGATAAGGGTGAATGTTTTTGTGTAGCCAATTTCAATTTTTGGTATTTGTCCGCAAGGGTCTTCGCCGACCTGAGAATACTGTATAAATGACCGGCGCTTGTATCCAAGTCCGATTCCTCTGTAGTAAACCTCACGGAATTCACTTTTGTTAATGCAATTTGAATCTATTTTCTGAACTATTTCAACAGTTGCTATATTTTGATCGTTAAACAAGGCTGATTTGTTGAGATTCCGGACGGTGTACCAGAAGACTGAGTTGCTGTCCTGCTGTGTGTTAAACTGGTTTCCATCCCATCGGCTGCCTTCCTGAAGTGGGAAACGGAGTTTTACCAAAGGACGGTTGTTTTCGGTTTTGATGATTTTGTCGCCGTCTGCACGAATACTCCAGACAGAATCGATGGCCCAGGGAAGTGTCGTGTCTGCGGCCCGGAATATTTCAATTTTGTATACCAAACTTCCTTCCTGACGGTACAGGCTGTCGGTAATTACCTCTTTAATGAAATACGAACCACGTGTTGTATCGCCTGCAAAGCTGTAGTCAATGGTGTCGACTTTATAGATCCAGAAGTTTCCTTTTTCAATTGGATAGTATTCTTTTCCGGAGACAATTGTTTCAGGACTGATCTCAGAGGTAGAACAGGAAAAAAATCCTGCCAGTAACAAAATCGCAAAAGCCTGATTCAGAATTTGTATGCCGGTAAATCTCATGCGACAAATATAAGCCTTGCCGAAAAACGATTTCTTTCCATGTAGTATTTCCTTGATGTGGGCATAATATTTACATTTGGGCATGATTCGAAACCACTTCACCACTTTTCTTAAACATGGGCTTTTGGCGGTTCTCTGCATCGGCTTGTTTTCCGACTGCCGGCCTGATGATGAAGTTCCTCAGTTTGTCACATACCTTTTACGGATAACGCACAAAGCGTCAGGTTCTCCGCTCGTCGCCAATCAGGTGTATACCGATTCGTCGGGACAAACCTATTCAGTGAGTAAGCTCAACTATTTCATTTCCAACATTAAATTCCGCAACAAAGAAACAGGAGAGTATTATCATGAAGTCGCAAGTTATCATCTGGTCAATGCGTTACGAAATCCTGCTAATACTGAAATCATTTTAAGGAACGTTCCCCGGAAGAAATTCTCTGAGATGGAATTGTCCTTTGGCGTAGATAATTCAGCCAATCATTCCACCGACAACATTGGCGACCTGGACCCGGGAAACGGCATGGCATGGGACTGGAAAACCGGATATAAATTCATGGAACTGGAGGGAAATTATACTTCGGATGGTCAGTCTGGTTCCTACTTATACCACACAGGAGAAGACGCCTGTTTCCGGACGGTAACCTTCAGTTTTAAAAATCTGCTGAGCAATGACCTCGATGTAGTAAAAGACGGGCAGGTAATTTTTGATGCCGATATTGCTTCTGCGTTTGGCCAACCCAATCCGGTTGATTTCAAAGTGTTCAATAACGTGATGTCCGCTTCAGCCGGAGGTGCTAAAATTGCCGATAACAATGCCCGTGCCTTCTTTAAACTGGTTGGCGCTCAGTAGGTATATCTTTCTGCGTTTGTTATGCGGATTGATTTTTCTGCCGGCATGTGAAAACAAGGAACCAGAAAACCCTTTTGCCGGTATTCCGTCTCCTGGAAACAATCCCATAACGGCAGAGGGTGTGGCATTTGGAAAAGCACTATTTCAGTCGGAGTTGCTTTCTTCTGATGGAAAAACATCGTGCTTCACTTGTCACCGGCCGGATTCCGGTTTTTCGGGTTCGATCAATCACCTCAATCCACATTCTAAAATCCGGAGACAGATTCCCTCGCTTTTTAATCTGGCCTGGAGTCCGTCCTTTTTCTGGGATGCCCGTGAAGAAACCCTGGAATCCCTCATACTGAAACCAATTCAGAGTCCCGATGAAATGAATCTCTCCCTTCCGCTTTTGCTTAAAAAAGTAAACCAGAAACAGGAACTGAAGCAAATGTGCCGGGCAGCTTTTCAAACAGACAGTATCGGAACTGTTCATGTGGCCAGAGCCCTGGCTCAGTTTATTCGCACCATAGTGCAACAGCCTGAATTGCCTGATTCAGAAGGAAAGACCTTGTTTCAGAAGCACTGTGCAAAATGCCATTCCGGAAAGACTACCTCCGATTTTCAAATCCGGAAATCTGTTCTGGCTCCGTCCGGAATTGACTCGGGTTATTTCCGCATCACCCATTTGCCCGAAGATGTATATTCTTTCAGAACGCCCGGGTTGGCAGCTGTTTCGAAAACGGCGCCCTACATGCACGATGGTCGGGTGTCGGATTTGGATTTGTTGGTGAAGATGTACGCAAAAGCGTTGCCGGCTAAGGAACTGGAAGATCCGGACAAGCGATCGGAGTTGGTTCGGTTTCTGAAAACGCTGTAGTCAGAAAGGAAATCGGAATCAATTTTCCATGAAATGCCGGCTGAGGTTGAGGCCAACCGCTATGGCGATGAGTATGGCAAAGGCCATGCACATGTACAACACCCAGTTGATCACTTTCACTTGCGATTTTACCCGTTCAAAAATCTTCTTGCCCAACTCCAGTTCAACGGCTTCAAACTTTTTCATAGGCCGGACCGCATTCTGGAACTTGATTGTGCTTTCCAGTTTAAAGCGCTCTGCCGCTTCAGTACCATGGCCGGTCCCATGCAGATTGACAATGTAGTTTTCTTCTTTCCGGTAGGTTTGATGGGCCTTGGCAAAATCTTTCAGATCCTGAATTTCTTCTTTTTCCATAAAAGAAGCAGAGGCTATATAATGATTCACGAGTGAATCGATTTCGGCATTGTTTCTGCGGATGTCATCCAGTAATTGTACCTGGTTCTCCAGACTCAATCCAGTTAGAAACTCTTCCAGATGAAAACGATTCTGGTATTGAAGTTCCAGAACATGGGATATGTCCATTGCCGGAATCAGCTTTTGTCCGAACAGATCATCGAATTGTCGTACCAGCTTGTTCACGGCTGAGATTCCGTAAATCCCAAGTCCAAGTAAAACGGCCAGCTGGAAATAGTAGGCAGAAATGAGGTTGAGGGCTGTTCGGCGGTTTTGGATCCAACGCATAGTTTTGATTCTGAGGCGCAAAAGTAGAATCCGGTTCTGAATTGACGAATAAAACTTCAAAAGGATTTTTTGAATCCCGACTTTGGCGTGGTTTAAACACACATGAAATCAATATGTTTTATCAATCACGGTGAATTCAGAGTGTTTTTGTTCGAAAACTTTCTGGTTTCCTTTTTGCCGGACGGTATTTCTCTGAGGGTAAAATCCCATATTTGCCCTTTATTAAATTGACATACGCCAGATTATGAACATTCATGATTCCATATTAGAAGCCATCGGAAACACCCCGTTGGTTCGGTTTAACAAAGTAAACCAAGGAATTGCAGGGACCATTGCCGCCAAAGTAGAGTATCTCAACCCGGGAAATTCGGTGAAAGACCGGATGGCCATCCGTATGATTGAGGATGCCGAAAAAGATGGTCGTTTGAAGCCCGGTGGTACCATCATCGAAGGTACGTCCGGAAATACCGGAATGGGACTCGCGATTGCCGCTGTGATCAAAGGATACAAATGCATTTTCACCGTTTCGGATAAGCAATCGAAAGAAAAGGTAGACATTCTCCGTGCAATGGGAGCCGATGTGGTGGTTTGTCCAACCAACGTCGATCCGTCAGATCCGCGTTCGTATTATTCCGTTTCACGAAGACTTACTGCCGAAACACCGAATTCCTTTTATCCAAATCAGTATGATAACCTGAGCAATACAGCGGCTCATTTTGATACAACGGGTCCTGAAATCTGGGAACAAACCGATGGGAAAGTAACCCATGTGGTCGCAGGTGTTGGAACAGGCGGTACCATTTGCGGTGTCTCAAAGTTCCTGAAAGCAAAGAATCCAAACATTAAAGTGATCGGTATTGATACCTATGGTTCGGTGTTCAAAAAGTACAAGGAAACCGGCATATTTGATGAGGGTGAAATTTACCCATATCTCACGGAAGGTATCGGGGAAGACATTCTCCCAAAAAATGTGGACTTTGAATACATTGACGAATTCATCAAGGTAACAGACAAAGACGCCGCGGTCATGACCCGACGACTGGCTAAAGAAGAAGGACTTTTTGTAGGCTGGAGTTGTGGTTCTGCCAGTTTTGGCGCACTGGAATATGCCAAAAACAACCTGAAAGAAGGCGACTTGATGGTGGTCATTCTTCCGGATCATGGCACTCGTTACCTGAATAAAATTTACAACGATAACTGGATGAAAGACCACGGCTTCCTTGAAAGCCGGAAGTTTGCCACAGCCAACGATATTGTGTCGGCAAAAAACGGCAAAAGCAAACTGGTTACAATCGATGCGGCAACTACAGTAGGAGAGGCCATCAAAGTGCTGAACCAGGTGTCAATATCGCAGATTCCGGTGAAAGACGGCGATCAGTTTGTGGGTAGCCTGAGCGATCACTCGATTCTCTCCAAGCTCATCGAAGAGCCGGGACTGAAAAACAAACCCGTTCGTGACGTAATGGAACCAGCCTTCAAATTTGTGGGTATGGATAATACGATTGATGTTCTTTCTTCTCTCATTAACCGGGAAAACAAAGCCTTGCTGGTCCGGGATGCAATGAACCAGGTTCACATCATTACGCAGTCGGATTTGTTGATGGCTGTCACCAATTAGTCATTTATGGAAGAGGGCATTTTCCGAACCTATTACCAGTCTCCCATAGGGAAAATCTGTATTCAGGGTACGGAAGATGCCATCACATCCATTTCATTTTCAGAGGGCGATGCGGTTTTGAAGCCGGTTTTGGACGGAGGCCTTGTGAAAGAATGTGCCGAACAACTCAAAGCGTATTTTGCTGGAAATCTGAGGATATTTTCCCTCCAGTTGGAAGCACAGGGAACTGATTTTCAGGAAAGTGTCTGGAAATCTCTTTTTCGGATTCCGTTTGGTGAAACCCTCACTTACGCCCAGATGGCAACGGTTCTGGGAAATCCAAAACTAATCCGTGCAGCTGCTTCAGCCAATGGCGCCAATCCGATTGCCATAGTCATTCCATGCCACCGCGTAATGGGATCAGACGGGAAACTCGTCGGCTACTCCGGTGGACTTTGGCGTAAAGAGTGGTTGCTGAGACATGAATCCAACACAGCCGGAACTAAGAAGCAGCTTGAGATTTTTTAACCCAAATTCCGCAATAGAAAAAGCTTTTGGTTCATAAATGATTGATTTTCACCTTGAGTCCTCTACCTTGGAGAGCTTGTCCCGAGCCTGCCTCGGGAACCTGTCCCGAACTGGCTTCGGGAGGATTTAGGTGAGGTTATAAAACATAGAAAATCAATCATTTACATCCTATTGCATAATCTGGGTTTAACATTGGTTCTTCAAAAAAAAAGGATGGCTCGTAATGGGCCATCCTTTTTTTATGTTTCGTTTTCCGTTTACCGGATGATCACTTTCTTCATCAGGGATTGTTCGCCAAGATTGGCTTTGAGCCAGTACATACCGGCAGCCAGTCCCGGAGTCGCAATTTCAGTTGCCAACTCATTGTCCAGAACATCTTTTTCTTCAGCCCAAACTGTTCTGCCGAAGGCATCCACAAGAGAAACCAGAACTTTGGATTGTTTCACACCTTTCATTTCCAGTACAAACCGTCCCTGACTAGGGTTTGGATAAAGCCGTATTTCAGGGTTCTGCAAAAGGATTTCCTCATTGGCAGTAAACGTTACCGTCAGTGCATTCGATGGTGAAGATTCACAACTGGTGTTTACCCCAACGACTGTGTAAATGCCGGATACAGTTGGTGTGTAGGTATTTTGTGTTGCTCCCGGAATAATCTGTCCGTTCTTTTTCCACTGATTACCCGAAGACAAACTGGAAACCAGAGTTGTTCCTGTCTGAGTGATGGTAGGCGTTTCCGGAACAGCAATAAACGAAAGCGTTCTTGAATCCGATGTGACAGAACAGCTGGAAGCTTTGATCTGCGCCTTGTAGGTTCCGGATGTGCTGGCTGTAAGAATCGCACTGGTTTCATTTGGCAGGTCGGAATTGTCTTTCTGCCATTGGATGATGAAAGATGCCGGATTGGTTAATCCAAGATTCAATGGAATTACACTTCCTTCACAACCTTCAACTGCGGCGCTGGTGACTGCCACAACCGAAGGGATATTCACAACGTTGATTGTTTTGGTTTCAGATGAAGAACATCCATTTTGGGTAACCGAATACGTCACTGTCACGGCATTTCCAAGATTGGCAGCGATCGGTGTGAATACGCCCTGAAGGGAAATGCCGGTTCCTGTCCAGCTACCTCCTGAAGGAAAGAATCCTTCCATCGTAATGTCCGTTCCCAAGCCGCAAGCAGTTTGAGATGGTCCTGCTGCAATCACCGGTGCCGGAATGATGGTGACAACTCTTGAGTCGGTTCCGGTGCAGCCATTGGAAGTTACCGAATATGTGATCACCTGAGGACCTGTTAGAGTCGGTGAAATTAGTCCTGCTCCATTGACAACCGGTCCCGACCATGTTCCACCAGCCGGACTAAATCCTGACAATTGTACAGGAGAGCTGTTGGAACAAACGGAAAGGTCTGTGCCTGCCACAACCTGCGGAGCATTTTTTACGGTCATGGTTTTCGTGTCCTTAACAGTACAGTTGTTGCTTGTAACGGTATAGGTAAGAGTTTGAATACCGCTTAGAGAAGAATCTGGATTGAATGTGCCAGTAGCTGTTACACCGGCTCCGGACCATGAACCACCGGCAGGAGAGAAGCCAGTAAGCGTGAGCGGATTTTCATTATCGCAAATGGTTTGATTGTTGCCTGCGTTTACAGAAACCGGATTTGTGATCGATACCACCACCTGATCGCTTCCCGTGCAGCCATTTTCGTTGATGGAGTAGGTGAGCGTGATGTTACCCGACATGTTAGTGGCTGGTGTAAATACCCCGGAGGCATTCACTCCTGTGCCTGACCATGTTCCACCAACCGGAATTCCTACCAGGCTTACCGGAACAGAATTCTTACAAATATTGCGATCTGCTCCTCCATTCACTGGTGGTGCTGCGGACACGTTTATAGCAAGTACATCGTTGGCAGTGCATCCATTTAAAGAATACGAATAGGTTAAATTAATGATGCCCGGAGAAACGGCTGTTGGTGAAAATAATCCGGTATCATTCACTCCGGCTCCAGACCAGACACCGCCGGCAGGTGTAGCATTGGTCAACGCCACAGATGCTCCGGTTGCACAGGCTGTCAGATCGGGTCCTGCGTTTACAACGGGAGTTGGATTGATCACTGTCTGAATCTGGACAGAATCTCTGCAACCATTCAGATCCAATCGATAGGTATAGGTCTGGGTTCCGGAAAGTCCTGTATTCGGTGTGAGAAGTCCGGCTGGAGAAATTCCAGGTCCCTTCCAGATTCCACCGGATGGTGAAAATCCACTGAACTGAACCGCCGTTGCATTGGCACAAAGCTGAGCTGGTTGTGTTCCAGGGTTGAGTACATTGGGAGGATTGACGGTCACTGTTTTCTGGCTGCTGTTGGAGCAACCGTTTTTCGTAACGGAATATGTGATGGTTTGTGTGCCAACCAGTGCCGCGTTTGGTGTGAATAATGAATCCTGTGAGATGCCCGGACCTGTCCAAACGCCACCGCGTGGACTGTATCCATTGATTTTAAATTTCTGACCCGAAGCACATGCCGTTTCGCTGGCCCCTGTTGTAATGGCAGGAATCGCTTTTACTGTCACCACCAGTTGATCGGTACCGGAGCAGCCATTTTGAGTAACCGTATAGGACAAAGTCTGATTGCCGGTAAGAGCTGCGGAGGGCGAAAAGATGCCTCCACTTGAAACGCCGTTTCCAGACCAGACCCCACCTGCCGGACTGAAGCCGGTAAGTGAAAGATTGTTTCCGTTTGCACAAACAGAACGATTGTTACCAGCATTTACAACCGGTGTATTGTTTACTGTCATGGTCATTTGCGATGTAGCGGTACAACCATTTACAGTGGCCGTATATGTAAGTGTAAAGTTCCCTGCGGTGAAAGGTGCTGTACAAACACCGGCTGAATTGACAAATGCCGGTCCGCTCCAGGTGCCACCTGCCGGAGAAGCACCGTTGATGGTGAATCCGGGTTCGTTGGCGCACACATTCAGATTGCTCCCTGCCGTAACAGCTGGTAAAGAGTTTACATTGATGTTGGTGGTGGAGGAATTACTGCATCCGTTTTGAGAAACCGTATATGTCACGGTCTGAACTCCTGCCAGACCGGATGTAGGTGTGAATAAACCTGAACTGTTGATCCCGGCTCCTGACCAGACACCACCTGTTGGTGTTCCCGTCAGTAAAAACGGAGCTGCATTGGAACAGGTGGATCGATCGGCTCCCGCGGCCACAGTTGGGATGTTGAAAACCGTCATTGTCATTTGGTCAGTACCTGCACATCCTGCCAATGATCCTTCTACAGTGTAGGTAAGTGTTTTCGCACCATTTGAGACAGATGAGGGATCGAACAAGCCTGTAGAATTCACTCCTGATCCGGACCAGGTTCCGCCAGATGGACTTCCAGAAAGTTGAACGGGAGCGGCATTTTTGCAAATGCTTTGGTTTGATCCGGCATTGACGGTGGGTGGGTTTACTTTTGTGATTGTCACCTGACTGCTGGCCGAACATCCACCCTGATTTACGGAATATGTAAATGTGGATCCGGAAGTCGATAGGGAGCTCGTAGTGACAATTCCAGCCGCCGTGATTCCCGTGCCAGACCATGTACCACCCGCTGGAGT
>CAMCXM010000113.1 GCA_945883425.1 Spirosoma fluviale
TTCCGGCATTGAACCAGGCAACTTCCTGAATGTGCGGATCGGCCTTCATTTCGCTGGCCAGATCGAAGGCATTGTATGCAAACTGCTTCTGATCCTTTTTGAGATAACAAATTCCCAAATAATACGAACCGTACTGTCCGAGTGAATCCTGCTTGCCTTTTGTTGTATCGAGCCGGGCCGCTACCTGACGGAACCCTGCGATGGCTTTATCGGTCTGGTCCGTTTTAAAGTATGTAAACGCCACCCGAAATTGTAAAGCCCTTGGCAAATTTCCACGAACACCTTTGCTGTAGGTTTCGAAATGTCCGGCGGCTTTGGTGTATTCTTTCAGGTTGAAATAGGATTCTCCCACCAGCAAGTGAAGCTCTTCGGGATTGGCAATGCGGGCGGTGTCTTTGAAGGTTTCCTCTCCCAGATCAATTACTTCTTTATAATCTTTCTTCTTATATAAAATACTGGCTTTCAGAACCGGAATGCTGGGCTTGTACTCGGGAGAAGTCCTGGCCACGTCCAGATCAGCCATGGCATCATCGAGGAGACCGTCCTTGAAATTGAGGTAAGCCGTGTAATAAGCAGCCGACCCTTTGAAAGGATGATCTTTCCGGCGAAGTTTCTGAAAATAGGATTTGGCCCGATCGAATTGCTGCAGCTGAAAACAGGAAACACCGGTTTTGTAATCGGCTTCGATCTGACTTTCATCTTCGAGGCCGTCCGCCGGAATGCGGGTATAGTACTGAACGGCTGTTTCCCATTTCTTAATCCGGAAATAGTAATTGGCCAGGTCGAACCAGACACGGGATTCGTACAGACTGCCCGGATTCCGCTGGTTGAAGGCCAGCAATTGTTCCTCGGCATCGGGGTGATAAAGTTTAAGTGCGCAGTGAGCGGCGTAGTAACGGGCCGTCATGGCAAGGTCTGACGCAGCACCCGATTCCTGAGAAAAGGATTGGAATTCGGCCAGGGCTGCCTGATAATTGTGGCGTTCCATCAGATCGAAAGCGATTTTGAGCCTTGGATCCGAAGATTGAACGCTTAAAGTTCTTTGAGCCAACACACTGCCAGACAGTGTGATTGCGAACAAAAGAAGAAAAATATGGTAAATTGATTTTGAACTCCGCATGCAGGATGACCTATTTTGGACCGCCAAAAATAACAGATGATCCCATAGAAAAGTGGAACATTTGCCTTTTCGGTTTGTAACAAACGTTACCCGGTAAAATAAATTAAAGTCGATCCCGGATTGTTTTTCTAAATCTTTGAAAAAAAGCCGGTTAAAGAATTGAATAAATGAAAATAGGCTACGATGCCAAACGTGCGTACCACAACCCGACCGGCCTCGGCAATTACAGCCGGACACTGATCGGCGGGATGTTGAAACAGCATCCGGAAAATGAATACCTCCTGATGGACACCGGCAATCCTATGGACCTGCCCTATTTCAACCGTCAGCTCAACGACAGTGGTGCCAACTGGAAATACGAATCGGGAGGTATGTTTGGAAAACACTCACGATCATACGGATGGGGATCGAAAGCAAGGTCTCTGAAACTGGATGTTTACCATGGATTGAGCAATGAAATCCCACTCGACTGGAAACCAGGAGCAACGAAAAGTGTGGTGACGATTCACGACGTCATTTTCAAACGCTACCCCGAAGCCTACAAAGCTCTGGATCGCTTTTTTTACAACCGAAAAACGCAGTTTGCCTGTAAAAAAGCCGACATCATTCTGGCCACCAGTCTGCAGACTAAGTCTGATCTGGAAGAATATTATCCCGATAGTCGGGGCCGGATTCAGGTTGTGTATCAGGACACGGATCCTGCCTTTCATTACCGGAAACGAACCGAAGCCGTGGCCAAGATCCTGTACAAATTCGACATTGTGGAAAGGCCCTACATTCTTTGTGTGAGCAAGCTGGAGAAGCGAAAAAACCACAAAGTTCTTCTTGAAGCTTTCCGTTCGGTGATGTCGCAGATTCCCGAAGATCTGGTTCTGGTGGGAGGACGCGGTGATACAGGTGACGAAATTCTGGAACACCTGGGCGACTATGACGGCCGCCTCCGCTGGCTGGGAAATGTAGAAACCGATGACCTGGTGAATCTGTATGACGGAGCTTCGTATACCGCCTATCCGTC
Organism: Spirosoma fluviale; assembly: GCA_945883425.1. Classification (GTDB taxonomy): domain Bacteria; phylum Bacteroidota; class Bacteroidia; order Cytophagales; family Flexibacteraceae; genus CAMDMI01. The sequence continues at coordinate 2,136 of CAMCXM010000113.1, forward strand.
TGTTTTTGAAGGATTTGGAATTCCCCTTCTGGAGTCGATGCGAAGAGGAAAAGCGATTGTGTCGTCGACAGGGTCCTGTTTTCAGGAAATTGCCGGTCAGGCTGCATTGTATGCCGATCCGACCCGTTCGGAAGAAATGGCGCAACAACTGTTACGACTTTCCACCGATGCCGAACTGAAACGATTGCTGGAAACCGCCGGACAGACGGAGTCGAAACGCTTTGATCTGAAGGTGCTGGTGGAAACCATTCATGGGGTTTACCGGGATTTGTAGGAGAGTTCTCGTTTGAATCCACTTTTTAGATTCTTGGATTGAAAAATACATTGCGGAAAATTGAATTTGTGATGATTCATTATTTTCGCTGCTCTTTTAATAAGTACCCAAATGAAATTACCGAAGTACCCATTAGCATCAAGTGATAGATTATTCACCTTTGAATTCATTAGCGAGGGTCCGAAGGGGTTGATTCACAAACTTGTACGTTATCAACCAATTTAAAAGATGTTTATAATTTAGCCTTTGGTGATAAGGATTTAAAAAGTGGAGAAATTGATGATACCATCATCTCAAACAATGGAGACAGCGAAAAAGTACTTGCTTCTGTTGTGTCTTCAATTTATGCATTTACAGATAGGTATCCAGATTCTTGGATTTATGCCACTGGAAGCACGAAAGCAAGAACCCGACTTTACCGAATCGGGATATCAAAATTTCTTTCTGAAGTGACAGATGATTTTGATGTTTTTGGAGAAAAAAATGATGATTGGGAATCATTCAATAAAAATATTGAATACGAAGGATTTTTGGTAAAACGGAAACGAAAAAAATAGTACTTTTAACCATCTAAGAAGTTGTATTATGAAGGTTGCAACAGAATTAAAGAAAAGAAAAATTCCAATCGTAAAAATTGACAAGTCATTGAACAAATTTGATGATGTCATTTTGTTCCCAGAGAAGTTGGAAAAAGCAAATGAAATGTTGAAGAAAATTGGGCTTCCCAAAATATAAGGCATATCGTTTCAGCAAATCGTGATGTTCTTCAGACGAGGGTTTTTCCGTAGATTTGGCGTGAAGATTTTCGGTTGAAAATCCCTTCAGTTTGAAAGTCTGCAACATTTGAAAGTCCGCAAAACCACCTTTGAAGAAGAAGCCGAGGCAAAATCGAAAGCATGGCTGGCTCTCACCGGATCGGAACGTCTGGAGATGCATTACCACATGCTCCGGCGGATTTATGGAGAATGGGAAAGCAAACCGCTCGAAGGACAGAAAGTGCGGATCAGACGAAGTTTTGAAGAAGAATGAAGCTGGAAGAAAGTCATATCCGGTTATTGCGATCATTCCAGCAGTATAAGGTTGAATACATGTTGGTGGGTGGTCATGCGGCCATTTACTATGGTGTTGAGCGAACAACCTCCGACATCGACATTCTCATCAAACCGGGAACTGAAAACGGGATCAAAATTCTGAAGGCATTTTCTTCTTTGGCATTGAATACCGATGATTTGTTGCCTGAAGATTTCAACCAGAATCTGGTTCTGACCTTTGGAATGATACCGGAAGCAGTGGATCTGATGAACTACATTGTTGGCGTTGATATTGAAACTGCGTTTGAAAAGGCCACAACCGTTACAGTTGAGGATTTCCAGATAAAGGTAATTGACATCTGGAATTTACTTCAAAACAAACTGGCCTTGAACAGAACCGGTGTCAAAGGACTCACCGATCAACAGGACATCCTGGTTCTGAAAAAAATCATTTCCTCCTGAATTCTCTCCATGCGGGTCATCAAAGAAATAGCACTTACCACTTCGATCAACGCCACACTGTTTGGCTGGAACGGAAAATACATCCTCAAACTGGAAAAAGGGAATCTGGAACAGACCTATAAAATCCCGGAAACCGATGTAGCCGGGCAAAGCGACATCGATGATCTGCTGGCCGATTCCGGTTTTATTGCCAAAGTCGATTTGGTGTTTGACACAATGGACTCCAATCTGGACAGCCTCTACGACTACTAATTTCGGGACTAACCGCAGATTTGTTTGCCAGCCGCATCCGGTTGGTTATCCTTTCATTGTTCCATCTGTAAAAAGGCTGTCGGTAGTTTGAGCAGCTTTTGCATTTTTGCATCCCTCATTCAAAACACCAACACCGTTGAAAAAGCTTGTTACCGTCCTTTTATTGACTCCGTTTCTGGCGGGATCTGTATTGGCCCAGAAGAAAAAACTGAGTCTGGAAGAATCACTCACCAACCCGGCCTTTGGCATGTCGATCCGTCAACTGCATGGATTTCAGGACGGTGCCTATGCCGAAGTGGTCACAGCTCCAGGAAAAGGAGATGTGTTGGTAAAACGCCTAAACGACAAAACCGATACCCTCCTTTTTGCCTCGGCCTGGCAAAACGGGAAAAAGAATTTCCCCCGTCTGAACTGGAAAAGCAGTCAGTTTCTGTATGGAATGATGGGAACCGAGCTTTCGACCTACAACCTGGAAACGAAAAAAGCGGCCCTCGTCGCCACTCTTCCTGAAGAAGCCGAAAACCAGGATGTGGAAGAAAATAATCTGTTTGTCGCCTTCACCAAAGAGCAGAATCTGTTTATCCAGAAAGGAGCCCAGGCAATTCAGGTAACGAACGAAACGGATAAAAACATTGTCTGCGGTCAATCGGTCCACCGCAACGAATACGGCATCAACAAAGGAACCTTCTGGTCGCCGGACGGAAACCAGCTGGCTTTTTACCGCATGGACCAGCAGATGGTGACCGATTATCCGATTGTGGAAATCACCGAAAAGCCCGCCAAAGTGCGCAACATCAAATACCCGATGGCCGGACAAACCAGCCATGAAGTGACACTGGGTGTGTACAATCTGGCCAGCCAGAAAACGACGTTTCTTGATGTGACGGGTCCGAAAGACCAGTACCTCACCGGCATCACCTGGACCACCGATTCGAAATACATCACCATCACACTTCTGAACCGGGAAACCAATCATTTCCAGCTCAATGCTTACGATGCCAACACCGGCAAACTGGTAAAAACGCTATTTGATGAAAAATCAGACCGGTACCTCGATCCGCAGGAAGGACCTCTTTTTGTGAATGCTGCCCTCGATTTTGTGTGGCAGTCAGAGCGAAACGGATTCAACCATTTGTATCTCTATGGCTGGGATGGAAAACTAAAAAAGCAACTGAGCAGCGGCAACGAAAAAGTAACCGACGTTCTGGGAACCGACGACAAAGGACAGAATCTTTTGTTTATTCAAACAGGAGGTCAGGGAATGGATCGGATCGTGAAATCGGTGGATCTGAAATCCGGAAAAGTGAAATCGCTGACCCCAACTTCTGGTGTGCACAATGCCATGTGGTGCGAAGGCAAAACCCGTTTGCTGGATGTGTGGTCGAATCTGAAAACACCAAAGCAAATCGACCTGATTGATGTGACGGGAAAAGCTCCGAAAATGCTGAAGACATTTGCCAATCCATTTGCCGACTATGATTTTCCTTCCATTGATACGTTGAGTCTGAAAAGTTCCGATGGTCAGACCTTGCACGCCAGGTTAATCAAACCAACCAATTTCGATCCGAACAAAAAGTACCCGGTGATTGTGTATTTGTATGGTGGTCCGCATGCGCAGATGGTGACCAATTCCTGGCTGGCGGCTGCGAATGTGTACATGGCAGCGTGGGCGGCAGACGGTTTTGTGGTGTTTACCATCGACAACCGGGGCAGTTACAACCGGGGAGTTGCCTTCGAGCAGGCACCTTACCGAAACATGGGAACGCCCGAAATGGATGATCAGCTAATTGGTGTGAAGTACCTGAAATCACTTCCCTATGTGGATGGAACCCGTCTGGGAATTCACGGCTGGAGCTATGGCGGATTTATGACCACCACCATGATGAGCCGTGCACCCGGAACCTTCAAAGTGGGCATTGCCGGCGCACCGGTGATCGACTGGGCCATGTACGAAATCATGTACACCGAACGCTACATGGATACGCCGAAAGAAAATCCGCAAGGTTACGAAACCGCCAATCTGGTGAACCATGCACAGAATGTGAAAGGGAAATTCCTGCTCATCCACGGAACATCTGATGATGTGGTGGTGTGGCAGAATACACAGGCCTTCCTCAAGAAAGCCATCGAATCGGGCGTGCAGCTGGATTACTTCATCTACCCGGGTCACGGACACGGTGTTGGTGGAAAAGACCGGATCCACCTGATGAAAAAGATGACGAACTACTTCAAAGATAATTTGTAGAGAAGGGACAGATTTTGTCAGGAATCATTTTACTGTGCCTGATATGTGAGGGTTCAATTTACTGCAGAGGAAAAAAGAGGATTCAAAGAGTTTCGCAGAGAAGAATTAATCAAGGCGAAACTCTGTGGTTCTCTTTGGCAAATCTCATTTAACTCCCAATGAAAAATCGGGACATGTCCTGCGGTTTCTGATTCATCAGTCCAACCTATCTTTCATTCCCGAAATGCAATTGGTCAACTTTGAAAAAGGAAAAATTGGGAAAAGAAGAATGGCGAACCCTGAAAATATGGGGAATCAAAATCCCTACAGCATCCACCAGGCCACGCCAAAATAGACAGCAAGTCCAAGCAGATCGTTGGCTGTGGTGATAAACGGTCCGCTGGCCAGAGCCGGATTGACCCCCACTTTATCGAGAAGATAGGGCGTAACGGTTCCCATCACTGAAGCCAGAATAACCACTGAAAAAATGGCGACGGAAACCGTCAACGCCAATGCGATCGGATCGCCCAATAAAAACGTCAGACTTAAAACCGCCAGACAAATGACGGTGGCGTTGACCAATGCAATGAGCAGGGTTTTGCCCAGTTTCTGAAGGAAGGAAAGGGAATTGATGGTTTTGTTTCCCAGACTTTGCACCATCACGGTACTGCTCTGGATGCCCACATTTCCGCCGGTTGCTGTAATGAGCGGAATGAAAAACGCCATCGCCGGAACCAGCCGGATCTGCCATTCGAACAGGCCGGCAAACTTGGCGCCCAGAAGGCCACCCGTCATTCCGATCAAGAGCCAGGGCAAACGAGCTTTGGCCGAGAGCCAGATCGACTCATCTTCTTCCACCGTTTCGGAGATACCGGACATGAGGTTGATTTCTTCCTCCGCCTGCTCGGTGATCACATCCACAACATCATCGATCGTAATTCTCCCCAGCAACTTCCCCTGAATGTTCACCACCGGCACCGATTCCAGATCGTATCGCTGCATGATTTCGGCTACTTCATTCTGATCGCGATAAGTTTCGATGAACACGATTTCTTCCTCATAAATGTCTTTAATGAGGGTATGGCTCTTGGCCAGAATGATCTTTTTGAGCGATACCCGGCCGAGAAGAATGTCGTTGTCGTCCACCACGTACACCGAGTAAATCTTCTCCACATTTTCTGCCTGCCGCCGGATTTCTTCGATGGTCCGGACGATGGTCCAGTTCACATTCGCTTTGATGATCTCTTTGGCCATCAGCCCGCCGGCGCAGTCTTCGTCGTACCGGAGAAGCTCGACAATGTGGCTGGCCATTTCTACATCCGTCATCCGTGCAATGACTTCCTCCCGGAAACGAACAGGTGTTTCGGTGAGAATATCCACCGCATCATCCGAATCCATGTAAGGGATAAATTCCACAAACTCGGTGGAATCGTACACCTTCAGGAACTTCTTCCGGGTTTCAGAATCGAGGTTGGTGAGAATTTCGGCACCTACATCGTAGGGCAAAAGTGAAATGATGTATTTACAGGCCGGGCTGTCGAAGTCGTACAACAGCTGGGTTATATCGGCAGGGTGGAGATCACCGATTTCCTCCACAATCCATGCGGCATCCTTCCGTTCCACGGCCGCTTCGAGCATTTCGATGTGCTCGGCGCTTGGTTCAATTCCGGATTCCAGAGGCATGAAAGATGAAAAAAAGGAGGTGATGAATTCGGTTGCAAATTCAACATGAAAAACGGAGGTAGCAAGTGTTTTTCCGTTTTAATCATACCCGATGAAAGCCCCCTAACATCCGAAGGAGGAATAGCAAAAAATGCCGCAGTTCAAATTAGAGTACGCTCTATTTTTGTGCTATGGACATTCGCGAAATCATAATGGCTGACGCCGAAATAATGGGAGGGCAAACGGTGTTCAGAAATACCAGAGTACCCATTGAAACATTATTTGATCACTTAGAATCAGGAGTTTCCCTCGATGAGTTTCTCGACCAATTTCCTACCGTCACAAAAGAACAGGCCGTCGGTTTACTTGAATGGATAAGCCAACTGTTTAATTCGCGAAATCCAGATCAGCTTTATGCGTCTTTTACCTAATTCATAACCACTCACCAATAACCTAATTCCTAATTCCTAATTCCTAATTCCTAATTCCTCATTCCTCATTTCCTAAGCTTTCCTTCTGCCTCATACATCGCCGTCATTTCTTCGAATTCGGAGACACTGAGTTGCTCGGCCCGCTTGTCCATCCAGGGGTGCTGCGCCAGAGATTCCGGGATGCCCATGGGTTTGAGCGCATTGCGAAGGGTTTTTCGCCGCATGTTGAAGGCCTGCTTCACCAGCTTCTGCAGATTGCTGAACCGGCAGGGCAGAACCTTTCCTTCAATCAACTCAAGACGAATCACACCGGACTGCACTTTGGGTGGCGGATCGAACACATGCGCACCGACCGTAAAGGCGTATTTGATGGTGTACAAACTTTGCAGCAGAACCGACAGAATGCCGTATTCCTTGCTACCCGGTCCGGAAGCGATGCGCTGGGCGACTTCTTTCTGGAGCATACACACCACTTCGGTGACTTCCGATTCCATTTCCAGGATGTGAAAAAAGATCTGGGAGGAAATGTTGTATGGGAAATTCCCGATCACGGCAAGCCGCGAAAAACCCATCGCCTTGGGATCCATCCGAAGGAAATCTTCGAGGATGAACTTTTCCTGATGAAGCGGAAAATGCCGTTTGAGGTATTCAATGGATTCGCCATCCACATCCGAAGCCCGGAATTTCCAGGGCTTTTGTTCGAGCAGATGCTGCGTAAGAACGCCCGTTCCCGGTCCGATTTCAATCAGGATTTCCGGTTGCCCGAAACCCGTGAACAGGTCCACAATGTCTCTGGCAATTCCCTGATCTTTAAGAAAATGCTGCCCCAGGTTTTTCTTTGGCCGAACGCTCATCTGAAATGGTTATTTAGGTGCAAGTATACGGACTTCAATCCCCGCTTTTCCATCAGAACATGATTTCGTGGCGAGTCATTGAATGTGATCGTAATCCAATACAAGTTTCGTCAAACGACAACCAGAAAAATGCCTGTCGGAACTACGTACATTTGACCCGCAACTTTCTTCAAACCAACCATGAAACCAGACCTGTACAACCGCACCGATATTGAAACAATCGTGAACACGTTTTACGATAAGGTAAAAACCGACGATACCATCGGGCGTTTTTTCACCGAGGTCGCGAAGGTGGATTGGGAACATCACCTCCCCAAAATGTATGTATTTTGGGAAAATGCGGTTTTCTATACGGGCGGATATTCCGGAAACATCATCGAGAAACACAAGGGAATTCATGCCCTCAGTCCCTTGCAACCAGAGCATTTTCAGCATTGGCTGAAGCTGTTCAACGAAACAGTGGACGAACTGTTTGAAGGTGAAAATGCCAATCAAATCAAACAGAAAGCACTGAGTCTGGCGACCGTGATTGAGATCAAAGTGCTGAACTAAAGGAACACAAAACTGGGGATTCCGTCCTTGAAAAAGGTTCCCGGAAATCACGCCTTTTTCTCCCGCAGCGATTTGTAAATGCGGATGGCCGACATCAGAAAAAACACAAAAGCGACCAGTCCGCCGAGCCCGTACACCAGGCTGATGTTTTGTTTCACCACCACCAGCATCACGATGGCGACCAGAAAAACGGTGGGCACCTCATTCCACATCCGAAGCTGGTTGCCGGTGTAGGAAAAGACACCGCTTTTTTGCTGACGGTACAGTTGATGAAGTGAAAACTGATAAGCAAACAAGCACAACACCATCCCGATTTTGATCCAGAGCCAGGTTGGAATCTCGGGATAAAAGGACAGCATCCAGGTTCCGAAAATGAGGGTAAGAACCGTTGATGGCCAGCAGATGCCAAACAGCAACCGACTGATCATAATGTCAAACTGGTTTTTGAGGATGCTTTTTTCGGGTTCGGGTTTGTCCTGCGCTTCGCGGTTGTAGATAAACAGACGGCACTGGTAAAACATTCCGCTGAACCAGGTGATCACAAAAATGATGTGAAGCGATTTTACGTAGAGATAGTCCATTTGCTGGTGCGCCGTCTGAATTCCGGTCGGCAAAGAAAACCAATGCCGCGTTGCCTTTGCCCAGTAATTTTTGATTTGATCGTTGTGATTTGTCGGTGAAACCCGGATTCTTTACCTAAAAGCTCAACGCTTCGCAACGCCTTGATTCCGATTCTATTACGGCTCCAAACCCCGAAGGGAATATTTCAGGTGCGAATCAAGGCGTTAAAAGCGAATTGAATAATCCGGGCGAAAGACTTTCCTTTGAGCCCCATTCCAGAAATTATGTCAACAAATACCGCAACGCTTCTTTACGGCAATCCGAATCAGGTTTCTCAGGCCAATGTCTGGCTCATTTCGTCTACTTCTTCCTGGCCTGAGGCCGAACTGGGTGCGCAACCCAAATGGCTGAAGAAAGCCTGGGAAGATAAAATGCCGGTTCAGGTTTTGACCACGGCTGATGGTCAGGTTGTGGTTGTGCAGGTAACGGCTTCCACTGATTCTGCCTCATTGGAAAAGGTCCGTAAACAGGGAGCCGAAGTGGTTTCCTTCCTTGGAAAAGCAAAAACAACTACGGCGGTGGTGGCAGAGACCGGTCTGTCGAAAGCCGACGTTCTGGCTTTCGCCGAAGGTGCCGCTCTGGCTTCGTACCGTTTCGACAAATACAAAACCGAAAAAGCAACCGGACTCGAAAGCGTCACCGTCATTTCTACGTCGGTTATCAACAAAGATGTAAAGGAACTTTCTGTAGTAGTAAATGCCGTGTCGCTGGTTCGCGATCTGGTGAACGAGCCGGCCAGTGTGCTGACGGCTAAATTGCTTTCCGACATTTTTGTAGAGACAGGAAAGGAATCCGGCTTTGAAGTGGAAGTGCTGGAAGAAAATAAGATTCAGGCCCTCAAAATGGGTGGCCTGCTGGGTGTGAACCAGGGAAGCGATTTGCCGCCGACCTTTAACATCCTCGAATACAAGCCAAAAGAACACACCAATGCCAAGCCGATCATTCTGGTTGGAAAAGGCGTAGTCTATGATACAGGTGGACACAGCCTCAAAACCAGTGGCGGAATGGAAGCCATGAAATGCGATATGGCCGGTGCTGCCACAGTACTGGGCGTGATCAAATCGGTGTCCGAACTGGGGCTTCCGTTGCACATCATCGGTCTGGTGCCCGCCACCGACAACCGGATTTCAGCTGCGGCAGTTTCTCCGGGAGACATCATCACTATGTCCGATGGAACAACCGTTGAAGTTTTAAACACCGATGCCGAAGGACGGCTCATTCTGGCCGATGCGTTGGTGTTTGCCAAAAAATACGAGCCCGAACTGGTATTCGATTTTGCCACCCTCACCGGTGCGGCAGCAAGAGCCATTGGCAAGGAAGGATTTGTGTTTATGGGAACGGCTTCCGACAAAGTGAAATACCAGTTGCAGTCGGCCCAGAACCAAACCTACGAGCGTGGTGTGGAGTTCCCGATCTGGGACGAATACGCCGGGCAGATCAAATCCGATGTGGCCGATCTCAAGAACATTGGCGGCGCCGAAGCCGGAGCCATCACAGCCGGAAAGTTCCTTCAGCATTTCACCAACTATCCATGGCTTCACTTTGACATTGCCGGTCCGGCCTTTTACGAAGGCGCTCCGGTGGGCTACATTCCCAAAGGCGGAACCGGTTTCTGCGTTCGGATGGTGGTGGAGTTTTTGAAGGGGATGGCGTAGGAAATTGGATCAGACACTTACCTCAATCACGATTGGGGTAAGTGTTCCAGATCAT
>CAMCXM010000114.1 GCA_945883425.1 Spirosoma fluviale
ACTTGTATCATTGGCCTCACCCCGGCTCCAGGAACCAAACAACCAGGCTCTCACAACCGGCTGATTGTGAAAATACTGATGGATGGTTTGAATGTATTCTTCCGGAAAGGATTGCATGGCAGGATCGTGCTCGACTTCAAAAGTACGGCCTATGAGGGTAAAATCAAATCAACACGAAGGAGAAATTAACCGGCAATAAGGCAAAATGATGAGTAATGCTCTCAGTGGTGCAACAGCCCCAAAGGATAAATGATGAAGGATGAAGGATAAATTATAAATGAAATGCAAGCGAAATCGGGCGAAGCTGTGCTTCGTTCGGACTATTTCAAGGCCTCTGGCCTTCATGCGACACTACCCTAAAGAAACAGTCCCTACCCAAATCCTTTGAACTTTAAACTTTGAATTTTGAACTCTGAACTTAAAACTGTTTTTGTGGTCGGCACCGAAGGTCAGACCGCGACACATCCAAAGAGTGAATTCCGACAACTGCAGGCAGTCATAAGGAAGGCTTCGCTTTGAGCGAAGCCTTCCTTTGATCTTCCCACACGCATTTTCTTTGAACCTTGAACTTTAAACTTTGAACTATTTCCCCGGATCGAAGCATAAATCGACGTTGCATCCCGAACGGATAATGGCACGGACGGTATCCAATGTAATCTCCTCCGGGTTGGCGAAGACGAGATCGGAAAAGGTTTTGTAGTTGGCGGCATCCCGATAAAGGAAGGAGAAACGGATGTTTGGCATGAGGCAAAACTGCCACGCTAAAATTTGATATGAGCTGAAGAAAACAAACCAGAAAACCACCCTAACAAATCTCTTTGGTCTATTGAAATAACATTTTCCAACCACAAAAAGGTGACTTAAAAGCAAACAAACTTTAGGTCGCATCGGGATAGTATTGCCCTATGGACCTGAAAGTCAACATAGGAAAGCGAATCAAGGAGTTACGTACTCTAAAAAACCTAACGCAGGAAGCACTGGCTTGGGAATCGGACGTGGATAGGACGTTTATGAACCATGTTGAGAATGGAAAGAGGAACATCTCAGTCGACAGCTTGGAGAAGATCATTCTTGGACTTGGAACGAATCCAAGGGATTTTTTCACATCAGATTTTTTTAAATAATGGAAGGATTGACATTCATCGATCTTTTCGCAGGAGCCGGGGGACTCTCGGAAGGGTTTATCCGAGCTGGTTTCGATCCTGTGGCCCACGTTGAAATGGACAAAGCTGCCTGCTTTACACTCAAAACAAGAGCAGCATATCACTACCTATCGAAAATTAACAAGGTAAAAGAATATAGAAAATACCTCAGAGGTGAAATTTCCAGAGAAGAGTTATATAAATCAATTCCAAAGGATAAACTCAATTCAGTTATTAATTTACCCATCGGCGAGGATTTTAACTCTGCCATTTTTCGGGGAATTGACTCTGGACTTAATGGCAAGACAGTTGATCTGATTATTGGCGGACCTCCTTGCCAAGCGTATTCATTAGTCGGAAGAGCAAGGGATAAAAACAACATGGAAGGTGACCCACGAAACTTCCTGTTCCTAGAGTATGCCAAATACCTTGACCGATACAAACCGAAAGTTTTCGTATTCGAAAATGTGATAGGCCTGCTGTCAGCTAAAGGTGGATATTATCTAGAAGAAATGAAGAGCCGGTTTCTTGAGTCCGGTTATCAAATCAAGGTGCACCCAGTTGAAGCGAACAACTTTGGTGTTCTACAAAACAGGAAGCGTCTCATTATAATTGGATGGGATCAATCGATTAATCTATCAACCCTTGATCTATCAAAAGTTAGAATTCCTCATTCAGCGAAAGTTGGTGATTTGTTTAAAGACCTTCCGGAACTTCAGGCTGGAGAAGGATGCTTCAAATCGGGTCAATATGCAGGCGAAAAAACTGAATACCTCAATTGGGCAGGAATAAGAAATGGAATACCTGAACTCACACTCCATGTTGCCCGCCCACACTCTGAACAAGACAAAGAAATCTATAGAAATGTCGCGAACCAGTGGAATGAATCCGGTACCCGATTATTATACAATGAATTGGAAGACCGTTTAAAGACCCATGAAAACCGACATTCATTTCACGATCGGTTCAAAGTAGTTGCTCCTGACAAATCATTCTCGCACACGGTAGTAGCCCACATCCATAAAGATGGTCATTACTACATACACCCGGATGTGAATCAAAATCGTTCCATCAGTGTTCGGGAGGCCGCCAGAATTCAATCATTTCCCGATGACTTCTACTTTGAAAGTGTAAAAGAAGATACCGGCAAAGGCCCAGCCTTCAAACAGATTGGAAATGCCGTACCACCTCTACTGGCTTTTGAAATTGCGACCATTTTAAAAAACCAAATAATCAATGACTAAGCTCCCCATCTGTGCAGTTCAAAAAGCTGAACCCGAGCCTTCCTCCATGATCGAAACCTTCCGTGCCATTGGATACAGCATGGAAGCAGCGGTGGCAGACATTCTAGACAATTCCATTTCTGCAGGGGCGAAAAACATTTGGGTAGATTTTGATTGGAAGGGTTCTGAAACATGGCTTTCCATTCGGGACGATGGCTCCGGAATGAACAGTGAACAATTGATTCAGGCCATGAGGCCAGGCAGCAAAAATCCAACCGAATCACGGGATGCCAAAGATCTAGGGCGATTTGGATTGGGCCTGAAAACAGCCTCCTTTTCACAATGCCGCAGACTGACGGTTCTCTCAAAAACAAAAGAAACCCAACCCGATTACTGGACGTGGGATCTGGATTATGTGCGAGAATCCGGCGAATGGAACCTGATCAAAATGCAACAAAATCAACCCCAGCTGGATTGGCTGGCAACCCAAATTTCCGGAACCGTGGTTGTCTGGAATGAACTGGACAGGCTAGTTAAGAATGTGACGGAAGATGATGAGGTAGCCCGCTCGAAATTTCTGGCCGAACTAAAAAAGGTAAAAAGCCACTTAGAAATCGTATTCCACCGGTTTATTGGGCCTGGAAAAATTCGTATTTATTTTCAGGAACGTCCTTTGGAGGCATGGGATCCGTTTCTGGAAAGCCATCCGGCAACTCAGAAAATGCCAGTAGATAAATATCACAATGGTAAAATTTTAGTCAAAGGATTTATTCTTCCGCACAAGTCTAAATTTGAATCCGAAAGAGCCTTTAACGCAGCCAGTGGTCCCTACGGTTGGAATGCCCATCAGGGATTTTATATATACCGGAACGAACGGTTACTGGTTGTTGGAGACTGGTTTCGTATGTTCAAGAAAGAAGAGCATTACAAACTGGCCCGCATTCAGATTGACCTCCCAAATGATCTGGATGAAGACTGGCAGATCGATATCAAAAAGTCGATTGCACGGCCACCTTTGAAATTACAGGATAAGCTCAAAGCCTATGCATCCAATGTGAGAGCTAAGGCGGTGGAGGTTTACCGCCACAAAGGCAAAGTGATTCAGCAAAAATTCAGATCCGAGAAATTCCATCCCATCTGGCAGGAGAAGGTTCGGCGTGGAAAACGATTCTATGAAATCAACCGGGACCATCCTTTTGTGATCGAAATGATAGGCCAAATGGGCCATCCGAAACAGGCAGAGCAATTGTTTCGGTTCATTGAAGAAACCGTCCCTGTTCCGTTAATCAGCATCAAAGAAAGCGAGGAGCCTGAAAAACACGGCGTTGCCTTTGAGGGCGCCGATACTGCACCTATCAAAACCCTAATGCTTCAAATGTTAGAAAGCCTTATTTCCAAAGGAGTACCCTCAGATGAAGCAAAAGGACAAATATTAAGTATGGAACCTTTCAACCAGTTCCCACATTTTTTCAACCAATAAAAGAAATGCAGCACCTTATTCAAAAAGCAATCCAAGTAATTAAAATCCTGATTCCCACATCTTCGGCAAATCCGGAAGAAATAAAATCCAAAGTTGAAATGGTCCTAATGATGTATGATTTCAGGAGTATTTCGAGAGAACGATTGTTTGATGAAGTACAGGCACATATTTCCGTTCAGATAGATGAATTCCGGATCATCGAGGCACAGGAGAAACGAAACCCATGGGTTGCCAATAAAAAAGCATCCGGAATGGAACTCAAATTCTGGAAACGGTACCATGATTATCTTAGGGATAAAAAAGGATTTTCAGATTCTGTCTTGTCAGGTTTGGACCGGCTGACGGACCGAATTTTAGATGGCCTTTTCGATCCTGAACCTAGAGTTGTAATCGACAAAAGAGGCTTGGTCGTGGGGCAGGTTCAATCCGGGAAGACATCAAACTATTCCGGATTAATTTGTAAGGCCGCTGATTCAGGATACAAACTGATTATCGTGTTAGCTGGAATCCATAATAATCTTCGAAGCCAAACCCAATTGCGCATAGATGAAAGTGTTTTGGGATTTGACACTCAACATGGCCGGGCTTTTAACAATCAGAATCAGTGGATTGGGGTTGGAAAACCCATACCGGGGTCCATTGCACATTCCATGACAACAAGTGAAGATAAGGGGGACTTTAACAACCGTGCCGCCAACACTGCCATCAATTTTTCCACGGAAGAACCCATAGTCGCCATTGTAAAAAAGAATGCCAGCGTTCTTAGCAATCTGAGTCAATGGCTGGCATCTAAGGCCACTACCCTACCTGATGGGCGAAGGGTGATTAGAGAAAAAGCACTTCTTTTGATAGATGATGAAGCAGATAATGCTTCAATAAATACCAGCAAATCAACTGCAACTACAATAAATAGACATATCCGTGACATCCTGAGGCTGTTTGACAAAAGTGGCTACGTTGGGTATACCGCAACACCATTCGCCAATATTTTTATTGATCTAGGCCAAGACGACCTTTTTCCTCGTGATTTCCTTGTAAAAATTCCGGCTCCAAGCAACTATATAGGACCCAATAAAATATTCGGGTTTGAACCTCTTGAAGATGATGAAGACAAAGACTTTGTGCTTCCCATTGTCAGACGAATTGATGACTATGTTGCCTTTGTTCCGAACGGCCATAAAAAGGACGATCCGATGCCTACGCAATTACCGGAGAGTTTGAAGAGAGCGATACGAAGTTTTATTCTGACTTGTGCTATAAGAAGGGTCCGAGGGCAAAAAGATGTTCACAATTCAATGCTCATCCACGTTTCAAGGTATATTGATTGGCAAAAGCAAATTTCCTCATTGGTAGACAATGTTTTTACGACATATCGAAATGCAATTGAATTGAATGATCCGAAAGTGATCCAAGAACTAAAAGCATTATTTGAAGAGGACTTGCCTGGTGAAAAATCGTTTGTTAACACTACGCGACAGATAATGAATTCAACCTTTTTCAAACAGGATCCTGGAATTGAGTTGCACAACTGGGAGGATGTAAAAAAGGAGTTATTCGCAGCTGTTACTAAAATTGAAGTCCGGGAAATCAATGGTGGTTCAGGCGATTCTTTGAACTATTTCGATAACAAAGATGGAATATCTATCATTGCTGTAGGTGGTGATAAGCTTTCAAGAGGTCTTACGCTGGAAGGACTTTCCGTGAGTTATTATCTGAGGGCATCCCGAATGTATGATACGTTAATGCAAATGGGACGTTGGTTTGGGTATCGGCATGGATATTCCGATCTATGCCGACTTTTTACAAGTCGGGAACTAAATGAATGGTTTTGCCACATCACTAAAGCTTCGGAAGAACTAAGGGGAGAATTTGATTATATGGCAGATATGGCCAGAGCAACACCCGAACAGTTTGCCTTGAAAGTGCGGACTCACCCGGGAGTCTTACAAATTTCAGCATCGAATAAAATCCGAAATGCCGTTCCCATCCGGATTTCTTGGGTTGGAAGACTCGTTGAATCTTATGAATTTCAGACGAAACCAGAAGTTATATATAGCAACCTTGAATCAACAAAAAATCTGATTAAAAATTTACCTGAGCAATTTGAAACACCAGGGGGAAACTTTTTGTGGCGAAACATTAGCTCATCTGATATTAAAGTATTTCTAAATGGATTCCGACTATCGGAAAATCTAAAGGCAGCTGACCCCACAAACCTTGTTCAGTTTATTAATCTACAGGTCAGAAATGGAGAACTGACTAACTGGAATGTGGCCCTGATGTCGAAACGCAATGCAGAGGCAGAGTCCAAAATTTCATTTAAAAACAAGGAGGTTTCAATAGGCCAGTTTTTAAGAATGAGGGATGATGTCTCTTCAAATTCAGATGTGTATTACCTAAAAAAGTCCCATTTGATCAGTCCAAGACATGAATTTCTGGATTTAACTCCCGAAGAACTAGAGCTGGCTATGCAAATAACACGAAGGTCGTGGGAGATCAATGGTAAAAAAGGCACACCTTCCTATCCAAGTGGCGACATCGTCCGAAAAGACATCCGGGACAAAAAAACACCATTGATGTTGATTTATCTTCTTGATGCAGAAGGTGCAGGATTACCAAAAGGATCTGAACCAATTGTAGGTTACGCCATTAGTTTTCCGGCAAGCGATTACCAGGCTGATGTAGAGTATGCAGTCAACACTCATTTGCTTGACCGATTCAATTATGACGATACCCTTCCAGAAGAGTACGACAATGAGGATTAATCAGGTATGGAATGAAATTGAAACAACCTCCGGTCAATCAAACGGCCTGGTGTTTCGCCGGTATTCAGGAAGTATCATTCCAGATATTTTTTGCTCCGTCCGCCTGCCTGAAAAAACCAAGGGTTTCGGATTGAAAATTGAAGTAGCGAAAGCACCCAAAACAGCTGCGTTTGCGAACCTCCGGGATCTTAAAATAGAGAATGTACCGGACCCCTTCGATGCCAATAAGGTTCTCTTTCTGGTGCAGCTGGTCAATCAGCAGCATACGGAAGTGTTTTCAGTTTTGTGTGAAGATCTTATTTCAAGAGTTGCGGAGATCGAATCAGAAGACGAGGTTTTACGGATTCTCATCCAACGCCTCGACAAATGGAAGTCGTTATTTGAGTCAGCATCCGGACAGGGTTTGACTCCAGATCAACAAAGAGGCTTATTCGGAGAACTGTACTTTCTTAGGTCATGGATTGAAAACGAAGGTGATGCCAATATTTCCCTTCTTTCATGGCAGGGTCCAGCCGGAAACATCCGGGATTTTCAGATTGGGGAATGGGCGCTTGAAGTCAAAACAACCCATGGCAATAACCATCAAAAAGTACAGATTTCCAGTGAACGCCAGCTCGACGCATCAAATCTGAACTATGTTTTTCTTTATCATCTTTCACTGGAAGAACAATTGTTTTCCGGTGAAACCCTGAATGAAATTGTAGACCAGGTTGAAAGTCTGCTTTTGGAGAGAGATGAATCTCTCTCGGATTATAAAATGCGGCTGTTGCAGGTAGGCTATTTTGATCTGCACAGGCCTTTATATGATAAAAAAGGATATAAAATCAGGGCCTGTGATGTGTATCACGTCAAAGATCAGTTCCCCCGCATTGAAGAGGCTGACCTTCGGAGAGGCGTTGGTGATGTAAAATACTCCATCGTGATCGCCGATTGTGTATCCTATCAGGTTACTCAGAATGAACTTTTTCAAACCATAAATCAGAAAAATGGAAGGAATTGAATTGCAGAAGTTTTACAAAACTCTGCAGAATGAAATATCAGCAGATCAGCTCGGAAATGAAGAAGGAGCATCACAGGAACAGTTATTTACTGAGTATGCGGTTGGGCTGCTAGCTGAATCCGGAGAGACAGAAAATGTTCGGTTAGCCTATGACGAGCGGGTATCCAAAAAAGGGATTCAGCATAAAATCAATGCGTATTCTCTTTCCGAAAATCTGGAAACACTGGATCTGTTCATTACCATTTACAATGGAACCGAAAGCGTTTCTTCTGTCATCAAAGACCCCACTGAAAAAGCCAAAAACCGTATTTCCTCCTTTTTCAAAACTGCTATATATGGGGATTATCTGAAGGAAATCGAAGAATCATCCGAAATATTTGATCTGGCTAATACGCTGGGGACTTCTGAAGAAGTTAGGCAGGGACTTGCGAGAATCAATGCCTTCATACTCACAGACGGAATATTCAACAGTGAAACTGGCCTTAAACAGGAAATCTCAGGCTATCCGGTCTATTACAGGGTAATCGACCTGAACTATCTGTATAACATATCTGAAAAGTCACACATTCCGATTGAGATTAACTTTCAGGAAGACGGCTTCCAGATTCCCTGTATCGCAGCACCTTCAGAGAATAGTTTATATGGATCCTATCTGGCCATTTTCCCGGGAGATGCATTAGCCAATATTTATGAGCGGTACGGCGCCCGGCTGCTGGAACAAAATGTCCGATCATTTCTTCAGTTTACAGGTAAAATCAATAAAGGAATCCGGAATACGATTTTAAAGGAACCACAGATGTTCCTTGCCTTCAACAATGGAATAGCGGCCACTGCTGATTCGATTGAACTAAGTGATGATGGAAAACACATCAAAAAAGTGCATGACCTTCAGATTGTAAATGGTGGGCAGACAACAGCCTCTATCTTCCACACATGGAAAAAAGACAAAGCCGATGTGACAAAAATCTTTGTTCAGGTAAAGCTCTCCGTGGTGAAAGTTAAAGACCAGTTCAGCGAAATAGTGAGCCGGATTGCCGAATATGCCAATACACAAAACAAAGTTTCAATATCCGATCTGAGTTCGAATCAGCCATTTCACATTGAAATGGAGAAGTTTTCCCGCACAATCTGGGCAGCACCTTTAGAAGGAAGAAATCAGCAAACCCGTTGGTTCTATGAAAGGGCTCGCGGCCAGTATAAAAATGCGAGGAGCAAGGAAGGATTCACAAAATCAAAGCAGGCTGCATTTGACCTAAAAAATCCGAAAAGTCAATATTTCACTAAGGAAGATCTCGCAAAATATCTGAATGCATTTTCTGAGATTACTGATGGCAAAAAGCTTGTCACAGGCCCACATATTGTTGTTCGGGGAAATCAGAAAAACTATGCTCAGTTTATTAGTTCAGGTCTGCCTAAAAAGGTAGACAACATCTTCTTTGAAGATGCTGTTGCCAAAATGATCCTTTATAAATCAGCAGAGAAAAAATATGGTGTAAAGCCAAATGCCATCGGTGACATGCGGTATGTAACAGTGCCTTACACAATTTCATATTTCAATTACTTAACAGACAACAAGCTGGATTTATACAAAATCTGGAAAGCTCAGAGTATTTCAGAACAACTAAAAGATTGCCTTTACGATTTGATGGTTGAAGTGGAACAATTTATCAAATCGAAAGCGACAGGCTCATTGTATGGTGAATTTGCTAAAAAAGAAGATTGCTGGACATTGCTAAAAAACAGCAAAATAGACATCGACAAATCAGCCATTAAAAGTGACCTTGGAAGTGGCAAAACTGATTCCACCCGGGTAAAAATGACGCAGGATGAAACTGCCAGGATCCAGAATGAGCAGGACATAAAATACTTGTTATCCATTTCTCCAGCCTTATGGAAGCATCTGGAAAACTGGGGCAGGTCAACTGGAAATCTCACAATCAGGCAACAGGATATTGCCTTTAACATGCCTTCGAGAGTTCGCAACGGAGGAAAAGGGATGTCAGAATCGGAAAAAGAAGGAGCCTTGAATATTCTGGAATTAACCGCTACCAAATTCCCCGAAATCCTGGAGGAATTCATAGAACCGGAATCCGTTCAAACAAAGGCAATTCCAGAAGACGTTTCATTGGAATTGATTCAGGCAGTTGTCTCATGGGACAGGAAAAACAAAAAACTAAAGGACTTTGAATTTCAGTTTATGAATGAATTGGCAAATGGAAATAAACTACTTACTGATCTCAATAAAACAAAAGCCAGTTGGAATATTCAGAAAGCCAGGAAGTTTGGATTTACACTTTAAACCTAATCCTTCCAAACCGCTGTTCGGGATATCCCATCCCGAACGCAGATAGCGAGGATTTACAATCCTCCAAAAGTCGGTTTACAGAGAAGGTAAAGAGAATGGTTGATGGAAGAATGCAAATCTCAACCTGACAATTTTTATCATCCCATTCTGGGATCAACCGATTAGATTGGCAACCGGACTGACCTTCGATACCAACAGGGAAAACCGATCAACCATCCACTACCTTTACATATGTCGCTGCTCTGCAGCTATGTCGTTTGGGAACATTGGCTTTCTATTAATATGCAGGCTGCTCTGCAGCTGAATGCCAGACCAAACCACAGGAAACGGTGAATAATCGGTCAACGTTTTTTAGGCATTGACATCTTTGAACTTTCCTCTTTGAACTTTAAACTTTCTTCCTCCTTGAACTTTGAACTCTAACTCCTGAATTCACTCTTAACTCTTCACTCATAACCCTTAACTCATTACCCTTTTTCATCCAACGTCAATTGCTTACTTTTGTAGTATGACCTATATTCCTACCACCCCTGAAGACCTGTTGCACTGGATGCACACCAGTGGGCTACTTCAAAAGCATGGAATACAGAAAATTGGGATATTTGGTTCATTCGCACGACGTGAGCCTCACAACGACATCGATGTTCTTCTGGAAGATGAAGTGTTCGATTGGAAAACGATCGAAGCATTCCGCAACGAGTTCCAACTTGCGACAGGTGAGAAACTGGATATCATGGTGAGAAAATTTGCAGAACCTCTCATCTTAAAAACGGCTTTGCGGGATATTCGATATGCAACCATCTCCTGAATTTGACTTATTGTTTCTCCTTAGAATTCTGGAAACAGGAGAAAAAATAACGTTGTACAGCAGCGGATATGACGATGCCTTGATATTTTTTGAGGCAAACGACCAGAAAGAATTTAATGCCTGTTTGAACCTTTTGAGCCAAATCGGAGAACATGCGAATAAAGTCTCAGATCAAACCAAGAAGTTAGGAGCGGATTTGCCCTGGGAGAAACTGTATGGCCTTCGGAACCGACTGGTGCATGATTACACCGGGATTGACAAGTATATCACATTTGATGTCATTCGGCAGGCAATCCCCGAGATGATCGAGTCGATCTCCAGGCTCATTCAAACCTGTATTCGAAATCAATATTTTTCAAGAGAAGATTTAGAAATTGCTCAAACCAGCCCCTATCTGAAACATGTGAATTTCAAGATACTTTATGAGTAGTAGACTTTAAAAATCAGCATTGCCATGAACGTGTGAAATTGACGAACATCCTAAAATGCGTTTCCGGTTTGACTTTCGGTATGAAGCGAGTAAAGCGCTTAACCACCAAACACCACTCCATGTACCCCGTCAATCTATGTCGCTGCTCTGCAGCTTAGATGCTTGGGAACATTGCCTTTCTATTAACATGCAGGCTGCTCTGCAGCTGAATGCCCGACCAAACCACAGGAAACGGTGAATAAACGGTCAACGTTTTTTAGGCATTGACCCACTCTTAACTCTTAACTCTTAACTCTTCACTCTTCACTCTTCACTCTTCACTCTTCACTCTTAACCCCTAACCAATCACCCTTAACCAATCACCACTAACCATGAACCACTGACGCAAATCCTTTGAACTTTCCTTTTTGAACTTTGAACTTCCATTCCCGACATTTGCCTCTCCATGAAGAAAAAAGTTGAAATACTTGCTCCGGCCAAAAACCTCGCACAAGGTATAATGGCGATCAATTCGGGAGCGGATGCCTTGTATATAGGAGCCGAGGCATTCGGTGCCCGTTCGAATGCGACCAACTCGCTGGAAGATATCGAAGAATTGGTGAGGTATGCCCACCTTTTCAAGGCGCAGGTTTTCGTTGTTATCAACACCATTTTGTACGACAAGGAACTCGAAGAATGTCGTGAACTCATACATCAGCTGTATCGGATTGGCGTTGATGCCCTTATTGTACAGGATATGGCGCTTCTGGAAATGGATTTGCCCCCCATTGTGCTGCATGCCAGTACACAAGCCAATAACCGGGATCCGAAGCATGTAAAATTTCTGGCTGATGCAGGCATGAAACGCGTGGTACTTGCCCGCGAGTTGAACCTCGATCAGGTTCGTGAGATACACGAAGCCACCGATGTGGAGCTTGAGTTTTTCGTTTCCGGTGCCCTTTGTGTCTCTTTCAGTGGCAACTGTTATATGAGTGTGGCCAATGGCG
>CAMCXM010000115.1 GCA_945883425.1 Spirosoma fluviale
ATTGTTCAAAGGATGAATTCAGAAACAAGGAGGGTTTCATTTTGATGGTGGCAGAATATGTCAGCACATTAAAATCCTCATTATAGGCATAGTCTTTAATGTGGAATTTACTGGTTGTCAGAAATTCTGGTTTTGCCCGATTTGTGGAGAAGATACCCACATTCATCGTTCCCGGTTCGTCGGACATGCAAATAATAGCACCGTCCTTCAGCAAACGACCTTTTACCAGATTCCCTTCACTTTGAATGACCAGTTCCGGTCTTTTGGTTGCTTTGTCAATGCTTTGTTTGTACAAATTGAGTTTCCGTTTGCTGTCCGGAATTACTTTCTCTTCATTGGTTGTGTCGGTAGGAAGTCGGTTTGAAGAAAAGATAACAGAATCCCCGGTTTGAGAGAAAAACGGATCCATATCGTCAAACCAGTCCTGTGTTATCTGTCTGATTTTGAAATTGCTGAGATTCACAATGAAAACATCGGAATAATTATCCCGGTTTCCTGCTACACACATGGCCTTACCATCTTGAGACACCTGTATACTCGTCACTTCATGGAAATTCTCAAAGAAGCTGAAACGGGAACGTTTTGTCCCTTTCATCGACATACTCATTCCTTTCCATTTTCCTTTGTCGGGATATGCCACCCAGATCCGGTTGTTTTGCGCTATACTAAGTACGGGAAATTCGCCCTCTGAATTCTGATGAATCACCTTTGAACCTCCTCTAAAAATGACATGACTTTTCCGGTTTTTGATTTGGTACGCGACGATCTGAAATTTTCCTTTCCAGTCCTGAGAATACACCAGGTACTCGCCATCCGGACTGATTTGCAGTTGCCGGTAATTTTTTTTGAGGAGGTTAGAGCTTGTTTTAAAGCTCATTGAAGGGCTTGTGAGGAAAAGGCTGCTATGGTTAGGCCTTGTCTGGTAATAGTTTTTCCAATCCCGAAGGAAGGTTTGGAACGGCATCCCCAAAGTTCCGACAATGGCATTTTCTTCATTTCGAATGATGCGGGTCAGATTGAGAATGTTTCCAATGGAAGAGCGCCCGTATCGTTCGGCCACGTAATTCCAGATCGACTGGCCAATGAGGTAGGATTCTTTTCCCACAAAGTTGGCCGGTTGTCTCAATCGCTTCTGGCTATTGAAATCCTGCACGATATCTTCCATATCCGGACTAGCCCCTTCTGATGCATACCGTATGGCTCCTCCAATGAACCAATCTGGTAAGTTTAGCAGATAGGAATTCTGAACGGCATCTTTGAAAGATCCACCAAACAACATGTCCCGGATCAATATCTGGGCAATTCCAGCTGAAATTTGTTTTTTTAACTGCCCAAGGGATCCTTCATAAGCCACTTCTGCTATCGACTTCGTAAAATTTGTCTTTCCACCGGTGGATGCGGAATTTCCACCCAGTCCTACATTGCTCATCAGCCTGTCGTTGGTGGACAAGTACAGGAAGACTTTAATTTTATTGTAAGGCGTAAAACCAAAAAGTTCAGAGATTCGCTTGAATTCTGTTTCCCCGATTTCGATGGCAGTTCTGGCTAGTTTTTCGCTGCCTTTGTAATAATATAGGTCGATGCTGGTTGTACTCAGATAGCTCCATTCCATGGATTTGTATTGAATCCGGTTTTTGCCAAACAGGTCCTGAGCGGTTTGACAAAAACCGAACTGGCAGGTCACCAGAAACAAGAATAGAAATGGGAGACGTTTGATGATGAACACCTTGTTAGTTCTACAGATTCGAAATATCGGTAAGTAAGCTCAAAAAAAAAAGCCCCGGCGGAACCGGAGCTTTTTATGTATTGCATGAATGAATCTTATTTCATTCCAGCTACTTTAATTACTTTGAATTCAGTTCTTCTGTTTTTCTGGAAGTCTTCCTCAGTGGCAGCATCCATAATCAACGGAACGCTTTCGCCATAACCTTTGGAATTTACTCTTTCAGATTTTATTCCTTTTGAAATCATAAATGCTTTAGAAGCTTCAGCACGTTTCTGTGACAATTTCATGTTGTATTTGTCATCTCCACGGCTATCTGTATGTGAACTCAATTCAATTGAAATGGTTGGATTATCCTGAAGGAATTGGATGATTTTATCAAGTTCCAAACCTGCGTCGGGTCTAACTTCTGCTTTGTCATAATCCCAGTTGATGTTTTCAACTACGAACGTTTCCTTTAACTTAATTTTGTTCAAAACCAGTTTGGTGCTCAGATCAATTACGGTTTCTTTTTGAGTAAGCTCTTCGTAGGCTGGTGATTTTCCTACTGTGGAGAAAGGCTCACGCTTTGTGTAGTATTGTTCTTTTTCTACGTAGATCACGTAGTTTTTAGAAGGCTCCATAGGAAAAACAAACTTACCATCTGCATCACTGGTGGTTTCGGCCACTGTGGCTCCTTTGTCATCCAGCAATTTGATGTTGGTGTTTGCCATAAGGGTTTCAACTCCTTTATCATCACGAGAGAAAGCCTGACCTGTTGTATTGAATTTCACGACACGTGGATCATTTTTGCCGTCACGGAAATAGTAGATATCATCATCTCCTTTTCCACCTGCACGGTTTGAAGAGAAATACCCTTCAGTTGCTGATTTCATTGTGAGACCGAAATCATCACTTACTGTGTTGATACCCGTTCCAAGATTTTCAACGATGGTTGATTCTCCTTTTTTTGTTGCTACAAAAAGATCCAGGCCTCCAAGTGATGGATGTCCGTCAGAAGAGAAATACAATTTCCCATCTTCCGTAATCATTGGAAATGATTCGTCACCAGCTGTATTGATTGATTCTCCCAGATTGGAAACCTTACCCCATTTACCGTTTTCATCCATTTTGGAACGATATAAATCCAAACCTCCTTTGGTTCCTCTGCGGTTGGATGCGAAATACAATGTTTTGCCATCGGGAGAAAGTGAAGGAGCGCCATTCCATGCTTCGATGTCATTGATTGCCAATAATTCAGGCTCAGACCAGGCAGAACCATTGAATCGGCTGCTGTACAAACAAACTTCTTTGTGTGTTTTACGGCTTCCGTCGTTGCTTCTGGCAAAGATCATTAGTTTTCCATCTTTAGAAAGTGCAGCTGATGCTTCGTGCTGCCCTGGTGTGTTCACTCCCTGAAGTTCCGCAACTGCTGTGGCATCGCCACCCACTTTGTAGGAAAACAGATTCGTGAAAGGGGTGCCCGTTGCACCATATACAGCTGAACTACCTTTCGTAGAAGCAAAATACAAAGTGTTATCAGCTAAAAAAGGACCGAATTCTGAACCAGGCGTGTTTACAGCTTCCAGATTGGAAATTTCATACCAGAATTTCTTTGTCTGAAGGTCAGCAATTTTGTTGATGTTGTCGATTTCACGATTGGCACGTTCCACTCGGGCAGGCTTGCCGCCATTGCTCACGTAACTCTGAAATCCTTTCTTCGCCTCATCATAGTTACCGGCAGCTTTGAGGGCAAACGGATACTGGAAAAGGATGCTGTCTGCTTTGTAATTTAAATCAATTGCTGCTTTGTAAAATGGTGCTGCTTCAGCTAACCGGTTCGATAGCCTGTAGCATTCGCCAATCTGAGCATTGATGTAGGCCTTGTTGGTGCCTGTCTCAAGTGCTTTTTTGTATTCCTGAAGGGCAGTTTCGTACTCGCCTTTCTGTTTAAACTTTTTATCAGCAGACTTGGTGTCGCTGCCTGCAAATGCCGGAGAAACCAGCAAAAGCAAAGAAATCCCGATGTGAACGGCTTGTTTCATGTTCTTGGTATGCACAATAATGGCGCAAAGTATTGGTTTCTGAGTTCTTACCCAAAAATTAACTGCTAAAATTTGTTTTAAGATTTTCGAGTTTGAGAATTGATGCAAATCGAAACAATGGTTTGGACCAGTTTTTCTCAAAATCCTGACCGCTGGTTATCCAGGTCGGATACAATTCATTTTCAGGTTGAAGCCTGCCTTCCGACAGCTCATTTTGAAGTTCATTCCGGCTCAATTCTTTCACTTTTTCTTCTGACCGGACGTAGAATTTACCAGGTGTTCCTGTCTCCAAACCCAATGTGGAATTCAGATTAGAAATTACTTTGAACAATTTGTCTTTGCTGCATCCTCCAACTGTTATGCTGCTTTCATCTACGCCAACGATGATAAATTGGTTTTCTTCAATCCGGAATTCGGAACTCAAATCTGATCCATGTGAGTTCCATGTTTGGAGAAATTGTGACAGTTCTGTCCCGATTGTGTCGTACTGGATTTCAGAAAAAGGTCTGGCGTAGGGGAAAATGAAAATCGATTTATCTGTTGACATCGTAGTTATTTTCTGTGTGGTATTCGAAAAGTAAGTCCGAAGGATTTGAAACGATTTTACCCGTTTGGTATCCTCGTATTGTTATCTGTTTTGTGATTTCTTCTGACAAATGCCATGCCACAGAACCCACAAAGTGAAAGGTCAAATTTTGAAAAGATTCAAACAGATGCCTTGTTTCTTCAAAATAATCGTCCAATGATTTTTTGATGAGCTGGCGGAAGGCCGGATGATTTTTGTTTTCTATCGCCACCCGGGCAAGTGACGCGATGGTTTTATTCGGATTTGGATCAGCATAAATTCTTTCCAGAGCGACTTCTTTGGGAAAGTGCAGTAAGGTTTCTATTGTGGCCTCAACCGCTGCAGGGAGTTTGTTCCGGAGCCAATCTTTGAAAATCAGTTTTCCCAGATATCCGCCGCTGCCTTCGTCGCCCAACCAAAAACCAAATGATACCATTTGGGACTGTATTGACTTTCCATCGTATATACAGGCGTTGGATCCGGTCCCCAGAATTCCTACAAATCCAGTTGTGTTCCGGCAAACGGCTCTTGCAGCACCAGTCAGATCGGAGTGTACTTCCAGCACCAGCAAATCAGGCAAAATTGTCCGGATGCATGATTGCACTCGAGCTGCCTGATCCGGATGACTGCATCCGGCTCCATAATAATAAGCATGCGTAATGGCATTTGGCCCTGAATTCTCTTTTGTAAAAATCACTTTCAGGCGATCAAGAATTTCTTCATCTGACTGAAAATATGGATTTATACCAGCACCCGACCTGACTTCAGACCTGGAACGGTTTCCAATGCGGGCTTCAGTTTTGGTCCCACCAGCTTCTATGACTGCAACCATTTGGCAAATGTCGCACCACTGGCAGTAAGTATTGCCATTCGAAATCAGAAAAATTAATATACGGCTGAGTGAGGAAGAATCACGCCGTCAATTACATGGACAATATTGTCTCCTTTGGAATAGTTTGGCTCAACCAAACGCATTTTGCGGTTGTTCTGGTCAACGAAAATAATGGTTCCTTCTGCGTCGAGGTAGGCCTTGATCGGATAGCCGGCCAGCGTAGTAAAAAATGCCTTTCCTTCTCCTTTACTGATCAATGCCCGGATTTGCTTTTCTGTGAATTTGCCTTCAATTGTATGATAGGAAATCAGGTCGTTGAGGTCATCTTCATGTGCCGGATCCAGAAGGTAGTCGATGGTTTGAATAGGCAGTCTTTTGAATGCTTTGTTATTCGGAGCAAGTATCGTGACTTCCTTCTTGTTATCGATGTTATCAAATCGGCGGGTTGCCTCCACCAATTGTTCGATGGCGGAAAGCTTATGCTCCTCTTCTGCTTTGATCACTTTGAAGGCTGCCTCATCCGATGTTTTGAACTGGGCCTGGGCATTGCTATTTGCGCAAATTCCCAGAAGGAGCAGCGTAAGTATAAACAGGGCTTTCATGTCGGTCGTTATTAGTTCATTTCTGGTTTGATTTGCTTGAGCATGCGGCCTGAAACCATATTCTGGACGGTTTTTTCAGACCGGGGGGCATAAAAAATTGCTTTGTTTATTTCAGAGTCTTCTTTGTTCAGGACTTTGTAAAAACCATCATACTGCCAGATACACTTGGCGAGTCCAGCCTTAATATACATTTGAAAACCAGGCTTTAACTTGTCAAAATCACGTTTCGATAATTCGGAACCAAACTCAGATAAATGTTTTTTCAGTTCCTGCAGCGACTTTTCATCAAGGCTAAAATCCTGAATAAAGGCATCCAGATTGGTTGCTTTGAACGCATACTGATTTTGGTTGTAATACTTTAATATGAATGCATACAGAGCCGGCTTTTCAATAAGTCTGGAAATGGCTTCATTCTGATAGATGCTGTCCTTCGATGCAAATACATCCGGAATGATGCCTCCTCCTCCATACACTTTCCGTCCCCCCTGCGTTTTAAAGACCGGCTTTCCGTAAAATTTGATACTGTCGGGATGAAACATTTCCCCGCTTTTAACCCGGGAGTCAAATTCTTTAAAATATGCCTGTTTCTTTTTTCGCTGAAATCCTTTCTGGATGCAGCGTCCGCTTGGTGTAAAATATCGTGAAATAGTAAGGCGAACTTCTGATCCATCGGTTAATGTGATCGGTGCCTGAACCAGTCCCTTGCCAAAGGTTCTGCGTCCGATCACCAGTGCCCTGTCATGGTCTTGTAAAGCACCGGTTACAATCTCAGCAGCGGATGCGGTATTTTCGTTAATCAGAACGACCAGGTTCCCATTTTCATATAATCCAGCGGAACTGGCAAAAGTTTTTGTATTGTGTTCTGGGTTCCGTCCTTCTGTGTACACAATCAAATCTTTGTCTTTCAGGAATTCATCGGCCACTTTTATAGCCGATGAAACGTAGCCTCCGCTGTTGTCCCGTAAATCCAAAACCAAAGATTTCATTCCTTTAGAGATCAAACTCATGATGGCTTCTCTCATTTCGGTTGCAGTGCTGTGGGTGAAACGGCTGCATTTGATGTAACCAATTCCTTGCACCGGCATATCAGTAAAATCGACCGAGCGACTTTGAATTTTGTCCCGGATTATCTGCAGGTTGAAATGGTCTTTGTTGCCAACTCTGGATATGGTGGCAATCACCGGGGTTCCTTTGGGTCCTCTTACAAGATTTGTTAACTCCAGATGACTGATGTTCGCCCCACTAACGGCAATCCGGTTGACAAACAATATTTTATCTCCGGCTTTAATGCCTGCTTTTTCGGAAGGACTTCCCTTCATCACACTTGACACCCAGATGGTGTCGTCTATGAATTGAAATTCCGCCCCTATTCCTTCAAAGTTTGACTCTAGTTGAACAGAACCAGCAAAAACGTCTTTTTTGCGAATATAGGAAGAATGTGGATCGAGTTCCTCCACAATCGACTCCAAAGCGGCATCGGCTAAGGAATCAGTATCCGTTTTATCGATGTAGTCCGAATGAATCAGACTTAATAGCTCACGGAATTTGATCGAGTTGATGAGGATCAGGTCTTCTTCTTTGGTTCTTCCTTTTCCAGCCCAGCCCGCTCCGAGCATCATTCCTACACCAACCAGGCAGAGGCAAATTAAAAGGAAGGAAGCGCTTTGTACTTTTCGCAAAATCATACCAGGTAAGGATGATGACAGATTAATTTTCGATACACGTCCGTTTTAAGACTGGAAATTGCGTCTGGGGTGAAATCTGTTTGACACAGTTGAAACACGCCTTACGTAACTTCCTCTAAAGCAATGGTTAATTGCTTCTTTTTCAAAGGTACAAATAATTGAGATGAAATGGTAGTTTTGAAAGAATTTATATGAAAATTCTCAGGAAACCGAGTGCTTTTTCTTCTGTAAAATCAGTCCGGATTTTCAGGTGATTTGAATTTGGGCAAAACATTACAGTAGTTTTGACTTGAAATTGGCTTCCCACGTAAATGAATTCCACGCTATTTCTGATGCCGCTGGCAATTTCAGACTCTGAGCCCAGAACCTGGATTGGGTCTGGCTATCATGAGGTCCTGAAATCAACGACTCTTTATTTTGTCGAGAACGTTCGTACTGCCCGCCGTTTCATTTCATCGCTACGTCTTGGTATTACCATAGATCAACTTCAGTTTGAAGTACTTGACAAAGACACAACAGAGGAGAAACTCAGGGACTATGCAAATCTCATGTTGAAGGCAGGACAATCGGTTGTTATGTCTGAGTCCGGTTGTCCTGGGATTGCAGATCCCGGAAGCCAACTCGTAAATGCGGCTCACAAACTTGGTGTAAGTGTGGTTCCGTTTGTTGGGCCGTCCTCATTGGTACTGGCCCTCATGGCATCCGGATTGAATGGCCAGAATTTTTGTTTTCACGGTTATCTCCCGGTGGCTGCAGATGAACGGAACCGGGCAATTTTCGCTCTTGAAAAAGAATCAAGACTAAATCGCAGGACCCAATTGTTTATTGAGACACCGTATCGGAACAATGCCATCTGGACATCTCTTCTGGAAACTCTTCAGCCAGAGACCCGACTTTGCATTGCCTTTGATATTCTGGGCGATGATCAATATATACTTCAGAAAAAAGTGAAAGAATGGAAGTCCGGTCCGTTGCTGGAATGGGGCAAGAAACCTGCTGTTTTTTTGTTTTTGGCCTGATTGATAAGTAATTCAATCATTATTTTTATTCGAAACTGGTACAAACCGAATCAGACTCCTATTTTTGCGCCTCAATTTTAAAGTCTTCTAATGCCATATTTATTCACATCTGAATCAGTTTCCGAAGGCCATCCGGACAAAGTGGCCGATCAAATTTCTGACGCCGTTCTTGATGCAATGCTGAGTCAGGATCCTGACAGCCGTGTTGCCTGTGAGACACTTGTAACCACAGGCCTTGTTGTTTTGGCTGGTGAAATCACAACAAAAGCATACGTAGATGTGCAGGAAGTTGCCAGAAAAACAGTGGAAAAAATTGGCTACAACAGCGACGAGTACATGTTTGATGCAAAATCCTGTGCCGTTATTTCAGCCCTTCATTCTCAGTCACCAGACATTGCGCAGGGCGTAAACGAAGGAGAAGGTGCTTTTAAAGAGCAGGGCGCCGGAGATCAGGGAATGATGTTTGGTTACGCCAGCCGCGAAACCGATAACTTAATGCCTTTAACTCTTGAGCTGTCACATTTATTGGTGAAAGAACTGGCTGCCATCCGGAAAGAAGGAAAGGTAATGACCTACCTCAGACCCGATGCAAAATCTCAGGTAACCATCGAATATACTGACGACAACCAGGCAATCCGAATTGATGCCATCGTTGTCAGTACACAGCACGATGATTTCGTGAAGTCAGCCGATTCTTCTGTCGCTGCGAAAGTAGAGGCCGATAAAAAAATGACCGATAAGATCGCTGCCGACATTCACGAATTTCTTTTGCCTCGTGTGAAAGCCCAGCTTCCTGAAAGAGTCGTGAAATTGTTCAACAGCGAAATCAAATTTTACATCAATCCAACCGGAATTTTCATCATCGGTGGTCCTCATGGTGACACGGGTCTAACTGGCCGTAAGATCATCGTTGATACATTTGGTGGAAGAGGAGCTCACGGTGGGGGTGCATTTTCTGGAAAAGATCCTTCCAAAGTTGACCGTTCTGCCGCTTATGCCGCTCGTCACCTGGCCAAAAATCTGGTAGCCGCCGGCGTATCGGACCAGGCACTCGTTCAGGTTTCATACGCTATTGGTGTAGCTGAGCCGGTTTCCATCAATGTGAATACCTACGGAACCTGCAAAACCGGAATGAACGACGGAGAATTGTCAAGCCGGATCGAAAAGAAATTCAAGAACGCCTTCAAACCGAAAGCCATCATCGATCGCTTCGGATTGAAAAATCCTATCTATTCCGAAACAGCCGCTTACGGCCATATGGGAAGAGAAAGCTATGAAGTGGATAAAGAAGTAAACTATGTAACCATTACCGAAAACGGTGGGGTGAAAACAGAAGTCCGAACCACATCTTCGAAAAAGCTGACCTTCTTCGGTTGGGAAAAACTGGATTGGGTGAACGACATCAAAGCCGAATTCGGGATCTGATTCATCTGATTCCATAATTGAAAGGGCCGTCCTAAGCAGGGCGGCCCTTTTTTATTGTGAACTAAGAAGTGAATTCGACTATTTGAACTATTCGAAATTTTCAGGAATTCGATCGATCACGAAGAATGGTCAAAACATGAAATGCTCGTTCTAATACGTATGAAGATCATCGAGTTTTCTTCCCTGAAACCTTCGTACGCTCATCCAGGAACTTATGGCACCAACAATGCTGCCAGTCAGGGGTAAAAGTAAAATCAGAATGCCGATCTGTTCCGGAATCAATAATTGGTTGATCTGTGGAACATAGTTATTGGCTACCTGTAAGGAAATCAAGATGAAAAAACCTGCCATTAATCCTCCCCCGAGGCCACGCCAGAACATTGCTTTGATATAGGGTTTTTGGATAAACCACGGCTCAGCCCCAACCAGTTCCATTGTCCGGATGAGAAACCGCTGAGAAAAAACGGCAAGTTTTACGGTATTCCGAATGAGCCAGATTGCCGTAATCAAAAGTAAGGCGGAAATCCCAAGAGAAATGATAGAGATCCGGCGGATGTTTTCCTGAATGGAGCCAATCAGATTTTCAATGTACACCACTTCGAATACCTCCGGATGTTGGCTTGTCAGCTCATTTTTGATCTTTTTTAATTGTTCAGCCGAAAGATCTTTATCCGCAATTTTGATCGTAAAGGCGTCCCGTAACGGGTTTTCTCCCAGAAACTGTGCGTAGTTTTCTCCGGTTTCTTCTATGAATTTTTTACCAGCTTCTTCTTTACTTGTAAACACGACGGCGGGTTTACCCTCTTTTTTGGCCACATAGGATTTACGAGAAAGAGCATTCTGAAACTGTTGAATCTGGCTCGTGCTCAGGTCTTTGTTGAGGAAAATCTGGATCTCAAAATTCTCTTTCACAAACTTGTTTAACTGATTTCCAGACAACAGGACCAATCCGAAAATGCCCAGATTAAATAAGGCCAGGCCCATCGTAAAAACCAATGACCAGGTATTACCTGTACCGAGCGACTTTTTATTCATGGCCGCAAATAACCGGAAGAATATTGAAAATACGACGGTGTATCAAAGGTCTTTTCATTAATTAGGATCCACATCCAGAATCCATTGTACGCTTTTGTGGTCTTTAATGGACGAAATCCATTTCAGATCTTCCTGCAAAATCTTCTTCACATGGGAAACCGATATCTTCTCTGGAATCTTTATCAACAAATGGAAAATAAACTGGTTCCTCAATCGGGCAATCGGGGGTGCTTCAGGTCCTAGTACCATATCGGTACCCAGTTTTTTCACCAGATCGGCCGCAAGAATTTCGATAGCTAACCGGGCATTTTCCTCAGTTTTATGCCTGGATGTGATTCGGATCAATCTTGAAAAAGGAGGGAACCCAAAATCCTGTCTATGAAGAATTTCCTGTTCGTAAAACAATATCGTTTCGCCATTGGCCACCATCGAAAATACAGGATGGTACGGTTTGTTGGTCTGCACCATCACCGTGCCTTTGGTTTCTCTTCTTCCGGCTCTTCCTGCAATCTGGTTTAGTAATTGGAACGTCCTTTCGTTGGCCCGGTATTCTGGATAATGGAGAACTCGATCGATATCAAAAACGGCCACAAAGGTCACGTTTTCAAAATCCAGCCCCTTCGTAACCATTTGAGTACCCACCAGAATATCGATTTCATGGTGGCTCATTCGTTTCAGAATCTGCTCATAGCTTTTCCGGCTTTGGGTTGTATCCTGGTCCATTCGGGCAATCCTGAATCCAGGGAGTAGCTGGTTTAGCGATTCTTCCAGTTTTTCTGTTCCGTACCCAAAGGTCTCAATTTGCACAGAACCGCAGGAAATACAGTGGTTTGGAACATCGCTGGTGTATCCGCAATAATGACAGTTCAAAGATCGTTTTGCCTGATGCAACGTCAGTGAAACATCACAGGAAGGGCAATAGGGAATCCAGCCGCAATCGGTGCATTGCATATAAGGAGCATAACCCCGACGGTTTTGGAAAAGAATCGACTGACGTTTGTTGTCATACGCTTCCTGAAACCCATCCAGCACTTTTTGTGAAATGTCCAGTTTCATCTGCAACGTACGGGTCGCCAGTTTCATATCCACATACCGTATTTCCGGCATCTGGGATTCACCAAATCGTTGAAGCAGCGGCACAAAATGCCATTTCCCGCTTTTGGCTTTATAATAACT
>CAMCXM010000116.1 GCA_945883425.1 Spirosoma fluviale
AGGCAGGCTCTGAATTTATTAAAATATGATGATACTGATGATGATGATAAAGGCTCTTTATTTGATTTTCTTGCAGTATTTTTAAGGTAGTCTTTAAAATTTTCACAGAAGGTCTGATCTACTTCTTTGAATGAAACCTTAGTCCCTGCAAACTTGATAAGGTGCTTGTAGGCACTGTCCCAATTCCCATAGTTACCGGTTGATTGCAGTCTTTTTTCTGCAAGGTCTTTGAAGTAATCAACTAAATTGGTGTTTTGCTTAAACTCATTTGCAAAGCCATAAAGCCCATTTTTTATTTCAAGTTCTCTCTTTGATTTGATACTTTCAGCAAGTGCCAAAGTGTCTTTATTGAGCTGCTTTTCTTGCTTCTTTTCTTTTTCTGTCTTTGCCTTGTCAAATAGATAAAGGTTTAGATATTCATAATCCCTTAAATTTTTGACTTTGCCTTCTGGTGTGGTGGAAGTCCCTTTGTAGATTTCCAAATACAGACTGATGCTGCCATCTTTGGATTGCTTCCTTTGTCTCAAATGTACTTTCATCTTGCTGCTGCTATTTGCTGTTATGATTTTGCAAAGAAACATATTAGCAGCAAACAAATGACAAATAACAGCAAATAAAAGGAAAATATTCAGGTAGCTTTGTGGCTTAAAGTCAATGAATAGAATACTTTAGCCAACCAAAGGAAAGCCACTTCACTTTCCGATGCAAAACCGGGAAAAAATGCTCCCCAGGACGTCCTCTACCGTGATTTCTCCGGTAATACTTCCCAAATGAAACAGTGCTTCCCGGATATCGGTTGCCAGTAAATCGCCGGTGAGACCATCGCCGATGGCAACTTTTACCTGATCCAACGCTTTTCGTGTCGATGACAAGGCTTCGTAGTGACGAAGATTCGTGATCAGCGACGTTTCTGACTGCAACATCTGCTGATCAACTGCCCGGTGAACAATTTCATTTTTGAGATTTTCCATCCCTTCTCCCGTTACGGCAGACAGCGAGAAACCAGCGGCTGCATCTTGCGGACGGAGATCCGATTTGGTTTGAATTTTCAGGTAGGGGAGAGATTTCTTCTGGATTTCTTCTTCAATGACAAGGACATCATTCTTTTCAGAATCGGGTCCCTGCAGCAAGAGCACAAATGCGGCTTTGTCGAGTTGCTCCCTGGTTCTGGAAATGCCAATGCTTTCCACCAGATCATTGGTTTCCCGGAGTCCAGCCGTATCGACAAACCGAAACTGGATTCCGTCAATGACCATTTTGTCTTCAATCACATCGCGGGTGGTTCCGGCAATGGGTGAAACAATGGCTTTTTCTTCTTCCAGCAAGGCATTCAGTAAGGTAGATTTCCCCGCATTCGGTGGTCCGACGATCACGACGGGAATCCCGTTTTTCACGGCCTGTCCGGTGGCAAACGATTTTAGAAGTTTTTCAATATGAAGGGTGATTTCTTCCACCAATGCATTCAGTTGGGTGCGGTCTGCAAACTCCACATCTTCTTCACCAAAATCCAGTTCCAGTTCGATGAGCGCCGTAAAATCGATCAGTTGCTGACGAAGTTCCTGGATTTCACGACTTAAATTTCCTTTCAGTTGGTGCAGAGCGGCCCGGTGTGCGGCCTGTGATTCCGAAGCGATAAGATCACCAACGGCTTCGGCTTGCGCCAGATCCAGTTTTCGGTTCAGAAAAGCCCGCTGCGTGAATTCTCCCGGTCCGGCCAGTCGACAACCCGATTGGAGAGAAGCTTTCAATACTTCCTGCACAATGAATGGCGAGCCATGCAATCCGATTTCAACCACATCTTCTCCGGTAAAAGAAGCAGGCGACTTAAACAATGTCACCAACGCTTCATCGAGAAGTTCTCCTTCATGAACAATTCTGGACACAAATGCGGAGTGACTTTTCCGGTTATCCGGATTGGCTTTCGGCGCTATGGCAGAAAGAGCTGCAAATGCATGCGGTCCGGAAATGCGCAGAATCGACAAAGCACCCACTCCTGGTGCAGAGGCAAGCGCTACAATGGTATCGTCCCAGTTTTTCATTTGTTCAATTGTGCTGCAAATTGGTCAGAAGCCAGAAGGAAATGGAAAGGATTGTGCATTCTCTTATTTTTTCTTTCCGGATTTGATTTTGGGAACTGATTTCAACGATTTAATACCGGAAAGGAATTCCGGTACCACCCTTGGCCAGACTGAATCTGTGGCATCACAAATCATTTGGACACCCTTGTTTTGATGGATGGCATACACAATGAGGATACGGTGAATTATTTTTTTTGAATCCACATACGAACCTTCATATCCAATCGCTTGATAAGCAGAAAGATTGCCCTTCTCTTTGGTCAGAACTTTCGTAACTGTAAAAGGCACCTGTTGCCTTCTTTCGGTTGACCAGGAAATCACGTCCAGTCCCTTTTCGACATTTTCAATCAGGACGGAAACGTTGGCTACAATTCCACGATTCAGGCTGTCGGTGATGGGTTTTCTCTTAAAACTGTAGAGAATCATGCTTCCAGATTCTTCCCGTTTTCCGGGTTGCCAGGAAGAATCCGGAAGAGAGAACTGCATACCCGCTTCTTTCAGGACAATCGGTCCCGATGTTCGGATGTTTGCCTGCAAAAACAACAACAAAAGGAGTGGGGCTAATGATTTCATTTGGCAAATAAAGCACCAAAGGATTTTATTGAAGTGGACCTTTTGAGGAAACCGTTTTTCAAGATGACGGCCTCATTTCAATTCCCCCTCGATCAATCACGAAAAAAAAACAGCTCCGCCTGGTTGGGCGGAGCTGCCTTATTGAAAAGTGAGGTCGTAATTCTTACTTCAAGGAATTTCGTTTGAGGTTGTGTGTGAAAAAATCAAGTCAAAAGCCACGATTTTCCTTGCGTAGGCAATGTAGGAATTGTGGCTTTTACACCATGATTAAAGGAGATGAATATCCTTTAATTATGCAATTTATTGATAAACATCAATATAACATTAGACAGCCGGAAGGACGGTTCCTTTCACTTCGCCAAATCCAACCCTCATTCCTTCTTTCTCACAATATCCTCGAAGAATCATAGAATCCCCGTCTTCCATAAAAGTCCGGGTAACTCCGTTCTCAAATTCGATGGGGTTTTGTCCTCGTTTGGTAATTTCGAGAAGGCATCCCAGACTATCTGGAGTCGGACCGGAAATTGTACCGCTTGCCAGTAGGTCGCCTACTTTCATCGGACATCCATTTACCGTATGATGGGCCAGTTGCTGGTTCATGCTCCAGTACAAATGTTTTTGATTGGTGCGGGTAATTACTTTTCGCTGGCCATCATGGAGAACCATCTCTGCCTCCAGTTGAATGTCGTATGTCCACCTTTTTTTCTGTTGCAGGTAGGGGAGGATGGCTGGCTCCTGGTCTTTTGGCATCGGAACCCGAAATGGTTTCAGTGCATCCATGGTTACAATCCAGGGCGACATCGAGGAGCAAAAGTTTTTCCCAAGAAACGGCCCCAGCGGAACATACTCCCAGGATTGAATATCACGGGCAGACCAGTCATTAAACAAGACCATACCAAAAATATAATCTTCGGCATCTTTTACATCGATGCTCGAGCCCAGATTGGTTTTCTCTGAAATGATGAATCCCGTTTCCAGCTCCATATCCATCTGGCGGCTGGCTCCGAAGGACGGAATCTCAGCGGTCGGTGGTTTGATCTGGCCTTTCGGCCGGGGGAAGTTGGTGCCCGAAACCACGATCGAAGAACTCCGGCCGTGATAACCGACCGGAATGTGTTTCCAGTTGGGCAACAGTGGATTTTGAGGATCACGGAACATGGCACCCACATTGGCGGCATGGTTTTCACTTGAATAAAAATCGGTGTAATCGCCAATCGCCATGGGAAGATGCATCCGGCAATCGTTCATCGATACCAAAACCGAATCGGGTCTCACAGCGCCCCACATTTTGCGGTTTTTATCCAGAAACAGATTTTGAACCCTTGTCCGCATTTTTTTCCAAACATCCGGGCCAAGAGAAATCAACGGATTTAAAACCGGTGACTGCAGCTCTTCCATATATAAGTCGCCAGCATCGTGCAGCAATCCTGCTTTGGCCAGTGCTGCGAGGTGCACAATGTTGTTGCCAATGGCAATACCAGGACGCGGAGTGATTTTCGGTCCGGAAAAAATACCAAACGGAAGGTTGTAAATGGAAAAATCCGAATCTTCGTCGATTTTCAGAAAGCTGGTCAGTTGCATGAATTGGTGTGCCCTTTTTCGGCGGCCCAAATATGCAGGTTCCGGTCCGGTTTGCAGGTGCGAAAGTGAAATTCGTTCTGCGATTCTTTAGAATAGAATGGGTGAAATGCGGGAATTCCTTGGCTTCTGTTCGCGATTGAGCATGCCCGTTTCCATTTTAGTTTACTTTCTTTGCGCCCCGTTTTTACTTCCATGCGCAACTCAAAAAAGCCCGCCATTCTCTTTATTTTCATCACGTTGCTCATCGATGTCATCGGTTTTGGAATCATCATTCCGGTGATGCCAAGCCTCATCTCCGAACTCACAGGCGGTAATATGAGCGTCGCTTCGCAATACGGTGGCTGGATGCTGTTTGCTTTTGCATCCATGCAGTTTCTGTTTTCTCCTTTTCTTGGAAATCTGAGCGATCAGTACGGACGCAGACCCGTTCTCCTTTTTTCATTATTCGGCTTTGGACTCGATTATCTGCTGCTGGCCTATGCTCCTTCGATCGCCTGGCTTTTTGTCGGACGAATCATCGCCGGTATAACAGGAGCCAGCTTTACGACGGCAGCAGCCTACATCGCCGATATCAGCACCCCGGAAACACGCGGACAAAATTTCGGAATGATTGGGGCTGCGTTTGGATTGGGATTCATCATCGGGCCGGTTTTGGGTGGCGTTCTGGGTGAATTCGGATCCCGTGTGCCCTTTCTGGCTGCAGCCGGTTTAACGTTGTTGAATTGGATTTATGGCTATTTCGTTTTGCCGGAATCATTGGCGAAAGAACACCGCCGTCCTTTTGAATGGAAGCGTGCCAATCCTCTTGGTTCGTTTCGCAGTCTGCAAAAGCACCCGGGCATTTTAGGACTGGTGGTGTCGCTTTTTTTCATGCATCTTGGGTCACATGCGGTACAAAGCACCTGGTCCTTTTTTACGATAGGTGAGTTTCAATGGTCGAAAGCCGAAGTGGGGTATTCATTGGGATTTGTCGGATTGCTCGTCGCCAGTGTTCAGGCAGGTTTGATCCGCGTAGCGAATTCCAAACTGGGTATCATTGGTTCGGTTTACTGGGGACTCGGGTTTTTTGTGGTCGGACTCGCGTTGTTTGCCTTTGCGACTGAAAGCTGGATGATGTATGCCGGTTTGATCCCATATTGTTTGAGTGGAATTGGTGGCCCGAGTATGCAGGGTTTGATTTCAGGAAAGGTGGAACCCAATGCACAGGGCGAACTGCAGGGAGCACTCACCGGAATGATCAGTTTGTCCGCCATTTTTGGTCCGCCGCTGATGACCAGTTTGTACGGCGAATTTTCAAAACCCGATGCCATCATTCATTTTCCAGGTGCTGCCTTTATGATGGGCAGCATCTTTGCGCTGGTCAGTCTGGTGATTGCCTGGACGTATTTGCGCAGAGAGTTGCCGGTCGATAAGGCAAATCCAGTGTTGGATTGATGCTTTGGTGGTGTCGCTTATTTTTGGGAAGTGACTCTTTTTCAAAACCAAAAGTCCGGTTACAGCACAGGTTCAACCATTCTCTGGTGCCGGTAGTGATGTAGATGATGTTGGTTTACGGTTCATGCGAAACAATGATGCTGCCTGAAAATTTATTGCACAATGATTTGAATCTCGCAACCGTAACAGATTGATTCCCTTTTTTGAGGGTACTACTGAGCGAAATTGTAAATTGAAATTGTTGATTGCTTGGGAGTTGTTCATAACAATCCATGGTTAGTTTTCTGCCCCAGATAGAGATGTCTTTTTGATGATGCCCTTCGCTGTGAAGAACACTGATAATGGTTGCATCACCTATGATTCGGATTGCAAAAGGCATGGAGATGAAATCAACAGCAGAGGATGTTGAGACAGTAAAACTGTAATAATGCGTTCGCTCATTTTTAACATTAACATATTCAAAATGATCCGCTTCGCAGGTTTTGAACAGGTATTTACTCGAAAGTTGATTCACCAGTTTGAGGTCAATCAATTGAGGAATCCCATTGTGATCAGTGATGCTCCAGTCGTATCTTGAATGGTGTATTTCATCATAAACCGACTCCTTTTCCATCGTTTGAATCAATTCACCGTTTGGTTTAAGCAGAAGCCACTTCGGAGCTGTCCGGCCATTGAATTTGTTTGATAGCGAGAATGTATACGCCCCTGCTTCAGCAATCAGTAAGGGCGTGCCTTTTAGTAAGTTGTCGGCCTTGATGTTTTCTTTGAGTGTATCACCAGCAAAGCACAATGGACCTGCAATGGCATCGTTTCCTTCCAATAACTCGTCTCCTGACCCATGTAATATCCTGTGTGGCCATTTCAGGAGTGTAACTTTTGTAAGCTGGTCTGTCCCCACATCCACGATCGCCCATTTCTTTCCTCTGGATTCTTTTACTGTTTGAACAGTGGTTAGTAAGGCAACTGCGTTTCCAACGAGGGCGTGTCCTGGTTCTACGCTGTATGTTAGTTTCTTATTCTTCAGAGGTATCATGGTGTTGCACCAACTGTCCAGCGAAGGAAAGTCCTGACCGGATCCGAATGGAATTCCCAATCCACCTCCCAGATTTACATCGGTTATGCCGTGACCTGCTGTGTTAAATTTTTCTGCCAGATCGTTGAGATTGAGGATGGCATGTTCAAAACTATTCATGTTGTCCATCTGGGTACCCACATGTACATGTAAACCTGAAACGGGTAAGGTGAGCTGCTTCATTACACTTTCCAAATCCTCTGCAGGTATTCCAAACTTTGAAGATTTGTGACCATGCGCCATCAGTTCCTGATGGTCGTTTTTGTTGGAATAGCCGATGTATTCCGGAAGGTTGACTCTTAAAAATAGTTTGCCCGGAAAAGAAATGTCTTTCAATGAATCTTGCAGTTCGATTATGGCATTGAGGTCATCCATTACGACATTGGCTCCTGACCTAAGCAATGATGCACAAATCTGAATATCTTGAACAGGGGTGTTGTACGAGATGTTTTTCAATTCAATTCCGGCGAATAGTGCCAGATTGATCTCCAATTGGCTTGCACAGTCTGCACCGGCGCCCATTTTTGCCAGTAACTGAAGTACAGTTAACGAAGGATTCGTTTTAACGGGATAAAATATCCGACGATTATCCCCTGTGAATTTTGCATACGCATGAACATTCTCCGTAAGCTGGTTTTCGCTGATGATCCACGCTGGCGAACCAAATTTTTCCTTTATCGGATCAATGTCTAATGTCTTTGGCCAATCTGCAAAACTTGCTTTTTCGTATTTCATATTTCAATCAATAAATTTGATTTTGTACTTGCCGAAATGCCTCAGGTGATTGATTGTAAAGGACTTCGGAGTAGCGTATTTTCAATCATCACTGAAGTAGCTTCGTAATGATTCGGATTCGAAATAAGCACAAAATCCTTTTGAATAAAGCAGCCAATTGTTGGATGCAAAACGGGTCCTCTGAAGTGTTACTTTGCTTCATAATATTTTTCTGGGGAGAGAAGAGAATTGATTTACGATTCTGGCACCAGCGGTACCCAAATGTCATTAGAAAATAAAAACAGGACGCCAAGCTCCAGGAGTGAAGAGTTAAAATTAAACCCAAATTCTGCAATAGAAAAAGCCTTTGGTTCATAAATGATTCATGATGCTAAAGCTCCAACTTCATTTTTCACCTTACGTCCTCTGCCTTGGAGAGCTTGTCCCGAACTGGCTTCGGGAGTGGCTCTCATGGCGCCCACAGCTAAAGCAGGGTCAGAGACATGGTGACCGATTTAGGTGAGGTTGTAAAACATAGAAAATCAATCATTTACATCCTCTTGCATAAGCTGGGATTAAATATTAATCGTAGAGTTAATATTCACATCAATCAATTTATTTTCTGCTTGATAATTTTCTTGACCAATTCCCATTCAGCCTTCAGTTCAGATAATTGAGGCTCTAATTTTTCGTTCCAATTATTGTGGGAACTATTTTCTAATTCCCCAGCTATTTCAGCCATTAAGTTAAAGCGCATATTAATTGATGAGCCTTTTATTCTGTGTGCAGCTGAGCTTATATTCTCATGATTCTTCTCAATAAAAGCTGAATCAAGCTCAATTATTTGACTCGGTATTTCATTAAGTGCTAAATTCAATAAACTATTTATTACGGATGTATTTTTAAATGAATCTACTAAATCAGTATAGTCCATATGAAGATCAATTTCAGATTCATCATAAGGTGGTATTTCATCCAATAAGACTCTTTTTGACAAATATTTATCCAGTATCTCCTTTATTTTTTCTGGTACAAGTGGCTTTGTTAAAAAGTCATTCATTCCATAGGCAAAACACTTCTCTCTCTCTTCTTTGAGAGCACCTGCAGTGAGCGCAATTATTGGGACATTATTGCCAGTTAGTAATTCAATATCTCTGATTTTTTTTGTTGCACTTATCCCATCTAGTTCGGGCATGTGGACGTCCATTAGGATCAAGTCGGGACTCATCTCCTGGTATTTTTCTACAGCCTCATTTCCGTTTTTTGCTTCAATAATTCCATCATTATAACCAAGTTCAGAAAGTATGGCCTTGATTAAAACCATATTTAAAAACACATCTTCTGCTATTAGTATTTTTATTTTGGTATAATTAATTTTTACATTGGTAGAAACTATGGTTTCATTAATACTGTTGGTTGGGTTGTCCTGGTGTAGATTGTTAAGGTAAATAAATAGGTCGTTACTTTTAACTGGTTTGCTCAAGTGGAATCGTATGCCT
The DNA here is from genome assembly GCA_945883425.1 of Spirosoma fluviale. Taxonomy (GTDB): domain Bacteria; phylum Bacteroidota; class Bacteroidia; order Cytophagales; family Flexibacteraceae; genus CAMDMI01. The sequence goes on from CAMCXM010000116.1 coordinate 8,952, forward strand.
AATTCCAGGCATTCTTTTTCCAGATTATGGTGATCTAAAGATGAGTGAAGAAGAATAACAGGCTGTTTTTCAGTGCTTAATTTCAATTTATCCTTAAGCATTTTTATTGTCTCTATGCCATTAAAATATGGCATGTTGTAGTCGCAAATTATGAGGTCAAAAGGTTCGGTTCGTTCAATTATTTTGAGAGCCTCGAAACCACTATCGCAACATTCAGATTGAATCTGCCATTGGTTAAGCATTTGCTTCATGATCAATTGGTTGTTGGCGTTATCGTCAATAATCAAACATCGTTGCACTCCAATAATCTTTGTATAATCTGGCTTATCCCCAGCCTCAAAACGAGTCGCAACTTCAAAATAGAAAACAGTTCCAACACCTACCGTGCTTTTAATTTTGATGGAACTGCCCATTTTTTCTGCAATCAATTGAGAAATAACAAGTCCCAAACCTGTGCCACCAAACTTACGCGTGGTTGAACTGTCGGCCTGTGAAAATGATTTAAAGAGCTTCGATTGCTGTTCTTTATTGATGCCAATTCCGGTATCTCTTACAGATATTAAAAGCTTACCATTATCGGAATCAACCGCCTGGTAGATCAATTTTAACTCGACTTCTCCCTTTAATGTAAACTTAACAGCATTGCCTAAAAGATTAGCCAGAATCTGTTTCAAGCGAATGGCATCAACATGACCAAATCGGGGCATGTTGGGGTCAATGTTGAGCAATAACTCGATATCTTTTTCTGCTGCTGCAAATTTAACGATGTCGATACTGTCCTCGAATAATTGCTCCATGTCAGATTTAATAATTTCCAGATCCAACATCCCTGCTTCAATTTTGGAAAAATCAAGAATGTTATTGATGAGGCCGAGGAGAGTGTGTCCGGAAACATTTGCACTGTTTACATATTGCTGTTGAATATGAGAAAGTTCAGTTTTTTTAAGTAAGTCGGTGAATCCAATTACACCATTGAGGGGGGTACGAATTTCGTGACTCATATTGGCAAGAAATTCCGATTTTGCCTTATTGGCTTTTTCGGCTTCCTCTCTGGCTGCAATTTGCACTAAAGCTTCTTTTTCAGCTGTGATGTCCCAATTGGTTCCAATCATCCGAATGGCATTGCCTTCATCATTTCTTAAAACAGTTGCGAGGGCTTTTATATTTCTAATCGTACCATCTGCGTACTGAACTCTGAATTCCGTGTTAAAGTCTTTTTCGCCTTTAATTGCCATTTGTATTTCTTCATCCCCTCTTTTTTTATCAGCTATATATACTCCATTTGCCCAGGCATCGTATGCGTTGGTAAAATCATTTTTATTAACTCCATATAAAACGAACATTTGGTCATCCCATTTGAGTTTATCAGAAACGATATCCCAATCCCAAATTCCAATTCCACCCGCTTTAACAGCAAGACTGAGGCGTGTTTCGTTTAGTTTTATTAACTCTTCTGTTTTCTTTAATCTACTGATATCGGAGTGAGAGCCAACAACCCTTATGGCTTCACCATTTGAATTTCTATCAACAACCTTGCCTCTATTTAAAATCCATAAATAGTTTCCTTCCTTATTTCTAATTCTATATTCATGGTTAAAAGAATCTGTTAATCCCGATAAATTTTGATTAATTTCAGAAAAAGTAAATGAAATATCATCTGGATGTATTCTTGAACTCCATTCATAATCATTATCAGTAAAATCTTCTGGTGTATAACCTAACATTTCTAACCAGCGGTTTGAAAAAAAAGTCTTTTTCTCTTGTGGTTTCCAGTCCCAAATTCCATCACCACTACCTTCAATAACAAATTGCCATCTTTCCTCATTGATTCTTAATTTTTCAGCAGCAATTTTTCTTTCTGTAATATCTTGTGCTACCCCTTTAATGTGGGTTATGTCGCCTAAATAATCAAAATCAGCTTCACCATGAACCCACATATACCCTTCGCTACCATCTTTCTGGATTGTTTTTAGTTCCAGTTCATAGGGGATTCCTTTTTCTCTGGTGAGATTTAATGCAGAAGATAATTGCTCCCAACTTTCCGGAGTAAAGAGCTTCATGTGTTCGGTGTACGGCGGTGGTGGAAGTGTAGAGTCGAAACCATACATGTTGTATAGCTCTTCTGTCCAGAAAACCTCATTGGTTTGTAGGTCAAGTTCCCAACTTCCTATACCAGCAATTTTTTGTGTGTAGTTCAGTAGAGCGACATTTTTATTTAATTGATGCTCGTTTTTTTTGTATTCGGTTATATTCTGGTGCGAGCCTAACATTCTAATTGGCTTGCCTTCCTTGTCTCTGATAGCCAATCCTCTGCATCGTATCCAAACGATAGATCCATTTTTGTGTTTATAGCGGATGTTTTGATCGTATGGTATTTCGGGGTTTTCACAATGTTTCATGAATAGCTCCATAGCGAGTTTCATATCATCCGCATTTATGATATGCTGCCATGCGGACGGTTTGTGCGGCATAACCTTGTAATCATACCCTAAAACAGACCAAAATTTTGGGCTCATCCATTCCTCTTCAGGGTTTTCCAAATCCCAATACCAAATCCCATCTAAGGATGATTCCTGAATAAAGTCAAAAATGGCATTATCTGATTTAACTAATTCATAGAGCTCTTTCTTTAGGTAATGGTTATCTTTCATGTCTTGCGGGGGATTAATTGCCGGAAATTTACGGTTAATATCTTTTAAATTTATCTTTGGTATTACAATCATTTTATCTCTTGTCCCTGCATTTAGCCTAGCATTCTACAGATAAGTGAGTATTCCGGAGTAAAGTGAGCCAACTGTTGGGTATGATTTGAGGTCAATTTTGAGGTTCACCAACCACTTGTTCATTGAATTAGCGCAGCGCTCTGTGACCGTACGGTGAGAGGTAGGTTGTAGCCGGTGGTGAAATACCCGGCTCAGACGGTCAGTAGAAAAACCTGGGGAGTGGATTCCATTGGTGTTTGATCAGTAATCAAACCAGCTAACTTGAATTATCCGGATAATGTAGTTGCTGGCTTTGCGAACGATTGTTTTTTCAAATGATTTTTACCCCAGCGGG
>CAMCXM010000117.1 GCA_945883425.1 Spirosoma fluviale
GGTTTCGCTGCACATAGAACAGCAGCTTTTTACTGACCGGTTTTTTCCAGCCCAGGCGGGTTGCATATCGCTCGAAGAGGAGCTGATACAGCTCTTCCAGACCATTGAGGTCCTCGAGGTTGTGGCAAATATGTCTGATCTGGTCGGTCATAAGTTTAGTCTGTTTTAAAAAGCAACACCTGCCGGGGTTTCTAAATCCATAAAACATAAATCTAAATCGCTTTATGCGTATGGAATAGGGTTTTCAGCGTAAGCTGATCCCAGGATGGGAAAGGAAAGAACCTTTCTTTCGGACCTTGCGAAACGCGAAGGCGAAGATCAAATCCATCCGGCAGGTGTTATGCTTTTAGTCTTTCATATTGGTTGCTTTTCTTTTCAATAATTCTATTTCTTCTTTCTTGCCCTTAAGATCTTTGGCAAGTTTTATTTCTCTGAAAGTCTGATGACCCTCTATTTCATTTTTCAGATACTTAAAAAAGTCTTGATAAACTGAAAAAGTAATTGGTTCAAATGGTTCTAATAAAACATAATAATATTTCTTTTCACCACTGATATCCCTAATATTAAATGAAAGTCGTTTAAAATATGCCTTACTGAAACCATCCTTGCTTTCATGAATCTTGTTTAGGGTAAAATATTTGTTTAACTGAATACCATTTTCGGGAATGTCAATCCTATTTAAATATGCTTTAGGTTTTATTATACTGGCATTAGCAAGTATAGCATTCCTTTTTTCGATTGCAGTCATTCCGGGCTTGTACTCAGGTTTTTCATAGGGAGTATAGGAATTATCATTTTCTGACAAAGAAAATCTTCCGACTTCCCCTACCGTAATCACCTTGACATCACCCATTTCGCGTACCACAAAATCACTGTAAATGGCAAAAACTCTCATAATTAATATTTCGGGGATTTAGATGGATAAAAACTAGCAACCGATTTTCTGGCCCGGGTAATGGCCGTGTAAAGATAGGCATGGTCATCGGGTCTTAACCAGGGATGAATCAAAACATGATCCCACTCGCTCCCTTGCGCCTTATGGCAAGTGATTCCATAGGCAAATCGGAGTCGGAGGGCAGACAAATATTCATCGTCCCAGATCCGTTGAGATTCTCTGTATGTCGGATTCTCTCTGTTTCGTTCTGCGGCCAAACCTCGAAGCAATCCCATAGAAAGGCCCTCTCTTTCTTCCGTAATCCAGTCCAGCATGACCTTTTTTCGTACAAGAATAGGGTTTCCTTCTGAATTTTTGAATTCTACGGCAGCAAATACAAAGGAAAGATCTGCCTTCCTCTCGATTGAACCCACTTCGATTACAACCCCTCTTTCACCTTTAGGAAATTGCAGGTTTTCATAAATCATGGTTTCGTCGAGCAGAACAAAATCTCCAACTGCAATTTGACCTGATTTTCCCAATGCCAACCGTATCGCATTATTGAAAAAATTGGTGTTTCGATTGGTAGAGGCTATAAAAACCACCCCTTCCGGGTTTTCAAGCGAAAAAAGATTTTTGAATCTTGTTACGATTGCACCAAATCCGGAAAAGTGGAAACCGGGAAACCCAATCAATGGCATTCCTGCGTCTTTTTTTGCACGGATTGCATTGGCATAACTTAACACATCTGAACCATTGCTTTGCCTTTTAACCTCGGTCATATAGGTGTACTTTGATTCCAGTTTAAATGTCCTTGAAAGGTAATCCGGGTCCAAGGCTTTGATCGTCTCATTTACCGGAGGGAGTTGGTACCGGTCTCCGATCAGAATAATTTTGTTCTTGCGGTTGCCCGCTTTAACATAATCCACTAGGTCGGTTAGCAGTCCATTCGGGGCACTAAACATGCCCGAGTTTATGACATCGCTCACCATAGAAGCCTCATCAACCAGGAAAACCGTGTAGCCTTTTAGCTCATTCTGTTTTTTCAGAAATTGAACCTGACCGGTTTCGGTGAATTTAGTGTTGTAAATTACCTTTTGAATGGTTTGAGCCAAGTGACCGGTTTTACTTGCCAACACCTTTGCTGCTTGTGCCGTTGGTGCACATAGGTAAAGACCAAATTCCTCCTGAACCAGATAGTCCACCACCGCCTTCAGCATGGAGGTTTTGCCAGTACCTGCAGCCCCAGCCAAGATATAGAAGTCAGAGTCGTTTTCCTTGTCCACAAATTCTGAGATCTCATAAAGTGCCTTCTTTTGCTCCATGGTCGGCGCAAAGGGCAAATAGTCAAAAATGGTTTTGCTTTCTACCAATGTCATTTCCTGGTTCTCCATAGTTTCGTTTTTCATGTTGCAAATGTGTGTGGTTGAAGAGGTGTTTGAAATTGTCGAGTACATTTTTGAAGTATTTGAAGCTTTTATTTTTGACTTTTTATATTTCGTTTTTTGTCGCTTGTCTGTCGTTTCGGATGCAAAGAAGTAGTGTGGCTGGTTCCTCATGAAACGTCATGTTCACATTTGATGTATTTGATCGTTATTGCACCAAAAATTTATTGGTTCAAAACATGGCAAGTGCAATTTCCGATCTTCGGATCAAGCGTATTTTTCTAATTCACAGTATTTTACGTGAAGGCTCGTCCAAATCGGCTTTGGAACTTTCAACCATTTTAGAAGGCAAGGGCCTGGCAGTAAATGAACGTATCGTAAAGGCGGATATACAATTTCTTCGTGATCTTGGAGCACCTATTCCGATGGGAAATAAGCACTACAATTTCAAATACAGTAAGCCCTTTACAATCCTTGAGGCAATTGAAGGGATTGATTTTGATGAAGTTGACGAGGTGCTTTCGTATTTCTATCAACTGTATAAGCGTGTTCCTAAAGCCAGCTTTCTGGAATTAGATAAAGTATTTCTCGCCTTTCAGAACCGGACCGTCCTGCTTGAAAAAGATAATGTCGATTCCATTCAATTTGAAGAGGTCAACTATTCTGGTAAGAAATGGCTTGGTGATCTTATAAAATATATTCAGGAGGGTCGTACACTTCGTTTTCGGTATAAGCCCTTTACATTGGAAGAAGGAGAGCGCATTGTTTTGCCCATTCTGCTTAAGGAATACAACAATCGTTGGTTTCTCATTGGGTTGGAACAGGAAACCCGCAACTATCAGAACTTCGCTTTGGATCGCATTTCAAGTAAACCGTTGCCTACAACTGAGCCATTAACTTTGACTGAAGCGACAGACATCAAGTCTTTGTTCCGAAATATGATAGGTGTTTCAACAGAAGGGGAGCCGGATAAGATCAAAGCCTATATCTCCAATCCAAGGGCACAATATGTTTTGACCAAGCCCTGGCATTCTTCTCAAAAAGCCAAGGAGGTAGAAGGTGGAATGGAGTTTGAATGGTTTGTTGTCCTAAACAGAGAATTGAAAGCAAAAATTCTGGAGCACCTTCCCGACATTGAAATTCTGGAACCGGCATCCCTTAAAGATTGGCTTAGGGGAGTGTTGGAAAAGTCGCTGGGCAGGTACCAATAAGTTTGTTAAGGAGAGTGGTTCTTCCTTTGATCAAAAAGGGCTAATCATCGGCCCATTCCCTGAAGCGATGATTCTGATGGGATGTCATCCGGTGCGATTTCTCTGAGCATAAACCGGTCCGGATTTTCGACTTTCGCGAGACGGATGGCTTGGTTACGCACCGTTTTTTCGAATAGCGTCCGGATATCGCGAGCATTACCCAATAGCTTTCGCTTTTGCTCGAGTTCCTCAATCAGCATTTCGGCCTTAAATTTAGCTCCGGTGGATAGAAAATGGTCGTAATCACTGAACATGTTTTCGAAAATTTCAAAAAGCTCATTTACGCTGTAATCTGGAAAATGGATGTAATGCGAAAACCTTGATTTCAGACCGGAGTTGGCCGTAAAAAATCGTTCCATTTCGGTGCGGTATCCTGCCAGGATTACGATTACCTGTTCGCGGTAATCTTCGATAAGTTTGTTCAATGTATCGATTGCTTCTTTTCCAAAATCACTTACTGAGTCAGTCTGGTACAATGAATAGGCTTCGTCGACAAACAGTACCCCACCGAGTGCCTCCTTGAACTTTTCCTCTACTTTTTTAGCCGTGTGACCCACGAATTTTTCCACGAGGTCTACCCGGCTTACTTCCACGAGATGTCCTTTTTCCAATAAACCTACGTCTTTGTAAATTGCGCCAATGAGGCGGGCAACCGTGGTTTTACCTGTGCCGGGATTGCCATAAAAAACCATATGCAGGGTTTCTGGAGTAGGGGGGATGCCATTTTCAATTTTCAGTTTGCGCACATTGGCAAAGGCAATCAGTCCTTCCACTTCATCCTTGATGGCCCGCAGACCAACCAGCTTGTCGAGCTTATAGCGGTGAACATAGGAGTCTTCTTCAATATGAGCCGGTTGTTCGGTTTTCTCTTCCTCATCAGGCCAAAGGTCTTTTATATTGATTCGGTTCTGCATCCGCTTTTCCAGTCCAAGGTAATCGATCAATCCCAGCGTAATCTTTTTTCGACTACCACTCCCTGAGCCATATAGTTTATGCTGTGCTTCAACCAGATAGGAGAAAAGATTGGAAAGCGTTAAGCCAGTAGGACTCAATTGTTGCTGAAAATACGGCATACCATCAAGGATTTCATTGAAGAAGTAATCCATATTGCCATGATTAAAAGTCACATTGAGTTGTTTTTCCTTGTTGGCCAAAGCAATATAAAACTGCTCATAGTTCCGGATGATGGGTGTTTTGGAAAAGTACTCGTCGATGAGTTTATTGAATTTCGTTGACATTGTTCTGGTTTGATGTTTTTAGTTTGGGTAACCCTCCATTTTTAGAATGTGCAATTTCTTTTTTCGCTGATATCAATCCAAACGTTTTTCCGGGTTGGCGGTAATTTTGCTTGGCACCCGGATCCAAATGATTTGGTGATTTCCACTGCAAAGAAAAATATTAGCCGTAGAAATTCGCAATGATTTGCCCAAAAGCGAAAGCCAGGGTTTTGGAATTTACATCACGCTAGCCTTACCGGCAGATAAAAAGAATGTACATTTGAGTGAATAAAGGAGATGGATAAGTACGACGAGGAATACTGGAACAGGGAGGAAACCGAGGAGGATGCTAATCGAGCGGAAGCCTTACGCCGCTTGAAAGTGGGCTGAATGTTCCAGCATCGCCCTGCCTCTTCACAGAACTCTTCGCCGGATGTAAGCAAGGAAGTACATAAAAATGAATACAATTATACAGCGGATCCGCCTTTCACTACAGATTAAAAAGGATGATTATATAAAGTTTGCAACTGTCAGTATAAAATTGATACCCCGATGAAAAACACTCCGAAAAAAAAGCAAAAGGCAGAGGAGGCCAACAGCAAGAAAACAGAAGAACAGCCTTCCAACAGCTCCAATAATCCCATCAGGGAAAGAAAATCAGTGCAGCATTTGCTGTCGCTCAAAATTCGGCCAGCATAAAATTCCAGTGAAAGACCAGTAACTCAAACCAAGACAATGCCAGATTACATAATTAATTTCGATGACTTTGAACTCCCATTCGTTGACGATGTACCGGATTATCCGGATGAAGATGATGAAGAATCCGAAGATTTTTCTTTTGATACCAGCGATCAGAAGGCGTTGATGGAAGAAGCTCTTCCTGTTGATTACTACTTCCTTGGAACCATCGATACCAATGTCTCTACCTGGTCTATAGAGGCTGATTATTACCTTCTGCCTTTGCAAGATGAGTCCTTCGACTGGGCTCTAATCCGAATCAACTGGGATGACAATTGGGGCCGCTGGGACTGGGCTTTCGATGCCCGCCTAAAAGGTTTGAAAGATCAGCCCTTAGAAGCAGCCCGGCTGATGCTTACAGAATTGTGGAAGACCTGGAACATTGATCTTTCTAATCGGGAGGACCATGAATATAGGAACTTTTTGGTCAGAATGGAATATCCGGGGTTTTTAGAAGGTGAATAATCCAGGATGATTTTTCAGGAAAAGACTACTTTAGGTGCTTTGCATTGGGCAGCATATTCTGAAACATAGGGAAAGCCTTCCTTTTTTTCCTAGAATGATAAAATAAAACTGACATAGAAATAATGAAAAAAACACAGTTTGATTTGGAAGATGCCCTGAGAAAAATATTGCCTGAAATGGTAAAGGACAAGAAGGCCCTGGAGAAAATGGTGGAGATTATAGCCGACAGCATCTACTCGAATAATTTTGGTGCAGATTCGAATGTTGTAGAATCGTTAACCGGCAAAGGCGATTTTGATGAGTTTAGCATCATTATTCATGAATTTCTAGGGGTTTTCTGGGTTTCAGCGCCTGAGTTTGACGACGACGGTTATTTCACAAGTAAAGATGATGCAGTAGCATATGCGGAAGATCGTTACGGGCCATTCATTAGTAATTATTCGAATGATGATTAATGCCTGATACCCCAGTTGGGTGAAGTTTTCTCTCTTCGGCCTTGTAGTGGCGAATCTCCCGATTCGAGAGCCTAGTTCAGGCAAGAAAGCAGCTGATACCCATCCGCCCTTCCTTCGAATTTTGAACTTCCAACCTTGAACTCTACCCCCATCCCGCTTTGATCCTTGCTCTCGCGGGTGATGGTTCATACATTTGTAAAAAACGAATAGAACATGAAGAAGAAATCACAAGCCAAACAAAAAGAGGAGCCCAAACAGGATCCATCGACTATGACCGCAGGGGAAAATTTCTGGAAGGAGTTACAGGAGATGCCCTACTCGGAGGATCGTATTGGGCAAGGGTTCGTGATTGCACATCACATGCCTTCGTTTGCACCGGCGCCTTCGAAAAAAGAAGAAGAGTAGACAAGCGTTTTCCTGGCTGTTGGGCGAAGAGTTCTCTCTTCGTCCGTGTGTTGCCGAATCTCCCAATTCGCGGGTCTGGTTCAGGAAATAGAGCGGCTGAGACCAATCCGCCCATTCTTTGAACTTTGAACTTCCCACTTTGAACTTCGCGTCCCGGTACGAAACGGATTTGGTTCCACTTTAAATGCATGGTTACTCGAGTTAGTGACTATACTAACTCCAAAATGAAAAAAACGACTTCATGTGAAATTCCTGAACATTTTTATATAAATTTAAACAAAGAATCTGGAAAATGAGAACACTGAATGTTTCAATATCCGACATTGAACGTAACAAATTTGGTATTAAGACTGACAATCTGAATTTCACTGATTTTATTGATCTCGTGAGTAAAGAATTGACACGCCAGAATCTGAATAAATGTTTGAAGCTTGCTGACAAATACGGACTCTCAAAAATGACGATGGATGAAATTACAAGCGAAGTGAAAGCCGTAAGAAGCAATGCAAAAAATCGTAATTGACACCAATGTAATTGTTTCTGCACTCATCCAGCGGAGTTATCCCAACCGAATTATCACCGAACTTTTTATTGAAAACAAATTTCAGCTTTGTGTTTCAGCCGAGTTAATGGCACAATACTAAGAAGTTTTGGCAAGACCAAAATTTGCAAAGTATCAGGATTTTTTCGCCAGAGCTGAATCGTTACTTGTGGACATAGAAAACAAGGCAACCAGGTATGTTCCGACCATAAAACTTGACCTGATTTCAGACGCGGACGACAACATGATTTTAGAACTGGCTGACAAATGCGAAGCAGATTTCATCATTACAGGAAACACAACAGACTTTACTTTTTCAATGTATAAACAGACGAAAATTGTAACACCGAAAGAATATTGGGAAAGCTGTTCGTCTGACTGATAATCAAAACCGCAAGAGAGCATTTTTATGCAAAATAGGATTTTGTGCCAGATTTTGGTGTGAGGCAATGTGCAGAAAATTTAATGGTTGATTGGAACTAAGTCCCTCCGAAACCATTTCTTCTGAAATAAACCAAGCGTTATTTGCCAAATCTGGCCCCTCGTTGGGCGAAGAGTTCTCTAGTCATCCTATTGTTCGCCAATCTCCCGATTCACGGGTCCGGGTCAGCTAAGAACGGTGTTGGCTGGGTCAGAAAATGTGGGTTCAAGGTTTTTGGTGTAGTTGAAACCCATCCATTAATTCTTTGAATTTTGAACATCCAACCTTGAACTTCATCCTTCCTGAGGGCTGCAATACAAATACATGGTGAGTGAAAATAAAAGAGGTGACAGGGCTTGATCTACAGAATTTGATTGAATATCATAACTTTGTAACATGGAACTGGATTCATTGACCATAGATTTACTGAAGGATTTTTTCCGGACCCGCCCGGTATTGAAGGCTTGGTTATTTGGGTCTTATGCCAAAGGGATGGCCGATGACCAAAGTGATGTGGATATTTTGGTAGACCTTGATTACTCACAGCGGATTGGTTTGAGATTTATTCAGATGCAGATTGATCTGGAAAAACTCCTTCGTACCAAAGTGGATCTGGTTTCATCCAATGGGGTATCTGTTCATATAAAACCGCTGATTGATCGTGAAAAGAAGCTGATCTATGCGAGGTAAATTGGGCGATGCGGTAAGGCTCCAACATATTCTGGATGCCATAGGTGAAGTAGAATCCTATCTTCAAAACGCCGATTTTGACGTATTTCTTGGAAACTCCATGATGCGTTTTGCCTGTATCAAACAAATGGAAATTATCGGCGAGGCAAGCAACCATATCTCAGAAGAAGTAAAAAGCAGGTTCCCTCAAATTGAATGGGTCAGATTGTAGGAATGCGGAATGTGTTTGTTCATGAGTATTTCGGTATAGATCCCAGACTTGTTTGGGAAATTATCAAGCAGGATTTACCCGAATTGAAGGAAAGAGTGGTCTTGATCTGCGAATCGCTGCATCGATAAACCAGGTCTTTCTATCCAACAATCAGATTCTGTAGATCTGCAATCGAGATATCCGACTGTTCAGACTTATCGTAAATCGAAACCAAATACACGGTTTCTGCTGTGAGTTTTACAAAGGTTATAACCGTGCTCCTCCCTGTTTCCCTTTTCCTTTTGATTGAATGGACATTCGAATTTTATAAAATCTCTGGCCTAATGGAGTTCCCATTTCAGGGTTTACAGCAAGTTTATCAGCAAGAACTTCCATTTCATTTCGCAAAGAAGGATATTTACGTAGCAAGCGTTTTGACTCCTTTTTGAAATTATCAATCGCAGATACTTCAAATTTCATCCAGCTCTTTCAGAAAATCACGAACAGGAGTTGGTTTCATTTTGCCCTGTTCTACCAATCGGATTTCTTCGATTCCATTTTTGATGTTGGCCATCACTGCTTCATCAGAATCTTCATCGTGCTCAACTTCCTTGATCTTCACGAACCGGAAATTTGAAATCAGATCCTTGAAAAACTGAAATTTATTATCCTTGATCTCAAGTGTGAGTATGGCCATGATTCAACTACTGAAAAAAAAAATTATCATTTGTTGGGATTTCAGATTGGAAAAGCACTAGGATCATAGTCATAAAGGTCGGTCCTTTCAACTATTCAATTCAAAGCGTCCGGAAATGACGTTCCGTGAGGGATTGAAGGGGTTTGTACGCGGGAAATGAAATCTGTTTCCGTTCAATAAAAAGCCGAAAACCCGCGTACCGGAGCGAAAGCGAAGCCCCGTAAAGCCCGACGGCGAGCCTGGGAGCCGGCACGGCCAGATTGCCCTCATGATTTCTGCATAAAAAAGCCGGGCCCCTTTTCAGGAACCCGGCATTGGTTTTTGACTATAGTTCCCCCTTCGGGGGCTAGGGGGCTAGGGGGCCGGCTTAGGCGTTTGCCACCGTATTATCCAGCACATCCATCACTTCCCGAACTTTGCCGCGGCTTACTTCGAGAAGGGCTTTTTCTTCGGCGTTCAGTTGCAGCTCGATCACACGCTCGATGCCGTTTTTACCCAGCACAACTGGTACTCCGAGGTAGCAATCTTTGATGCCATACTCGCCCTGCAGCTCGATGCAAACCGGGAAAATACGTTTCTGGTCACGTACAATGGCCTCCACCATCTGAGCGGCTGCCGAACCCGGCGCATACCAGGCGGAAGTACCCATCAGTTTTACCAGCTCGCCACCACCATTGATGGTGCGGTCTACGATGGCATCCAGTTTGTCTTTCTCAATCAGTTCGGTTACCGGAATCCCGCTCACAGTTGTGTAGCGTGGAAGTGGCACCATGGTGTCGCCGTGGCCACCCAGCAACATGGCCTGGATGTCTTTCGGCGAACAATTCAACGCCTCGGCCAAAAATGCTCTGTAACGGGCGGTATCCAGAATTCCGGCCATACCGATCACCCGGTTGCGTGGGAATTTGGAGGTGATGTGTGCACAGTAGGTCATTACATCCAACGGATTGGACACGATCACCAGAATGGCGTTCGGCGAATATTGGATCACATTTTCGGTTACCGACTTCACGATTCCGGCGTTAATGCCGATGAGGTCATCGCGGGTCATTCCGGGTTTACGTGGAAGACCGGAGGTGATCACCACTACATCCGAGCCAGCGGTGCGGCTGTAATCGTTCGTCACACCAACGGTACGGCTGTCGTACAAATCGATGGGCGCTTTCTGCCAGATGTCCAATGCCTTGCCTTCCGCAAAACCTTCTTTGATATCGAGAAGAACAATTTCGTTGGCTATTTCTTTGTAAGCCAGCACATCTGCACAGGTGGCACCCACATTTCCGGCGCCGACAACGGTAACTTTCATGGTATTCAGAGTTTTTTCTGTTGAATTGGTCCGCAAAAATAGGGGTTAAGGGGATTCGGACGTGCGAAAATTGAGATTTTTTTTCTGCGACATCTTTCTGATAAACAATTGACTTTCAGAAAACTAATAACATAGCATAATAGCCGACTGAAGTAGTACAGATTCTGATTCGTGAATGGCGACAGGTTCGTTTTCTATCGGTAAATGCGGTTACTTTGTCGCATCATGGCACAAACCGGAACCCGTTTTCAGACCATCCGACGCAGGCACAAGATTCTGGGCCTGTTCCGGTTGATCCGGATTCCCAACCTGGCGATGATCTTTCTGGGTCAGGTTCTGGTGTCGGTCCGTCTGCTCGAAACCAGCTGGATGCACAACCCGATCCAGACCAAAGCGATGATCTGCCTGTGGTTTGCCACGCTGGCTTCCGCAGCGGGTGGGTACATCATCAACGATTACTACGATGTGAAAATCGATGTGCTCAACAAGCCGTCCCGGGTGGTGGTGGGCAAACTGGTGACCCGCCGGAAAACGCTGGTCGCCCATTTTCTGTTGTTTGTGTGTGCCGTCCTTCTGGGATTGCAGGCTGGAAACAAAATCGGGCTCACTGTTTTCTTTTGTTCTTCCTGGCTCTGGCTTTATTCGAACCGGCTGAAGCGCCTTCCGTTTATCGGCAACCTGTCGATTGCCGTGCTCACAGCCGTGGCTTTGTTTTTGCCTTCGATGGTGAGTGCACCGTCATCCGGAAATCTGTTTCTCTTCTGCCTGTTTGCGTTTTGGACGACCCTGATCCGGGAGATCATCAAAGACATGGAAGACATCCGGGGCGATGTGCGGCATGGATGTCAAACACTGCCGATTGTGTTGGGCATTCCCAAAACCCGCTCGGTCTTATATGGAATCGGGATTTCGTTCCTCGCTACCCTTTTGTGGTCGTCGTTTGCGCTGCCAGTTTTATGGCGGTTTTCCGTCCTTTTACTGGCGGTGCCTCTTTACTTTTTTTACCGGAAACTTTCGGTTGCTGATACCCAGATGGCCTTTGCCATCCTGAGCCGCTGGAGTAAATGGATTATGCTCGTTGGCACGGTGAGTATTCTGTTTGTGTGAAAATAGAATCATTTTAACAATTCAACCTTTATGGGCAAAGGCACATTGATCCAAGCTACCCATAAAAGTCCACCAGCCTTTTTCTTTTTGTTCCTGCTAAAGCTGGATTTTCAACTGTGACACAAAAAGAAACAAAAAAGTCAAGAAAATCCAATCGGCCAGCCCGCAATTCACCGCTTCCTCCGTGGATTTTCGGGCCAACGCACGCAGGAATGGGTTCTTTCAAAATGATGGTGATCGC
>CAMCXM010000118.1 GCA_945883425.1 Spirosoma fluviale
TCAACGAATTCCCGGTGCCCTTTCATATCAAAATAATCCCGAAGTCCCTCCGGAAAAAACAGCCAAAATCCCTCTTCGATTGTCATATCTTATTTTGCCCAAAAATACCCAAATCACCAGGTCACTCCCCAGAAAAATCTTGTGACCCGATATTCGGGCGGAGTTTTGAGAAGTTGAAGCAGCTGATGTTTTGGGAAAATGAGAAGGATATCGGGAAAACGACTGTTGATTTGTGGAGACACAAACCAAGGCGGAGTTGTTTTCTTTTGAAAAGATTGAAATAAGAAAATATCGTAATCTGTTGATACAGATGGTCCGCCGGGTGTGTTCGACCCTTCTACTTGTGCTTAAACCAGCAAGATCTGTCGTCAGAATAACGTTTAAATACGGTGTTCACTGGATGCCCATGGACCACCTTGTCGTGATAACATGTTCTTACTAAATAGTTAAACGCCCCCATATCGCCAGTGAATTTTGTATTGTTATCGTAATTGTACTTTTGGTGGATCGATTTTAGCTGTTGAATGAAAGGATACAGCACTGAAATATTCCCTCCGATAATGCCACAATTAAGCAACGTTTCATACTGATACGTACTTTCATAAATGCTATAGTCTTCAATTTTGTTTCGGAGATGTTCCGAATGCATTTGCATCCATTCGTCGCTTAAAATTTTTGGTTCATCGCCGCAGAATATTTTTGCTGAGTTAGTAAGATAGTAAGGTTCCAGAAAAGGATTATTGAAGACCACAACATCAGTTATGTCCGTAAGGAAAATATTTGATAAAATCGTATGATGTAACCTCAGGAAATCTTCATAGATAAAGTACCGGAAAACATTGGGGTTATATCTTGAATCATATTCTACTTTGATAAAATGGAGATATTCGCTTTCATACAACTTGCAGGTTTCCTCTGAGAAATTGTTGTGAAAAATAATCCCGGTTAACCCCAGCCTTGTAATGGATTCTGCCCATGCAAGGACTGGCTGGATGTCATCATTGGCTAACGTAATATTTCTGTTAACGTCATATATTCCTGTTATATGCGAGGCAAGAATCAGGTTCTGAGGAACAATGAAATTAGTTATCACACTGAACTTTCAATTTTATCTTAGCCGTTGAACTTTCCAGATTATTTCTGTAATAAATATATGTTCTCAAATCAAGTTTTTTAACTGTAAATTCTTTCTTAGCTCTTTCAAAAAAATGGGCATCCGCTCCATATATATTTTGAAAATTCAGCATCGTAAAAACTTCTTTTTTTCCGAACAGGGTGGCAAACAAAACGCAATCATCCACATGAATTACCTGGTTGGTATCGAAGCGATCTGGAACATAATAGTCAGACTCCTGATTTACAATTGTTTCAGTGGTCGAAGCTATCAGATCAAGTGTCTTTATCTCCGATAAACATGTGCTTAGGTGATTAGGTTTATACTCGTCATCAGCATCAATAACGGTAATAAACTCGCTGTTGCAGATCTGCATCGCTCTGTTGATGGATTCCGATTGGCTGCGATTTTTATGTCGCATATAACTAATTTTATCCTCATGCTCTATGGCATAACCCAAAATTTGATTCTGCGTATCGTTGTCACTTCCGTCATCGACAATGATCAACTCGAAATCCGGAAAATCTTGATTTAACACAGAATCGATCGCCCTTTTTGTAAGTTTAAATGATGTATTGTAAACGGACATTATAACGGAGATTCTGTTTCTGAAATACATGTAGAAGATATAAAATTGCCTGCAATCTAGTCTCTTCCTTTTGGACGAAGGTTAATTTTAGTTTAATTGTTCTGTTGTACCTCATGTTTCAGTGAATATTCTTGACAATGGATAAAGTGGATGAGAATCAAATATGAGAAGATACTTCCCAACTGTATTGCGGGACAATTCAGTCCGCTTGCTGATCTCTCGTTTTGACCGGCCTTCGATTTGATACCGAAGAACTTCTTTAACTTATTCACAGACAGAATTTGATTGGCCATTTTTTAAGGTTTTACAACCTCAAAATTGACCTCAAATAATATCCATCAGGTGGCTCACTTTACTCCGGAATGGGTGGCTCACTTTACTCCGGAATACTCAAGTAGTCAGTAATCAGGCAGTATGTGGCGTCTTTAGCGCCAAGCCAGTAATCAGGCGGTACGTGGCGTCTTTAGCGCCAAGCTGGTAATCAGGCGGTACGTGGCGTCTTTAGCGCCAAGCTGGTAATCAGTAGCCAGTAATCAGGCTGTTCATGCCTAAAAAACGTTGACCGATTTTGATTCATCTGGAACAGACTGAAGATGTTTGAAAATATCTGCGGTAAAACAGAGCACTTTTTAGACAGCCCCTTTTTGTCAGTATGTTATCTGGGTGTCCCTATGAGGAAAACATGGGGAAAATGAAATGTCTTTGAGGACGCTCTCTGCCAGAGCAGGATCTGCGACATGGCGTCTGGGCCAAAAGAGAAGGGAGAAGGGGATTCAATTTTAAAATTTGGCTACCATGAGGATCGACACCCTTATTCGGTTGACTCTGATCGTACTCTTAGTGAAAGCTCAACCGGAGTCACGGACGGTATCTTTCCTGCTTAAACCGTAATTTTTACGGAAAAGACGTTTTTTTCTCCATTTTTGGCCTGATGACGTTCCGGTATTTTTTCACAGTGGTACTACTTCTGGCCCTTGGCTGGTGGATGGCTACTTCTTGCCAGGAACCTAGGTCCTCCGAAAAAACGGTTTCCAAAACGGAGGAGGTTCACTACATCAATCCCAATCAGTGCGCTTCCTGCCACAAAGAAATTGTGGATTCCTACCTGAAAACGGGAAAGGGGCGTTCGTTCTATCCGGCCAGCACTGACAAGATCATCGAAGACTGGACCGTTTCACCGGTGCACGATGCCGTCCGTGATTTTTTTTACCTGCCTTACCAAAAGGGAAGCGCATTTTTCATCAAAGAATATCGTCTCGAAAAGGGCGATACCATCCACCAAAGGACGGAGCGAATTGATTTTTTCATTGGTTCCGGCAACCAGACCCGGAGTTATCTGTATCAGAAAAATGGCTATTTGTACGAAATGCCGCTGACCTGGTACACGAAGAAGCAGATCTGGGACCTCAGTCCGGGTTATGAGAATGGGGCCAACAGTCGTTTTGAGCGGGAAGTAGGGGAGGAGTGCATGGCCTGCCACAATTCGGGTTTTGATGGGAAGCCCCATTCGGTGAACCGCTACCAGAATTTTGGCAATGCCCTGTCCTGTGAAAGTTGCCACGGCAATCTGGGTACCCACATGGAAACCATGAAATTGGGGAAAGGTGAAGGAAGAGATCCGTCTGTTTTAAAATTGGGGAAGCTACCTGTTCAGGCACAGATGGATGTCTGCCGCAATTGCCATCTTGAGGGTGTGAAAATCCGAAAGGAGAAAGCAAAAAAGGGCGAATTTGAACCGGGTAAGCAGTTTTCAGATTATTATGAAGTCTTCATTCCAGCCACTGGCGAGCAGGATTTTGGTTTTGCTTCGCATGCCGAACGTTTGCAGCTCAGTGCCTGTTTTGTGGGTTCGAAAGGCACGATGACCTGTGTAACCTGCCACAATCCACACGAATCGCTGCCTGAAAATCCGAAGGTTTTTTTCAACGACAAATGCCGGAGTTGTCACGAAGGCGGAGCGCATACAAAGTCCTGTTCAGGATTGAAAAACATGGAAATTACATCGGAAGCAGCCTCCAACTGCATTTCCTGTCACCTTCAGAAATCGGGCACCAACGATATTCCGCACGTAAATTCCACCGACCATTGGATCCGGAAGAATCCGCTCAAAACCAAAGAGAAAGGCCAGTCCATCCGTTTCCGGAATTTTGCCGGGGCTCAGTTCACCAATCGTGACAAAGGCAATGCGCTCTTGCAGTATGCGGAAGCTCATTCCGACACAGGTTCATTAAAAGAAGTCGCCCGCTATGTTCAGTTTCTCACGGCAGAGCAGCGGTTGAAATACGCCTACATCAGCGGAGATGCGGCCTGGAACTGGAGCGATACCGTCCGTTTATCCGCTCCGGCCGGACCATGGACGCTTTTTTATCTGGCTGAGCTGAAAAAGAAACAGGGATTGCCATTCCGATCCCAATTGGAAGAAGCCAGCCGAATGGCCCCCGATATGGTGGCCTTTCAGTACCGGAAGGCGCAGTCCGACGAAGAAACGATGGATCCGGAAATGGCATATGCCCCGGTTCTGAAATTGCAGCCCGAACATGCCAAGAGTTTGTCGAATCTTGGGTTCCGGTTTTTGCAGATGCACGACTACAAAAAAGCGGAAAGCCTTCTGATCCGTGCTTTGCGACAGGAACCCGATTTTACCCTGGCTCAGGAGAATCTGGCCCGCTGCTATCTGGAGCAGGGAAAATTTGCCGAGTGCCGGAAAGTCCTGAACCGGCTGATTCGTCAGTTTCCGAACGAAAACCGATACCGTCAGGCGTTGAACAGCATTCCGTAAACCCCAATCGCAGTGTTAGCGGCAAGCAGAGGCCGACACTTCAATAGAATTAGAGTACAATGTAAATCAAGATCATTTTCGTAATGAATTTGATACCTTTGAAGACATAATGACTGTATGGATTTAGAACAATCAAAATATTCAGACTTAATCAATCAAATAGGCGGGTTTCTCCAAAAAGGAAGAGAGCAAGTTGCTAAATCGGTCAATACAATTTTAGTACAAACCTATTGGTTAATTGGCAGGCATATAGTTGAATTTGAGCAAGGTGGAAAGGAAAAGGCAGACTATGGTAGTTTTCTCTTTGAGAAACTTTCAAAAGACTTGACAAGGCTTTATGGAAAGGGATTCAGCAGGGCTAACCTACTGTATATGAGAAAGCTGTATTTAAACTTCCCAAAAAGTGAGACGCTGTCTAACGTATTGAGTTGGAGTCATTATTTTGAGATCTTACGCTCAGACAACGAACTCGAAATCGGTTTTTACGCTAAACAAACTGAGAAAGAAAATTGGAGCGTAAGAGAACTTAAACGCCAGATGAAAAGTATGTTGTTTCATCGTTTGGCATTGAGTAAAGATAAGAAAGGCGTTTTGGAACTTTCCGAGCAAGGGCAAGAAATTCAAACAGCTGACGACATTTTAAAAGACCCCTATGTTTTGGAGTTCTTGAATATTCCAGAGAGCTACCAATTTTTAGAAAGTGAATTGGAAGAAAAGTTGATTTCAAACCTTCAACATTTTTTACTGGAACTCGGAAAGGGCTTCACCTTTGAAAAACGACAATATCGAATATCTATTAGCGGCAAGCACTTTTATGTGGACTTAGTTTTTTATCATCGTATTTTAAAATGCTTCGTTCTTATCGACTTAAAACGTGGAGAAGTAACACATCAAGACGTTGGACAGATGAACTTATATCTGAATTATTTCAAGAAAGAAGTTAGTACAGAAGGCGACAATGAGCCAATTGGAATAGTTCTTGGCGCAGCTAAAGACCACGTTTTGGTAGAGTACGCAACGGAAAGTATCAGCAATCAACTTTTCATTAGTAAATATCAACTTTACCTACCGGACAAAAAGCAACTTGAGAACGAGCTCAACAAACTTTTAGAAGGTGATGAATGAAATTCTGCCAGCCGCTAAAGGGCCTATTTGATCAATAAGGATTGTGTGCTTAATTTGGAATTGAGTCACCAGGCAGAAAATTCAGTGATAGATTGAAAATGAGTCACTTCGCAACCCTTTCTTCACAAATACACCGGGCGTTAACCGAAATCATCCAGATCGAAGGAAAATCAGGTGCCCAATATTCATTCCGGTTGTTTTATTCGGAGGAAACACCTTTTCCAACCGGTTGGGATTTTGAGAAGGAGTACGGCATTTTCCTCTATGCCCGAACGGAAGGCGATACACCAAAAGTGCTGGGATACGTCCTTTCCTTTCGCATTTTCTCCCGGGAAGAATTCCACCGCATCCAGTACCTCCATCCCGGCAAGCAGGCCGACGGGGTGTATTTTCTTCCGCTGTCCAATAAAGCCACGGCTGAAGCGATAGGGGAGGATCTACCAGTGATGAATCTGATGCGGTTGTATACGTGTGGGTAGGGGAGGCAAACTCTGCAAATCCACCAGCTTTTTATATAGAATGCCCTGGTTGTAAAGCCTTCTTGGAGAGCTTGTCCCGAGCCTGCCTCGGGAACTTGTCCCGAACTGGCTTCGGGAGTGGCTCTCATGGCGCCCACAGCTAAAGCAGGGTCAGAGCATGGCGACAGATTTAGGTGAGGTTGTAAAGCATAGAGAATCCATCATTTACATCCTATTGCTTAATCTGGGATAAATCAATAAGGGACCTGTGATTTTTTGTCTTTTTATTTTGACCTATACACTTCGATCCCGGAGCGCAAAATTTCTGAAATAAATGGGTCTCCTTTTTCGAAGTAAGCAGTTGAATACGTTCTGGTTTCTATTTCAATAAATGGCTTTTGGATGTTAATTTTTGAGAAATGCTTTCTGTCTTCAAATCCAAAGCCTGAAAAAATACTGGATACGAGGGCAACATCTACATCTGAATTTTCATTGGCCGTGCCATTGGCCTGTGATCCAAATAAAATGACGCGATCCAGCGGAATGCCGGATGCCAAAAGCTGGGTCGTGAATTCCTGGACCCGTTCGATTACATTTTTTCCAGGAGCCATATTCGTGTTTGGTTCACCTTTGTTAAAAGGGTTTCTGTAAATTCAAACGTACACCTTTGATGGATTTTGAACTGATAATCCGGATACCTTCCTTCGAGTTGAAAATCATTAAATTCCTCGAGGAACTGTAATTCAGTGTCAGAGAGCGAAAGTTCTGTCTTTATCGCCAACGCCACAAGATTATGTGTTCTTGGGGGGGTCTTTTGTTTTTCTAATAACTGTGAAATCCGGAATGTTTCAAAACGGCACCTAATTTCTCTTTTTTTTGTAACAGAATGCTACTTAATTTTTTGGATTGAAAGACCAAAACAGGTGGAATTGATTTGTTATCCCGAATTTCTATAATCATCAAAAACAGGATAGAAATTTCAAATTTTTGCAATAAGATCGGTTGTAAGTGACTGATGATCAAATCAGAACAAATGAGTCCCGGCCAGAAACGCGAAATGGCTATAAAGTCCTTATTCTATTTATCCCGAATTCCGTAATAGAAAAAGCTTTGGATGCATAAATGATTGATGTTGCGAAAACTCCAACTTCGTTTTTCACCTTGGGGCTGTCCAAAAAGTGCAATATTTTTACCGCAGAGGTAATAAGAAATACAAGGAGAGCCGCAGAGAACTGAAAATCAATGCATTTCTCTGTGATTCTCTACCGTCAATTCTCTTTTAACTCCCGAAGTAAAATCGGGACAGGTTCTGCGGTTTCTGTCTTGTTGGGCAGCCCCGTCCCGAACTGGCTTCGTGAGTGGCTCTCATGGCGCCCACAGCTGTAGCAGGGTCAGAGATATGGCGACAGATTTAGGTGAGGTTGTAAAGCTTAAAAAATCCATCATTAACATCCTATTGCTTAATCTGGGTTTATGATTCTGGGCCTGCCTGAAACGAACTAGGGCGCGGCTACAATATTTTTGAAAATTAATCGATTTTCTCGTCCCAAATAAACTCTGCAAATCCACCAGTTTTTTATACAGACCGCCCTGGTTGTAAAGACTTTGGTGGGTGCCGGTTTTGACGGTGAGGCCCTTTTCCAGAACCAGAATCTGGGCAGCAAGCCGGATGTAAATTCCGAAACAGCTTTTCTTTTCCTAAAGACTTGTCGAGGTGCGAGACAAACCGAGGCCTCATTAAACCCAAATAGACAAATCACTGGGGCCGTTGCCCTCATTGCATAGATTTATCTTGGCTCAAACGGTATAGAACAAAAACGATTTACAGGTTTTTCTTAAGGTTCTCGATGTTCTGCCGAAGATCTTGAATTGCCGCTTCAATTTCCTCCTTATTGTATTTCGAATTGGAGAAGTTATAAAAATTCGTGCAAAAGACCACGCCATTTGAGTGAAGCATCGGCTGGTTGTGAACGGTAAACATTTCTGGAAGAAGTTCCTGGACGGGTACTTTTAGTAATTCAGCATATCTCGGAATTTCTTCCAATGAAACTTGAGTTTCGTTCCTTTCCAGTCTTGAATATGCTGAAGGGGATACGCACAAAAGTTCCGCCATTTCCTGCTGGGAAAGCTGCTTTTTACTTCTGACCAAATGTACTCTGTTTCCAATATTGAATTTCATTCGGTAATGCGGATTGGTTTGCGAAAAATCGGTTTTAGATACTGTTTTCAATCAATTCAATTTGCAATTAAATGATTGTAAAGTTAATCCAAAAAATATTTTTGAGCATAGTTTGCAATTACACATGATCAATGATTAAATGATAAATATTTTTACAACATAGCCATTCCTTGTTTCATTAATTGTATTCGGTTCCAATTCTAATGTCTTGGGTATAATAAAAATAATGCGTAACTGGTCGAATTATCAAAAAAATACGTATGAATAGTATAAAAAATAAGTTTAGTTTTTGTTTAATTGTATTTTTATCTTTTGTTTCCTTTTGTTTTAGTGGTTATTCTCAGTTTAATTATCAGGTAGTTCCAGGTGATACATCTGGCTACACACCAGGAAGTTTCTCTGTAAGCGATGGTGGTGCAGCATCGTATTCAGTTCCTGTTATAATATCCCCGGGTTCATCGGGAATGCAGCCTCAAGTTTCCTTTTCCTACAGCAGTCAGGGTGGCAATGGCCTAATGGGTCTTGGCTGGAGTTTACAGGGACTTTCTGCGATCACCCTGGCCGAACAAACCATTGCCCAGGACGGCAAACGAAAAGGCATTACGTATTCTTCAGAAGACCGATATGCACTGGATGGTGAACGATTAATTGTAACTGATCTGGGTGTTACCTATGGCTCAAATGGTGCTGAATACAGGACGGAACAAAATGTCTTTTCCAAAGTAGTCTCCTACGGGAACACAGGAGGGGGAATCCCAGAATCGTTTAAAGTATGGACAGGAAGCGGCCTTATTATGGAATACGGAAATTCTCCCGACTCCCGGATAGAAGTCGGTGGAAGCAGCCCTATTTTTTGGCTTGTTAACAAAGTAAGTGATACAAAAGGAAATTACTACACGGTTACATATGATGAAAATTCACTCACCGGAGAGTACTTTCCAGTAAGCATCAACTACACCGGAAATGCTTCCGCTGGAATTGTTCCATATGCCTCTGTTAAATTCAGCTATGAAAGCCGGCCCGACAGTATCCGAAAATATCTTGCCGGAAAAATTGTTTCTGCCAGCTCCAGAAGAATTAAATCCATAAGTTCCTTTTATGGCAACACACTTGTAAGGGCCTACCAATTTACCTATCAGCTGAGTCCGGCTGGCTTATCGCAAATGGTCTCTTTTAAAGAGTGCGGCATCGATGGAAAATGCCATTCACCGTCCAGATTCACATGGAAGAACCTTTCAAATTATTCCTATGTGCCCTTCGATGTAAACAATTTAAATCTGGGTGCCAATGATGATGTCGCTGCTATTGATTTTAACTCGGACGGTGTACAGGATTTACTCCGCCTGAAAAAGCCCATCGGTGGACAGCCCTTTCCAATATCGGTATTTCTGAGCAATAAAAACCAGGATAATCTCACGTTTAATCAGGTAAGTGTTTCTCCGGTAATAAACAATGATTCCATCATTAAACCCTGTGACTTTAATGGCGATGGCAAAACCGATATTCTCCAATACGGAAAGTCAAACGGTGCCAGCCGGCTGTTTCTGAATTCTACTATTCTTGGGACAAACAGCATTACCTTTAACTCAATAGCAAGCCCAATTCCGACAAATTTATTGAAGACTCCCAATGTCGTTATTACGCTTGACCTTAATTCCGATGGCAGAAGTGACTTAATTTCCTTCAACCCGGAAAACGGGACAAATTATTGGATGTTCAGCAATATGGCAGGGGTAGGCTCATCCAGCTTTCAACTGAATGGCGGACAGAATTACTGGCAAAACCTTATTCCAACAAGTTTTTTTAGTAACCAAAACATCAGGCCTCTGATCTCTGATTTTAACGGAGACGGTCTTACTGATTTTCTCTTCTGGAACAAAAGCAGCGGCAGTCTTACTTACTTCCAGAATTCTGGCGGAAACACCATAGCATTTTCAAATTCTCCCGTAAGCGGTGTAACAGCTTCCCAGATTACAGGGGGTGACAACGTTGATATTTTTACCCATGATATTAACTCAGATGGTACTCCGGATTTGTTTTTCTGGGATAAAACCAATGGGACTAATCGCTGGTGGATAAATAAGGGGGACCTCAGCTTTATTTCTGTTACGCCGCAATTTTCACCTTCCTCACTTTCTTTTGGACCAACAACCGCCAATGCTGATTTCCTTCTTCCTGTTGATTTCAATGCAGATGGCCTTAACGACTATGTGGCCATCTTTAAAAATACAGGCGAAGCCAGGTGGCTTAGAAATGAAGGTGGGATGAAATTTCGTTGGATGAACCATACTGTAAATAGTAACAGTCCGGTTTTGCCTTGGAATCTCATTCAATCCTATGACTTTGAGGGAATGGGTAATTATACTTCTACCAGCATGTTGGATATGCTGTTTCTGAATAAAAACGCCAATCCGCAGATTCGGGTTCTTCGCGGAATAAATGAGAGCAACAACCTGATTACCCAGATTTCGGCCGGCAGTGGGCAGGAAATTGACATCGAATATGATTTTCTCACTTCTGATAAAATTTATGAAAAGCGGGGTGATGCTGTGTATCCTCTGATGGATTATCAGGCCACACAATTTGCGGTAAAATCATATAGAACTGATGATGGGGTAGGTGGTAAAAGATACATGGACTACAAATATGTAGGTGCTAAAATTCATCTGGCCGGGCGTGGATTTAGAGGATACAGCGAAGTGCACATGACGGACCGTACGACAGGGGTCATTCAAATTAAATATTTTATGAACGATACTGCTTCATATAAATATGTGCGAAGTCCGCTTTTGAAGAGCATTACCCGTCTGCCAAATGGCGTCGCCATTTCAGTGGTCAATTATCAAAACGAATTTAAATCATTTTATGGGGGTAGATCCAGTTTCAGCTTTGTCCGGAAGAGTGTAAACTATACCTATGAACTGCCCGGAGAACCTACTGATACCACAACTACTTATTCAGAATATGACGAATATGGTAATATCACTCTGACCGAAACCAACTATGGTTCAGGGTTCAAAGACTTACTTGTTAACACTTTCAGCAACAATCCCAGTACCTGGATTGTGGGCAGGTTGCTGCAGTCTCGCCTTTATCGGTTTGCTCCTGGTGGGCAGACGGCCATAAAAGCCAGTGCATTTGAGTACAATTCCTCCGGCCTTCTGATTAAGGAAATTGCGGAGCCCGATTCTGCGGAAACGGTAAAAATTGTAAAGACATATACCCACGATTCATTAGGCAACATTCTGAAAAGTGAAACCAGTGCCTGGAATGGTACTGCAATGCAGGTTCGTGCCATCCAAACCTCTTACGACCCTCTAGGAAGATTTGTTCTGGAAACTAAAAATGACCTGAACCATACATTAACAAAAACATATGACCCCTTACTGGGCTCAGAGTTAACGGTTACTGATGCAAATGGTCTTATTACCACCAATATTTATGATGGATTTGGAAGGAAGATAAAAAGCGTAATGCCGGATGGAAACTGGCGCACATTAGATTACCGGAAATGCGGAGCCTCCAATTCCTGTCCGCCTCTGGCCTACCACCTGATGGTGGAACAAAGCAGCAACAGCCCCAAAGCCATAAAATATTATGATTTATACAACCGGGAAATTCGTACGGAAACCATAGGCTTTGACGGAACCAAGGTTTTTCAGGACAATGTCTACGACAACCGAAGCCAGCTCATCAGG
>CAMCXM010000119.1 GCA_945883425.1 Spirosoma fluviale
GTTGTCTCTTCATTCTGGCATGTATAACTCTTCCGAATGGCGGTTTGAGTTATACAGGTTGACAGAATCAATTCATTACCCGCTTCAACCGGATTTCTTTTACCGGCGCAATCACCAGCGGCACTTTCTCAATTTTGACGGAACTCGTATCGAGTCCAAACGCTTTGTCTTCTGATAAACTCAACGCATCCAACATAAAGTATCCGTCCATAATCAGGTTTTCATACAGCGACAATTCGTTCTCATAACTGAGGTGGCGCTTAATCACAATGAAACGGAAATCCCCGACGATGTTCTTTTCCGCCAATGAAGCATAGCGGGAGATGATGTTGATTTCACCGGCTTCCACCAGTTCTTCCACCACCTTCCGGAAGTACATATTGATTTTCTGATCTACCCGGAATCCAAGACGGAACTCTACTTTGATCACATCGTTGTTGGCCAGAATGTCGACTTTATACTCCAGTTTGTAGGGTTCATCTTCCACATGAATATGGATGAACCAGTAGATATCGGCTCGCTTGGGCTGCTTCTGGAAAATGGAGTACATGATTTTTGACTCAATTTCATCCCGGCTATCGGCCGATGTGAGGTAAACCAGGTGGGTGGCAAACTTAGGAACCGAATGATCGTGACTCAGTTCCTTCAGCATATTGAGGTGGTCGTTGATATGGGTAAAGGTGATGTACCGGTTTTTAATTTTTCGCCCTTTGTACCAGGTCCACATTACCACCATAATCAGTCCGCAAATCAGCAATGATACCCAGCCGCCGTGCGTGAATTTCACCACATTGGCTATGAAAAAAGAGATTTCAATGGACAGATAAACCAGAAGAAGGACAATGATGTAAAAGCTTTTGATTCGTTTTGAAATCAGGTAATGGCTCAACAAATAGGTAGTCATCAGCATCGCCAGCGTGATGGCCAGTCCGTATGCCGCTTCCATCGCCGACGATTCCTGAAAGTAAAAAACCACGCCCAGGCAACCCGCTAAGAGCAGCCAGTTGGCACTCGGTACATAAAGCTGACCTTTCAGTTCGGAAGGAAATTTGATCCGCACTTTTGGCCACACGTTGAGACGGATGGCTTCAGAAATCAGGGTAAAGGAGCCTGAAATGAGGGCCTGGCTGGCAATGATCGCGGCTAATGTGGCAATGATGATACCGGCAGGAAGGAACCATTCGGGCATCATCTGGTAAAATGGGTTCAGGTCTTTTGGAAATACCTGGCCATCAAGCGTGTTCAAAACCCAGGCTCCCTGACCCAGATAGTTGAGGATCAAACAGGTTTTAACGAAGCTCCAGCTGATCCGGATGTTGTTTTTTCCACAATGTCCCAGATCGGAATACAAAGCTTCGGCCCCTGTCGTACAAAGGAAAACGGCTCCCAGAAACCAGAAACCATTTTTAAAGTGGAACAATAGATTGTAGGCATACCAGGGGTTGAACGCTTTTATCACCATCGGGTTGTCGATGGTGGACGTGATCCCGAAAAAACCCAGCATGGCAAACCAGATCAACATAACAGGACCAAACGTTTTTCCAACAACAGAAGTTCCCACACGCTGAAGCATAAACAGCAGCGTGATGATGGTCACCACAATCGGGATGGTTGGGATATCTGGTTTCAGGATCCGGAGACCTTCAATGGCAGAGGAAACAGAAATCGGTGGGGTAATCATACCATCCGCTAATAAGGCAGCTCCACCCAGAATGGCGGGCAGAATAAGGGTCGGACGGAATCGCCGGATTAGTGCATAAAGTGAGAAAACACCACCTTCCCCATTATTGTCCGCATTGAGTGTAATGATGACATATTTTACGGTGGTGAGCAGAGTGAGCGTCCAGATAATACAGGAGAGTCCTCCAAGGACCAATTCTTCTGTGATTTGCATTTCACCCAGAATTGCTTTGAGAACATACAGCGGTGAGGTTCCGATATCGCCGTAAATAATCCCCAGAGCGACCAGCATCCCGGCCATATTGGTCCGATGCTGGTGGGAAGAGTGTTCCATTGTTAATTTTCAAAAAGGCAAAGTTAAACTCTTGTTTGCTTTAACAGGTTAAAGTATTTCCAGAATTTCGCGTCCTGTTATTTTCTGGTCAGAATCCATTTCAAGGCGGTTTTTCTTGAAATCCGGAAAGAATCGTACAGGATTTTTCGGTTTTTTTTCACTGAGGATTTTGAGGGAATGATTTTTTTCTACCTTTGTCAGGCGATAGCGATGGTCCCGTAGCTTAATTGGATAGAGCATCTGACTACGGATCAGAAGGTTAGGAGTTCGACTCTCTTCGGGATCACCAGGTAAAAAACACTCATAAACAGGATACCCTATTCAGAAACAGCTTTACTTTAACTAGTAAATTATATGGTTTGACTTTACGTTACCTTTTAAACGTAAAATTCAATGGATACCCTTCAAGCTGTTTCAGATTCTCAACTTTTAGAATCTTTTCGTTCAGGAAGTGAAAAAGCCTTCGAAACTTTGGTTCGGAGACATCAGGCACGTATTTATTCAGCTGCTCAGCTGATAGTACGGGATCAGGATGTTGCACATGATATTGTGCAGGATACCTTTCTTAAATTTTTCCGTGTTTTCCAGGAAGGTCGGTATGTAGACGATGGAAAGCTCCTTCCATTCCTGCTTCGGGTTGCCCACAATCTGGCCATTGATCACTACAGAAAAAAGTCCCGTCTGCCAATGGTCACCACCAGCGACGGAAAAGATATTTTTTCTTTTTTAAATATCGGGCAGGACGATGCGTTTGATACACTTGAACGCAAAGAAAATCATGATATACTTCGACTTGCCATCAGCAAATTGCCTCCAATTCAGCAAGAGCTTATCATCCTCCGGTACTTCGGAAAGATGCCTTTCAAGGACATATCCGAGCTTACCGGAATTAATAAAAACACCTGCCTCGGCTACGTCCGGAACGCAGTTATTAATCTCCGTAAATACCTCATTCCTAAAGTAAAAAGCTATGATTCAAAACTTTACCCCAAATGATTTGCTCAAGGCTAAAACCGGTGAGCTCACAACCGAAGAAACCATTCTTCTGGATTCTGCTGTAGCCGAAAGCATCGAACTTTCGGAATTTGAAGAAACACTGGACCTCCTCGAGGAAGAGATGCCAAAACTCATCCAGGACCCGGGAGAATCAAATGTGCAGCGAATTATGGCACGCATCCGTCAGGAGATGCCCGCATAAACATCCTGAATTCGTATTACTCAGTTTCTTTACCGGCTGCATTCGTTTGCAGCCGGTTTTTTTTGCATTCACGATTTGCTGTATTCCGATTTGCGAATGCATAAAAAAGGCTGTCGCGTAATGCAACAGCCTTTTTTAAAATCGTTTATGTTGAACTGGAATCAGATCACCGACATCAGGTCCTTTACCCCCGGTGGTCGATGTGCGGTAAACCCTTCCCCAAATTCCACTCCAATCGTGTGCCCAAATTCCCTTGAACGGCTTTCGACAAATTTGAGGAAAGCAGGATTGGAAATATACGTATCTGGTTCAGCACTTTTGGGGTCGTAGAATTGCGTTCTGAATGCCCGGATCGCCGAAATTTTCTTTTCCCAGTAAGGTGTGATGTCCACCACAAGATCTGGTTTCAGATGGCGGTCCTGAATGTAATGAAGAACCAGTCGCGGTCTCCAGGCAGTTTGCAATTTGCCTTCCCAGGTGGTTTCAATTTTAGTGAGTCCCGAAAAGAAACAGGAATCTTCTTCCAGTTTCGCCGATCGACCATGATCCGGATGGCGATCCTGAACTGCATTGCACAACACAATTTCAGGACGGAACCGCCGGATGGTCTGAATCAACAGGTTTTGTTCTTCGCGGGTATTGCCAAACAATGTATCTGGCATATACAACTGTACCCGATCAGCCAGTCCCATAATTTCCGAGGAGGCAGCTGCTTCTTCTTTCCGGGTTTCGATGGTTCCGCGTGTTCCCATTTCACCCTGCGTCAGATCGGCAATCACCACTTTTTTACCTGCTGCCACCAGACTGCAGATGGTGCCGGAACAGGAGAGTTCAGCATCATCCGGATGGGCCGCAAAGACCAGAACGTCGGCTTTCAATTCAGAAGTAATCAAGTTGTTTAATCGATCAACGAATCATGCGGAGCAGGTCGCCAATGGTTTCTTTCAGGTCTTTCCGGTCAACAATGGTATCCAGAAATCCATGTTCCAGTACAAATTCTGCACTCTGGAAACCTTCCGGCAAATCTTTTCCGATGGTTTCACGCACAACACGAGGTCCTGCAAAACCGATCAGGGCTTTTGGCTCTGATAAGTTGAAATCACCGAGCATCGCAAAGCTGGCGGTCACACCACCAGTTGTCGGATCGGTGAGAACGGATATATAAGGCAATCCTGCTTCGGACAATAAAGAAAGTTGTGCTGACGTTTTGGCCATCTGCATCAGACTGAAACCTGCTTCCATCATTCGGGCGCCACCTGATTTGGAAATCATAATGAAAGGGCATTTCGATTCTCTCGCCAGTGCAATGCCTCTGCTGATTTTCTCTCCCACCACAGATCCCATGGATCCGCCGATGAATTTGAAATCCATACAGGCAACCACAACCGGATGTTCTTCCAGGTCGCCTTTGGCTACTTTTACGGCATCTTTCATTCCCGTCTTGGCCATGCTGGCTTTCAGACGGTCAGGGTATTTCTTCGTATCTTCAAACTCAAGTGGATCAGCCGATTCCAGATTGGCGAAGTGCTCCTCGAATATTCCGCCGTCGAACAAAATGTCGAAATATTCAGCGGAACCAATTTGCTCGTGGCGATTACAACTTGGGCAGGTATACGCATGGTCCCGGTGTGCTTTGGTGAGAATCACGGTTTTGCACTCCGGGCACTGGTACCATAATCCATCCGGTGTCTCCCGTTTGAGCTCAGTAGGCGTAACAATACCTTTGTTTTCTCGAACAAACCAGGGCATGGATTCTTGGGAATTAGGCAATGGTAATATCTTTACTCAAGTATACATCCTGAACGGCATTCAATAAAGCAATACCGTCTTTCATTGGTTTCTGGAAGGCTTTCCGTCCTGAAATAAGGCCCATTCCACCTGCCCGTTTGTTAATTACGGCTGTGCGTACGGCTTCTGCCATGTCGGCCGATCCTTTTGAATCTCCGCCTGAGTTGATCAGACCTGCACGACCCATGTAGCAGTTGGCTACCTGATAACGGCAAAGATCAATTGGATGGTCAGTGGTCAGTTCAGTATAGATTCGCTCATCAAGTTTTCCGTAAGAACTACCGCCCGTGTTGAGGGCCTTGTAGCCACCATTGTTTTCCGCCAGTTTTTGTTTGATGATGTCGGCCTGAATGGTTACACCCAAATGATTGGCCTGACCGGTTAAGTCAGCTGATACGTGGTAATCTACACCGTCTTTCTTGAAAGCTGAGTTACGAACATAACACCAGAGAATGGTGGCCATTCCCAGAGAACGTGCTTCTTCAAATGCTTTCGCTACTTCCTGAATCTGGCGGGTTGAATTGTCGGATCCAAAATAGATAGTGGCTCCAACAGCTACTGCACCCAGGTTCCATGCATCACGGACGGAGCCGTACATTACCTGATCAGCCTGATTCGGGTAGGTAAGAAGTTCGTTGTGGTTGATCTTTACGATCAATGGGATTTTGTGTGCGTAGGCTCTGGACACCATGGCCAGATTGCCGAATGTAGTCGCAACTGCATTGCAACCGCCTTCGATGGCGAGCTCCACAATATTGGCTGGATCGAAATAGATTGGATTTTTCGCAAAGGATGCACCACCTGAATGTTCGATGCCTTGATCGATCGGAAGGATGGACGTGTAACCAGTACCTGCCAGTCTTCCTGAGTTATATAATTGTCCAAGGCTTCTCAGAACTTGCGGGTTGCGGTTTGACTGCTGCCATACCCGCTCCATGAAATCGGGGCCAGGAAGGTGCAACTGAGATTTGTCGATTGTTTTGGATTGATGACCCAATAAATACTGGGTATCCTTGCCAAGTAATTCTTCTATCTGATTGAAGGTAAGAGAGAGATTGGACATTTTGCGAAAGAATAAATTTGCGGCAAAAATGTAGAAAATTTGGGATTCACACGTGGGTTTCAGACTTGTTTTGGTTTCAGATGGAAGTATCCCTTTGATCATCATATCTTTACCGCCGCAATATGAATTTTAAAATTGTTTACGGACTGGCAATCGGGCTCTATGAAATGGGATTGTGGCTGGGAGCTGCGTTCTCATCTAAAGTTCGCAGGATGCTCATCGGCCGGAGTATTTCCATTTCCAAGTTAAAGAAATTCAGGACAGAACAGCCTGACGCTGATGTTTTCTGGTTCCATGCGGCTTCAGTGGGAGAATTTGAACAGGCACTGCCGATTATCCGACTTTTGAAGGATCAAAACCCGGACATTGAAGTGGCGGTATCTTTTTATTCCCCCTCCGGTTTTGAAATGCGCAGTAAACATCCATTGGTGGATGTATCTTTTTATCTGCTCGCCGACCGGAGTTGGAATGCAGCTAAAATTATAAAAATTTTAAAGCCCAAAGCTCTGATTCTGGTGAAGTACGAATTCTGGTATCAGCTGATCGCCACCTGCCACCGTTTTCAGGTACCGGTCCTTTCGGTTTGTTGCATTCTCAAGCCCAATTCACTTAGATCCTGGCCTTATTCTGTTTTGCTGAAGAGGTGCCTTCCGCTGATTCGCCATTTCTTTGTACAGAACAGCGAAACGTCTCAGATACTTCGTGAAGCGGGTATTCAAAACATCACCATCAATGGCGATACACGTGTGGACAGGGTGTTGGAAGTGCAGGAGATTCAGTCTGAAATTCAATGGTTGGAAGATTGGAAAGGCAATCATAAATTGTTGATCATCGGCTCAGCCTGGACGGAAGACCTGATTTACCTTCGGGAATTCATCCGTCATGCCGTAGTGGAAGCACATGGACTTTGGCGGGTGCTGGTGGTTCCGCATGAAATCAATGAAAGTCACCTCAAGCAACTGATATCCGCTCTTCAGTTGCCATACGAATTTTACACCAACTGGAAAGATACCAGGCAGGAAACGGATATTCTCGTGTTGAATACGCTCGGATTATTATCGAAGACCTACCGATACGCCGATGCTGCCTGGATTGGAGGCGCCTTTAAAACGGGATTACACAATACATTGGAAGCCGCTGTATATGGTATTCCGGTTGGGTTTGGTCCGAAATATGAAAAGTTTCAGGAAGCAAAGGATCTGCTGCGGATTGGTGTCGCCTGCAGTTTTCCGGGGAAGACAACGGTTTGGGAGTTTTTTCAAAACAGTACGGAACTGGAAGAAGAAAAGCAGCGGATTGATGAAACCGCCGGACTGTATTTTGATAGCCAGAAAGGTGCATCGGACGTAATCTTACGATTCATCACCCAGGAGATTTATAATGGGACTTCCTCCGATTAACGGGATTTGAATCGAATTGGCAATCCCTCTTTCCGGAATTTCTTCATACTCTTTTGGATTGGTAGGTTTTGGTTTTACCTTTGCACCCGCTTATCAAGAAAGACGGAGGGATTGGACCCTGCGATGTCTTAGCAACCGGTGCGAAAGCTTGTCCGGTGCTACTTTCCACCACGGATTCCGTGGATAGATAAGAATGATCAGACACCATTCCGTGTCCTTCCTTCTGGTAAGCGAATTTTTGTTCAACAGCTTAATCGACAGAAGGCTTTCGAAACATTCATGATAGAAAAAATACTGCAGGAGCGAATCCTCATTCTCGATGGTGCCATGGGTACCATGATTCAGCGATATAACCTGACGGAAGAAGATTTCAGAGGGAAACGTTTTAAAGACTGGCCGGATGATCTGAAAGGTAACAACGATTTACTTTCCATCACCCGCCCCGATGTGATCGAGGCCATTCACAAAGAATACCTTGAGGCCGGTGCCGATATCATCGAGACCAATACGTTTTCAGGAACCACCATCGCAATGGCCGATTACAAAATGGAATCGCTGGTGTATGAACTCAATTACGAATCGGCCCGTGTCGCACGGAAAGCAGCCGATGATTATACCGCTCTCAATCCATCCAAACCTCGTTTTGTGGCGGGTGCCATGGGCCCAACCAACCGGACGGCCTCTATTTCACCTGATGTGAATAATCCCGGCTACCGGGCCATCACCTTCGATCAGCTGGTAGAAGCGTATACCGAACAGGTCAAGGCCCTGATCGAAGGCGGTTCCGATCTCATTCTGATCGAAACTGTTTTTGATACTCTGAACTGCAAGGCCGCTCTCTTTGCTGCCGACCGGTATATGGATGCCAGCGGAAAACGACTGCCGATTATGGTGTCGGGAACCATTACCGATGCTTCCGGACGAACCCTCACCGGACAAACAACCGAAGCTTTTTATAATTCGGTAAGCCATATTCCATTGCTTTCCGTCGGTCTGAACTGCGCTTTGGGAGCCAAAGCCATGAAGCCCTATCTCGAGGAACTCGATCGGGTGGCCAACTGTTTTGTATCGGTGTATCCGAATGCCGGTTTGCCCAACGAGTTTGGTCAGTACGACGAAACGCCCGATTTTATGGGCACCCAGGTGGAAGACTTTCTCAAGGACGGTCTGGTGAATATCCTCGGTGGTTGCTGTGGAACGACACCTCCTCACATTAAGAAAATGGCGGAAATCGCGGCCCGATACAAGCCTAGAGAAAGGAAAGAAGTCGAGAAATACCTGCGCCTCAGTGGTTTGGAGCCATTGGTGCTGACGCCCGAAATCCGGTTTGTGAATGTAGGGGAACGAACCAATGTAACCGGTTCTGCTAAATTCCTAAAACTCATCAAAGAAGACAAATACGAAGAAGCCCTCGGGGTTGCTCTCGATCAGGTGAGGGGAGGAGCACAGGTGATCGATGTGAACATGGACGAGGGAATGCTCGACGGCGTTCAGGCCATGACCAATTTTCTCAACCTGATGGCCTCTGAGCCAGAAATTTCACGGATTCCGGTGATGATCGATTCCTCGAAATGGGAAATCATCGAAGCGGGTCTGAAATGCGTTCAGGGAAAATCCATTGTCAATTCCATCTCGCTGAAAGGAGGGGAGGAGGAGTTCATCAATCAAGCCCGTACCGTCCGTGAATACGGTGCTGCTGTTATTGTGATGGCATTTGATGAAACCGGCCAGGCAGATTCTACACCAAGACGAATTGAAATTGCGAAACGCAGTTATGAGATTCTGACAGAGAAAGTGGGATTCCCACCAGAGGACATCATTTTTGACCTCAATATTTTTCCGGTTGCGACAGGAATCGAAGAGCACCGTGAAAATGCCGTTTCGTTTTTTGAAGGAACCAAATGGGTGCGGACTAATTATCCACTGAGCCACGTAAGCGGTGGTGTTTCGAATGTGTCGTTTTCATTCCGTGGAAACAACCATGTGCGGGAAGCCATGCACTCGGCGTTCCTTTACCATGGAATTCAGAATGGAATGGACATGGGAATCGTCAATCCATCCATGCTTGAGGTGTATGATGACATTGAAAAGGATTTACTCGAAAGGGTAGAAGATGTATTGCTCAACCGGCGTGAGGATGCGACGGAACGTTTGATGGAATATGCCGAAGCCTCCAAAGGCAAAGGAAAAGTAACAGAAAAAGAAGCGGAAGCCTGGCGAAGCGGTACGGTGGAATCCCGTCTGACACATGCTTTGGTGAAAGGCATCATCGATTTTATTGATGTCGATACCGAAGAGGCCCGCCAGAAATATGACAAACCTCTCCATGTGATTGAAGGCCCTTTGATGGCCGGTATGAATGTGGTGGGTGACCTGTTTGGGGCTGGTAAAATGTTTTTGCCACAGGTGGTGAAATCGGCAAGGGTAATGAAAAAAGCGGTGGCGTATTTGTTGCCATATCTGGAGGCAGCGAAAAAAGCGGCCCCACCCATCCTCCCCGGAGGGGAGGCGTTAGGCAAAATGTTTCAAACAGAGTTTCCAAGGCATAAAAGACCTGAAGCTTTAGATGGATCTGTCGTGCCGGGAAGAGAAACAGCAGATCCCATTGCTTATCCTGTTTTATTGGAATTTGCAAAGCAGATGAGAAGCCAGCCTACCGAAGCAGAGAAAATCATCTGGAATTGTTTAAGGGATAAAAGGTTGGAAGGATATAAGTTCAGGCAACAACATATTATAGATCAGTTTATTGGTGATTTTGTTTGTTTAAAAGAGGACTTGATAATTGAAATAGATGGAAGTATTCATCAATTACCAGAAAACTCAGCTTCTGATCTTGTAAGGACAGAAAGACTGAACGCAAATGGTTTTCACGTTCTGCGTTTTACCAATGAAGAAGTTTTTGGTGATCTTGAGAAAGTAATTGAGTCGATCGAAGCACACATAGTAAAGCTCTCCTCCCCTCCGGGGAGGTCGGGTGGGGCCGGCAAAATACTAATGGCAACCGTAAAAGGCGACGTGCACGACATTGGGAAGAACATTGTGGGTGTGGTTTTGGCCTGTAACAACTTTGAAATCATCGACATCGGTGTGATGGTTTCCTGCGAAAAAATTCTGGAAGCTGCCATCCGTGAAAACGTGGATGTAATTGGCCTCAGTGGATTGATCACTCCGAGTCTCGATGAGATGGTGCACGTGGCCAAAGAAATGGAGAAAGCCGGGATGAAAATTCCGTTGCTCATTGGTGGTGCGACAACTTCCCGCGTTCATACCGCAGTGAAAATCGACCCGAACTATTCCGGTGCGGTGGTACACGTTCTCGATGCGTCGAAATCCGTTCCGGTGGCGTCGAGTCTGATCAGCAAAGAACACCACGATGGTTTCAAGGCGAACATCAAAGCCGAGTACGCCCAGTTTCGTACAGATTATGAAAGCCGTCAGAAAGAGAAGAATCTCATTTCGCTGGCCGATGCCCGGAAGAATAAATTTCAGGCCGACTTTACGAACACGGAACCCGTAAAACCGACATTCTTCGGAACGAAAACGTTTGAACATTATCCTCTCGAAGAAATTGCCCGGTTCATTGACTGGACGCCTTTCTTCCAAACCTGGGAATTACACGGACGGTATCCAAAAATTCTGACCGATGAGGTCGTTGGAAAAGAAGCCACCGAACTGTTTGCTGCTGCTCAGAAAATGCTGCAGCAGATCATTGACGAAAACTGGCTGACAGCCAAAGCCGTGATCGGGTTCTGGCCTGCCAATACGGTGAATGATGACGATATTGTTGTATTTGAAAGTGATGCCAATGGAACCGAAAACCGGAATCAGCAGGTTGTAAAATATCATCATCTCCGTCAGCAAAACGCCAAAAGCGGGGGACTTCCGAATTTCTCACTGGCCGATTTTGTGGCACCGGCCGAAACCGGAATCCGGGATTACCTCGGTGGTTTTACCGTTTCCATTTTCGGGGCAGAAGAAAAGGCGAAGGAGTTTGAAAAGGATCACGACGATTACCAGTCGATTATGGTGAAAGCTCTGGCCGATCGGTTTGCTGAAGCCTTTACGGAATTGCTACACGAAAAAGTTCGGAAGGAATACTGGGGTTACGAACCAACTGAGGCACTCAGTAACGAGGCCTTGATTCAGGAAGAATACAAAGGCATCCGTCCGGCACCGGGCTATCCGGCCTGTCCGGATCATACACTGAAAGTGAATCTGTTTGCCCAACTGGATGCGGAAAAGCAGATCGGTACCGTCCTGACAGAAAATCTGGCCATGTATCCGGCATCTTCGGTTTCTGGTTTTTATTTCTCGCATCCGGAATCACGTTATTTCGGTTTGGGAAAAATCAACAAGGAGCAGGTTCTCGATTACGTAAACCGCAAAGGCACCACCCTCGAAGAAGCCGAACGCTGGTTGAGTCCGAGTTTGGGATAC
>CAMCXM010000120.1 GCA_945883425.1 Spirosoma fluviale
AAACGAAATCCAGCCGGGCACTTCAGGCATTTCTTTCGCGATTGCATTGGCGTTGTCATTTCATCCAGAAATTTGAAGTCGACTGTCAATACGAAACTGAAAACATCAATAAAGGATATGATGCCATTGGGTATGAAAACGATACCGTCCTTTTAAACGCCTGGGAAGAAGGAAAGACCGGTTACCCATTGGTGGATGCCTGTATGCGTTGCCTTCAGGAGACCGGCTGGATCAATTTCCGGATGCGTGCCATGATGGTGTCGTTTCTTTGCCACCAACTGGGGATCGACTGGCGAAAAGGAAGTTATACACTGGCACGGCTTTTTCTGGATTACGAACCCGGCATCCATTTCCCACAGTTTCAGATGCAGGCCGGCACCACAGGCGTGAATACCATCCGGGTGTACAATCCTGTAAAAAACTCAATGGAACATGATCCGGAAGGCGACTTTATCCGCCAATGGTTACCAGAACTCCGGAATTTACCGACCGCATTTGTGCACCAGCCCTGGCGGATGACGGC
This sequence comes from Spirosoma fluviale, assembly GCA_945883425.1. Taxonomy (GTDB): domain Bacteria; phylum Bacteroidota; class Bacteroidia; order Cytophagales; family Flexibacteraceae; genus CAMDMI01. The sequence continues at coordinate 524 of CAMCXM010000120.1, forward strand.
CATGGATCATATTCTGTATTCGTTTGAGTTGGGGCGGGATTATCCCAAACCTGTCATTGATCCGGATAAACCGCTGTCTGAAAATTCAGCCCAGCTATGGAAATTACGAAAATCAGATCTGGTGAAAGCGGAAAACAAACGAATCATTCAGACGCATACCCGCAACAGTAACTTCGACAAAAACCAGAACCGTCTGTGAGAAACGTAAAAAAGCAGCACCTTCCGGAAAAAATCTGTGCTACCTGCGGAAGGCCTTTTAGTTGGAGAAAGAAATGGGAAAAAGTGTGGGAGGAAGTCCGCTATTGCAGCGATGCCTGTCGTTCCACCAAAAAGAAAATCTAAAAAACTACCGGTCCACTTCGCCCATCACCAGATCGATGGAGCCGACCACGGCAATCAGGTCAGCCAGCATGTGGCCTTTCGATATTTCCGGAAGAATGGACAAATTACAGAAAGAAGGTGTCCTCGCTTTGAGTCTCAAGGGAACATCCGATCTGCCATCGGCTGACATAAAAAAGGACAGTTCGCCCCTGGGTGTTTCTCCTGAGAAAAAGTAATTTCCGGATGCCGGTCGTATTTTCTTTGGGCATGCTGCTTGCGGATTAAAATCAGGGGTGCGTTTAAATTCACCCGTCAGCTTTTCTACACACTGCCGGATGATGCGGACGGATTCGTAGCATTCCATCACCCGCACATAGGTCCTGTCCCAGCAATCGCCAATCACACCTTGTTCACCACGGCCAATGGGCACTTCAAAATCAATTTCTGAATAGCGGCTGTAGCCGGGCGACTTTCTCAGATCCCGCTTAATGCCCGAGGCACGTAGCATGGGCCCTGTGATTCCGGCATTCACTGCCAACGTACGTGGAATCGGTCCAATGCCAGCAGTACGGCTAATGAAGATTTGATTGTAGAGAAGAAGATCAACCAGCTCTTTGAGTTTGGGTTCCAGATAACGGACAAAATCGGCCGTTTTTTCTTCGAACCCAGGAGGAAGATCATAAAACAATCCACCTACCCAGATGTAATTATAGAGCATTCGGGCTCCGGAAGCCCATTCCAGCATCCTGAGAATGTGTTCTCTGTCACGCATGAGCCAGAGAAAAGGAGTGAATGCCCCGAGATCAAGTCCATATGTACCGATGGCTACAAAATGAGAAGCGAGTCGATTGAGTTCTGCAACAAGAATGCGGATAAATTCCACGCGGGGCGGAATCGTATCTGTAATTCCCAGCCATTTTTCCAGTGCAAGTGCGTACACATGTTCGGAATTCATCGCCGCCACATAATCCATGCGATCGACGTACGGAATGATCTGATTAAAAGGCAGAGCCTCGGCATGCTTTTCGAAACAACGATGCAGGTAGCCGATGTGGGGATCAACATCTACCACCAGTTCCCCTTCGAGTTTTACTTCCAGACGAAGGACACCATGCGTTGACGGGTGCTGTGGCCCAAGATTGATAAGGGTTCCTTCCTGCTCCAGATCGGAGGCCGTCCATTTTCCCGGTTCTGATCGCTCCAGATTTCCTGGCTGAAAATCATATTGGACGGCGTGTGTCAATTCCGGCTATAGAGATTATTGTTTAAAAAGATATCCGGATCTTTCCGGGAGGAGATTAACGAAACTTCGGAAGGCTTCCTTTCGCTTTGGCGTTTTTATACCAAAGATAACCCAAGACAGCTGCCGCAATATAGGGCACACACATCAGGTATAAAATACCGGTGTTTAGTCCGACACCATACTTATCCGAATTGGCTGCGTTGGCTTCGATGGTGGCCCGGCACATGGCACATTGGGCAATTCCGTTTTGAATCCCAATCACAAGAAACAAAACAACTGAGAAAAGAAAAGGCAGGTATTTTTTCATACTAAAATGGATAATAGGGACGAATCATAAAGTAAACCAAAACGCCGGAAACGGAAACAAAAAACCATACAGGCCATGTAAACCGGACAATTTTTTTGTGCTTGTCAATCTGACCACTAAGGCTGAAATAAAATGAAAACAAAATGAATGGGAGAACGATAGCCGCCAGAATAATGTGAGAAACTAAGAGACAAAAATACACCAATCGCATCGGACCGGCAGCGGCAATTTCAGCGGCATCCACGATTCCGTTATGGTCTGTATCGCCAAATCGTGTTGGTGGTCCCTGATAATGATAAAGCACATACAACACCAGAAAACAGGACGAAAGCACAAACGCAAACATCATCCAGGATTTGTGGATGATGATGTTTTTGGCCCGGATGGCGATGAGTGCCATCACCAGACAAATGGAGGTTAGTGAATTCAGGGCTGCATTGATTCCAGGAAAAGCAGACACATCAAAATTGCCAAGTTTACCTGTTTGGGGCATCAGAATCAGGAAGGCCACTACCGCTGGAATGGCAACGGAAACAATCAGAACAATTCTTCTGTACAGCGCTTCTTTTTCTGAATCAAATAGCGGTTGCGACATAAATCAGTTGTTCGTTAGTATTTTGTATTCGAGCATCAGCGTGTCTACAGACAGACCATTACACAACCCGTATACACCCCGAAGGTTCTGATTTTTGTCAAATAAAAATGCTCTGGGCGGCTTGGGCAGACGCTTCAATCCAGGACCTTTCGCCGATCGAATGGGAAGGATTGTATCAACCGTAAGCAAGAATAGAGCGGAAGGTGACACCAAACCATCCGGACAAGAAGTAGAACTGGAATCTATACCGGATGGACGGATAAGAGATACGATTTCCGGGGATGAATCAATCTTCTTCCAGAACACATTCAACCGCTCTATTTCATTGTCAAAATCCTTAAGGGAATATTGTGCAGGATCAAAAGATCGATCCACTACCAACAGGGCTTCCTTAACATCCTTTTTGTAAAAACAGAAATCCGGTTGTTTCACCGGATATGTATCGATTTCGAAGTGATTTTCTCCGAACACGTATAAAAAAACAAAGACCAGAAACGGCCCTGCTGTTATGAACAACAACAAACCGGTTCTGGCCCCTTTTGGAAAATTCATTATTTAATGGGATGGGATCCCAAAATGGAACCACCTTCAAAAATCAAAGCAGCTACAAGCCATGCAATAAATGCGATTGGCACAACAACACTCCAGATTAATGTTTTTACTTCATGACGAAGGTGCATGAAATTAGCCACAATGAAATAGGCCTTTACAAACGTGAGTAAAATGAACGTGATGATACGGAAAGGCTTGGAATCACTGGTAAACGCAATGAGGAACTCAACCGCAGTTACACCCAGAAGAATCCAGAAGGTAAACCAGATAGCCTTGGTGTCCGGCTTTTGTGCAACCGTAGTTGCAGATTGATGATCGTGTGATGACATAATATGATTCGTGCGTTAGATGAGGTAGAAGAAGGTAAATACGAATACCCAGACAAGGTCTACAAAGTGCCAGTACAAACCGACTTTTTCAACCATTTCGTAGTGACCAGTACGATCGTATACTCCAACAACGGTATTGTAAAAGATGATGATATTCAACACAACTCCGGACAGTACGTGTGTTCCATGAAACCCGGTGATGAAGAAAAAAAGATCAGCAAATGCCGGTGGGCCATATTCGTTGCGAACCAGATTGGCGCCGTGGAAGATTTTCCCGTCCACCATCTGTCCTGTTTCAGAACCCATAATTAAGTGCGTCCACTCCCAGGCTTGGCAGGCAAGGAAAGCAATTCCTCCCAGAATCGTCCACAACATCCATTTCTGAACATCGTTGCGATCCATACGGTGACCTGCTTCTACGGCAAGAACCATCGTTACGGAACTCATGATGAGAATAAAAGTCATGATACCTACGAAAACCAGCGGCAGGTGAACCCCATGTAAAAACGGAAGTCCGTTGAATACCATGTCGGGAAGCGGCCAGTATTCCTGAGAGAAAACCGCATGATCCATAGGACCAGTATAAGCAGGATGTGAAAAACGGATAAGCCCGTAAGTGATGAGAAGAGCCGAAAACGTAAAAGTATCGGACATTAGGAAGAACCACATCATCAGCTTGCCGTAGCTCGCTTTCATTGGTTCTACTCCTCCTCCCCAGAGATTAACGTTGGATGTGGATACGCTGTGTGAAGCCATTAATAAGTTTGACTGTAAATCGGGTGCGAATAAAAAGCATTTTCTGAAACGCCGCAAGGAAGAGGTCAGGAATAAAACATATATGAAGAATTTTCTTTTGAATTCAGGGAGTTTCGGCCCGCTTGGATGACCATCATCAGCCTTTATCCTCCATTCACCAAATCTCCTGTTGTTTGGCAGCAATTCCGTTCGTTTTTTTGAGGCTGCATGTTAAAGCGACTCGCCAGCCAGACGGCCACCTATGGACTCACCAGTATTCTGGGCAGACTGATCGGCAATCTTCTTCTTCCTTTACAAACGGCCCGGCTGAGTCTGCATGATTTTTCAATGCTCTCGGAAGTGCTCACCTATGCGGCAGTCCTTTCCATTCTCTTTCCGCTTGGACTGGAAACGGCGCTGTTCCGCTATGCCAACGACAACCCAAAAGAAAAGGAAAGCATAGAACGCAAAATCATTTCGTTTCAGATTCTGGCTGCCATTGTCATGCTTCCTGTGGCCTATGCCTTTCTTGGATACCGGATGCCGGAATTGTCTTCCACCGACTTATGTATCGTTTCGCTCACATTGGTAGGCGACAGCATTCTGGGGATTTTTCTCGCTACACTCCGGAACCACAACCAAAGCTTTCAATTCCTGAAAGTAAGATTGGGATCTATTTTGTTCACCATCGGTCTCAACCTATTGTTTCTGTCCGGCATCACGCTGTTTGACCAGTTCAATCCGGTAGGTATCAATTTCAGACTTATATTATACATCAACTTCGCCTCGTCCTTCCTGTCCTTTTTTCTGATGGTGAAAAGTCTGGCCCGGTTTTCCTGGGCTTTCGACCGTGAACTGAACGCCAAAGTTCTCCGGTTTTCCATTCCCATTGTGGTGATGGGCCTTGTGGGTGTGAGCAATGATGTTTTCGGACGGATCTGGCTCGAAAATCTGTGCCCTCCCGGATTTTATCCCGGCATTTCAAACGATGACCTGATCGGTGTGTACTCCGGTTGCGCAAAAATCGCTATTTTCATCAATCTCGGCATTCAGGCTTACCGGTATGCGGCCGATCCATTTTTCTTTTCCATTCAGGATAAAAAGGACACCGCCAGTTATTTGTCGAAATCCTTCACCTGGTTTGTTGCGGCCGGACTCATTGCCCTGGTCGGTATTCAGGGAAACCTTCCGTTTATTCTCAAACTGTTTCTCCGCAAGCCCGAATTTGTGCTGGGCATGGACGCCATCTTCCTTTTACTGCTGGCCAATTTCCTGTTTGGGGTGTACTACAATCTGTCTTTCTGGTACAAGTTTTCTGACAAAACCTGGTGGGGCACCGTCATTTCAATGGGCGGTCTTGTGGTAAATGCGGGACTCAATTTTGTGCTGGTACCCAAATATGGAATGACGGGTGCGGCTCTTGCTTTGCTCATCTGCTATGCAGGGATGTGTGGGTTCTCCTGGTATAAGAGTTTGTCCTTTTTCAAAGTGGATTGGGAATTCACCAAAGTGGGCTTCCTGTTTGTATCGGCTCTTCTGCTGTGTCTGGTTTCGCGAAACTGGGCTCCGTCAGGTGAATGGCAGCCGATTCTAATGGGTTTGGTCTACCCGTTGGTGTTTCTGATGGTGGTGGTGTTTGTTCAGAAGGATCTCATTTTAAAATCCAGAACCTCGTGAACGTTCCCGCCAAAACGCCGAAAATCATCAAACTGCTGGGGAAAGGATTGCGGTTCACGGTTCAAACCACCGAACCAGTTGTTTACCTCACCTTTGATGATGGCCCCATTCCAGGACTCACCCCCTGGATCCTGGACCAACTCGATGTGTTTGGGGCATCGGCGACGTTTTTCATGGTCGGCGAAAATGCCGGACGGAATCCAGATCTTGTTGCGGAGATTCTGGATCGTGGACACCAGATTGGAAATCATACCCACAACCATCGCAACGGATTTAAGACGAAACTGAAGGACTATCTGGACAATGTGGCCTTGTGTGCAGAAGAACTGAAACCGTTTTTAACAGATAAATCCCCACTCCTCTTCCGTCCACCATACGGACGCATTTTGCCCCGCCAGATTTATAATTTGCGGAAACGCGGATATCAGATCATACTTTGGGATGTGTTAAGCAAAGATTACGACACCAGTCTGGAGCCGGAAACGGTGGTGCGGAACGTGCTGGATAATGTCAATCCAGGTTCCATCATCGTGATGCACGACAACATCAAAGCCGAAAAAAACGTAAAAGCAGCCCTCCCGGAAATTCTGTTGGGATTGAAATCGATGGGCTACCGGATGGAAGTGTTGGGTTGAATTGGAATTTCAGGATTAACAGACAGTGGTAAACGGCAAGAGGCCGTCCTAAAATTGTCGGATTTTTACCGCAGAACCTATACCAATTTTACATTGGGCGGAAAGCAGGCAATACATGAAGTGCCGCAGCACTTGACCCGGCTTTTTATAGGGAGAACTAAAAACTAATGGTAATCTTTGAGGCTCTCCGCACCTATTCTCTTTCATCTCTGCAGTTGGACGTTCAAAGAAATTAAGGAATCCCTGGTTGCTACTTGTTCCCTTAGGCATTTGAGAGGATGAGGAATTTCGCCTTGAGCATCACCACTCCGGCAACCAAACCGTGAATCGGGAGATTTCGATGATGTGGAAAGAAAACTCTATTCCCAACAGGACATTTGATCAGGCAGGTTGTTTTATCCCGGTCTTTGAATTCGCGGTTCGTCCTTTTTTCTTTTCGTTTTCCGATTTCATCTGTTTCATTAATTCCCGAAAGTCAGAAAGTTCTTCTTCAGTCCAGGGTTGTGATTTCGTTGAAAAATCGACATTTTTTGGTTCTCTAATTAGTCCCATAATCTTAGCTTTTAAAATACTGTGATATAAGTTTAAGTGCGGCAGCTGTCTCAATAAACATTCTTAGTCCTCTGAAATGTGTTGCACCCAATGTTTCCTCATAATGCCTGATTAAAGCCGTCTTGGCATCAAAAGCCAAAAATCCCTGATAGCCTTTGCTCATAGAAACTTTGCAGGCAAAAGCGACCAGATTTCCCGGAACGCCCAAATAAACCTTCCCCTCCCCTTTGTTGAATCTTGAGCTCTCAATTAAATGCATAAAAACATGGTCTTGCTTGTCTTCAATACTTATCAGACCTTGAATGATGGTCGTGTTATTTACTGTGGTCAATTTATACACTTCCTTGGTTTTATCCCGAAGTTCTTTGCTCCAATTAAATTGCCATTCTAATTTCTTAATTTGCTTACTGTCAAGTTCGGACAACCTAAGAATTTCAGTATCGAAAACTTCGCCAGTTGCCAAATTTTCAATCGAGTTAGTCAGTTTGTCAATCTCAAACTCCAGGCCCGCTTCCAATGTCATTTTCACAATCGAAAATTACAAAATTTCGATCCAAGTTACAACTGTTTATTGCTGGCAAAAGGTTTTTTTGGCACGAAGGCAAAACAACATTCGCATCAGAAAACACGAACATTTCTGCAAAACCAGCCTTGCTTTTTCTCAATAGAATAGATTTACTCTCATCCCAAAACAAACCATCTCAATCCAATTCACCAAACATTGGCGAGCTAAATTAGAGTTGTTCAAAGTAAAAAGTTCAAGGTTCGAAGAAATTTTGATACTGCGGGTTGCTCCATGTTGCCTGAGGGAAAACTCAACGCCCAGCTAGGTTCAAAGTGGTAATTTGAAGGAAAAAATCAATGGTAAATTCTTCTTTTCACCGCGTCAAATTTCTTCAAATACTGCTCCTCCCGGAAAATATCGAAAACAGGCAGAGCTTCATTGTTGCGGGACGGATCGAAAAAAGTGGCATTATCCCAATGCGATCCCCTCGCCCATTGCGTGCGGCAGTTGGTCGAAATCCAGGCGGGCTCCCAGTAAATCATACCTTCTCCCCCTGCCTTTACGATCGTATGGATGAGGTCTGTCATAAATCGCTTTTGCTCCGAAACCGAAATGCCGTAACCCGTTAACTGTGAGACGGTATCAAGCAAATTGCCCGCACTGTCCGCGTTCTGTAAGGTGAAAGGATAACCCGCTTCCACAACCATCACCCGCTTTTTGAAGGTCTTTTTCAGTTTCGTGATCTCGGCGGCCAGTTGGTGCAGATTAAACTTCGACCACTGTGTGTAGTACGACAACCCGATCCAGTCGTAGTTGGCAATGCCGTTTTCTCTGGCCTTTTCGAACCAGGCGAAGGCTTCATCGGGCTGGGCAATGTGGAGGATGGTGCCGATTTCTTTTTTGGTCACAGCCGAAACTTCTTTCACGGCTTCGATCCCACGATTGAGAAGCAGCACATTCCGTGACCAGTTGATCGGAAACACCACCGGCTCGCCCGGCTGCAGAATCTCCGCGTTGATTTCATTCCCCACCTGAACCAGATCGGGTAAAAGTCCTTCGGCATGAAGCTGCATCAGAACGGACCTTGTGTACAAATACAATGAATCGCCCAGAATCTTTGGGTCGGAAATGGTTTTCCAGGCGGACGGTATCGTTTGCCGGGCCGGGTCTGTCCAGGTATCGGAATAGTGAAAATCGAGCATCACCTTCATGCCGGCGGCTTTGGAGCGACGGATGGTTTTCTTCACATCTTCCAGTCCGGAATAGCGGGTCCACGTGGCGTTGTGCCAGATCCTTACGCGGGACACGCTGCAACCCGAGGCTGCAAACAAGACGAACGGATCTTTTTCTTTCCCCTGAAACCGGTACTTACCACCACAATCCTCCAGCTCATTCACATACGAAAAATCCCCACCCAAAAACAGCTTATGCGGTTTGGAACCCGGCTGCGCCAGACCGCTAAGTGATAAAAACACAAAGGTTAAAACCCAGAAGGAACAAATACGATTCATTAAACAAAGAAAGGTTGGGCACACAGATTCTGGTGGATTTTTTTAGAACTTATTTACTTGGCTCAACATGAACTGTAACTTTTAAAACACATTTGATATCACTCAAATAATTGCATTTCAAATGCGGAAAGGCCCGGAAATCCAGCGAGGTGCGGGGAGGATGGAATTTACCAATCGTAAATCAAAACTCAACAACTTTGTTGGAAAACGATTTTGCCAATTCAATTTCCAACAACCCTGCACGAAGCCTTCCTTTGAATTTTGAACTTCCGACTTTGAACTCATCTGCCTCGGTGTCACCCCGCTGGGGTTCGGTTACGTTTGTTTTGGCTTTGCTATCATACTGTCACCCTTCCAGGGTTTTAAGACCAGGCCAAAATTGCTGGCTGCCATAAGGAAGGCTTCGCTTTGAGCGAAGCCTTCCTTTCAACCCGCAGCCCTGCTTTTTCTTTGAACTTCAAACTTTGAACTTTGAACTCTCACCTCAATACCTTTACTTTTCACCGGCCAATGGTGGTGATCCAATTCTTTTCCCGATAACTTCAACCAGATCATGAAAAAACTCGTCTTCTTCTCCTTTTGCCTGTTGGTGCAATTTGCTACACAGGCCGCCAACTGGCATCCTTTTCCGTTTTCCATTTCGTACTACAGTCGCCCGGTTTCATTTGGCAGCTTCAGTGGTTTGGGAGTTGTACCGGCCAACGGACCGTTGGTTTCCGGAAATGTGGTGGAAGCCATTTATCTGGACTCGGCCATACAAACCACCGGCAATTCCATCCGGATTCGTTCCAATAAATTTCCGGATGGGCAGTCCTGGACAGGATATCCGTTTTCCAACAAAATGCACCAAACCGGGGTTTTTACAAATGCCGACAGCTCAATGGTGATCTGGTTGAACAAATCCTATTATGGAGTAGTAAACGATTCACTGGTGTTTTATCCCAAACAGAATCAGATAGGAAACGCATCTCAGATCCAGACCAAAACCTTTGAAAACGTATTGGGAACCATGGATTCCGTCCTTTCGCTGACATTTAATGGACGGACATTTCGTTGGAGCAAAAATTTCGGACTTCTGTTGTTTGAAATACCGGGCCAAAACGAGAATGAACCCATCGCATTAATTGGCTCCCCAACAATTGAAGGCAGCTGGAAACCCTTTACCGGAAAACCTGCCTTGCCCACAGTGGGCGATGAATTTCATTTTCAGAAATACAGAAAATTGGTCCAACTGGCGAATGGTCCCAACTGTCCTATCTCAGGTTCCGAGTTCATCAATCAAAATGAAAGGATTAAAGTACTGGAGTATCCGTACATGGGGGACCCATCAAAAGTACGAACCGAAAGGATCGTATCGGATTCCGGTTCCTCAACCGGTGTTCTGTACTCGGAGATTGCCGATACATCTGATTCATTTGGATCGTTTGGAGTTCCTCGAATTTTTCTACCCCCGGGAACCTTTGAAATAAACTATCCTGTCGGACCAAGCTTTGGATATTTTATTGACAACAAAGGAATGACCTCTTTTTACATGCTTAGTGGCTTGGTCATTGATGGCGGACCAAGTGAGACGTTCATTTCCTGTGGATTGCATGGAGCTGATTTACAGCACTATGAAGGCATCTCAAATTTCTTTTTTTGCACATCGGAAGTCCTCAATCTCTCCTACCCTCTCTACATAAAATCGCAGGCCGGCTGCACGATGGGCACTCCACTTCCGCCGGTGACCATTACGTCGGTTTCGGAATTGGCGGGTTTGCGGAACATGCAGATTTCACCCAATCCGGCCACGAGTTCGGTCCGGATTCAGGTTCCGGGGATGGAGTCTAAGTCGCTGTCCTTCGAACTAATCCATTCCAACGGAAAAACCACCAAAGGCATCCTGAGCGGCCACCAGTCGGAACGCAACCTTGACCTGAATGGCTTTTCCAGCGGACTCTACATTCTGCGCATTTCCAACGGACAGGAAGTTAGAACAGAAAAGCTGGTGATTGAATAACGTTCTTCGATACATAAGGAAGGCTTCGCTCGGAGCGAAGCATTCCTTTAGCCCTTGGATTCAGACAACCTCGGGCTGTCAGCCTCTTCAATATTTCGTACCCAAAGGCACTCTATCTCCCTGTTGTTTTTTGTTTCTACCAATAGCAGGCACCTAAAGGCGCCAATGCAAATTTCCTTTGGACTTTGAACTTGAGACTTTGAACTAGCCTACGTTCCGTACCGACGGGATGGCTTGCGATCCGGATCCTTTTCCGAATCACTTTTGACTTTTGCCTTCTTACTTTATACTTCTATAGTGATACCGTCCTTTGATACCTCGGCCCTGCATTTTCACTCTTCACTCTCAACCCTTC
>CAMCXM010000121.1 GCA_945883425.1 Spirosoma fluviale
GTTCTCCTCGGTTCCGGCAGGTTTAGTTTTTGTGAATACCAACACGGGTGAAATCGACTTATCGGCTTCTACACCGGGAACATACACTGTACGTAACACAGTAACACCAACCGGTGCTTGTGCCGCAGTATCGCAAACGCGAACAGTTACCATTACGGCGGCTCCTTTGGCTGGATTTAATTATGTATCAAACGACCTCTGCCAAAGTGCCAATGCACTCAATGCATCACCAATCTTTGATCCTGGTGCTTCTGCAGGAACATTCAGCACATCTTCGGGTCTTTCGTTGAATTCATCGACTGGTGTAATTAACGTATCGGCTTCAACACCGGGCAATTACGCAGTCGTGAATACAAGAGGATCAACAGGAGGATGTCCTGCCTTCAGAGACACCACCTTCCTGGACATCAACCCGTACATCTTTACAGGTGCGGTTTCATCCAGTGTTTCGGATGATGTGATCTGTCAGAATGAGACCGTTGATCTGTATTCCAGTGCCACATCGTATGCAACTGTTTTATTGAGAGAGAAATTCAACGGAACCATTAACAACTGGGTAGGAACAAACAGTTCAACAGGTGGAACACCAGCAAATGCCGCCTGGACATTGCGTCCTAATCAATACAATAGTTCGGTAACCTACCGTTCAAACGATCAGACTCAGTTTTATTTAACAGACAGCCGTGCTCAGGGATCAGGTGGTACAACCTTAACTTATCTCCGTTCACCGGTGATGAGCACCATTGGGTTCAGTACGTTGAGTCTTGACTTCTTTCACTTCTTTGACGCTCGTTCATCTGGTGACGTTGCCAAGGTTCAGGTATCAACCAACAATACCACCTGGACAGATCTCTTGAGTTATACCACGGATCAGGGCTCTGAGACTGGATTTACCAATGCAGTGGTAAGCATGAATGCATACGTTGGTTTGCCAACTGTTTACATCCGATTCTTCTTCACTGCTTCCAACGACCGGTATTGGGCCATCGACAATGTGAGTGTAACGGGTAATTCCATCAACTATGGTTATTCCTGGACTTCTTCTCCGGTGGGATACTCATCAAACATCCAGAATCCAATCGCCATTGCGCCGACGGTGAATACATTCTACACGGTGACGGCTACCAACAGCTACGGATGTTCGAATCCAAACAGTCCGGTACCAGTTACAGTGAATCCAATTCCAGCCGACAATGCAGGTGCCGATCAGGTGATCTGTGGTTCCGGATCGGTAAGCCTTGGAGCGACTTCTACTGCCGGAAATACCTATTCATGGTCTCCGTCAGCAACCTTGAGCAGTGCGACAGATGCAGAGCCATCGGCCAGCCCAACCAGTACGACATCGTATGTACTCACCGAAACCATTACGGCAACCGGTTGTTCAGATACCAATGCCGTGAGAGTGACAGTAAGTCCGTTGCCTGTTATCTTGTCTACAACCCCAGGTGGTCGTTGCGGAACAGGAACGGTGGTTCTGAGTGCCTCTTCTTCTACTGGTACCATGAAATGGTTTGCCGCTGCAGTTGGAGGAACAGAGCTTAGTTCATCTGCAATTTTTACAACGCCTTCGATTTCGGTTAATACCACGTACTATGTAGAGGCTACTTCGGCAAGTTGTAATGCGGTAACCAGAACGGCAGTTCAGGCAACCATCAATGCTTCGCCAACCATCGCTTCTCAGGTTACGCCGGCCGCCACTTACAGCCAGTTTGCAACCGCAACGGCGATGAGCGTAACGGCGAATGCTGGCAGCGGTACAGTAACTGGATACCAGTGGTTCTCCAATCCAACGGCCGTCACAACAGGCGGTACGTCGATTTTAGGTGCCAATTCGGACACCTACATTCCTTCAACATCTGTGGTCGGTACCTTGTATTATTTCTGTGAGGTAACCAACAGCAACGGATGTACCGTGAGATCCGCAGTTTCCGGTGCGATTCAGACACTGCTTTCTCCGCAGATCACGAACGTAACAGGCACATTGCCAACTGTAGCAGGTCAATTAAATGCAACCGGTTACAGAGGTCAGCGACTGACGATTAACGGAGCGAACTTTGCGAGCAATGCAACTGTAACCGTGAATGGTGTCGCTGCTACGGTCACGTTTGTTAACTCTACACAGCTCACCGTTGTCGTGAATAATTCCGGTGTCAATAGTACAGGTAATATGGTGGTGACCAACCCGGGTAATGGTGCGTTTGTGAACCAGCCATTCCAATACATTGGATACATTACCACAGCATCGGGATTTGATTTTCTGGCAGCAGCAGCCTGGTTAGGCGGTAGTGTTCCAACAGCTGGTTCAGATGTTACTTTTGCTCATTCCAATACGGTGAATACAGCGGTAGGTGTGAGTCTTAACAAGGTAACCGTTGCATCAGGTGGTGTTCTGACATTTGCGAATGTCAATTCAACTCTTACGACGGTAGATCTGGTAAACAAAGGAACTGTAACATTCAATAGTGCGGGTACACTGAATCTTTCCGGAACCATGATTCTGGATCCGGCTGCAGTATTCAACGCCGGAAACGGAACAGTTGTCTACAATAAAGCTGGCGATCAGCAACTGTTCAGCGGCCAGATGATGGTTACATTTAACAATGTGAACCTGGCAGGTACTGGCAATAAAACACTGGCGGTTGATGCAGATATGATCTCAAAAAATCTGATGATCAACGCGGGTGTTACTTTGAATGTAGCCAACACGAATTCTGAGATCAACCTGAAAGGAGATCTGACTATCAATGGTACGGTGACACAGGGTACCAGTGATTTCCACTTCATCGGAACAACGGATCAGAGCATTTCGGTTGTCGGAACAGGTACAGCGGTATTCAGTTCGATGAACGTAAACAAGCCTTCCGGAACATTGATTTTGGTAGACAATGTACAGGTTCAGGATTCATTGATCATGGTCGCCGGGAACATCAATACCCAGACCAGCACGCTTGAACTGGGTTCCAGCATCAGCAATCGAGGAATTCTCACGCACACAAGCGGATATGTAAGCGGTATCATGAAGAGATGGTTTGCCGCTGCCACAAACAGTGGAAATGCAACCGGTTTATTCCCGATGGGCCAGACAATTGGTGCTGACTGGAAGAAACGTTTCCTGAGCATTGAATATACCATGGCTCCAACAACGGGTGGTTCGGTAACCGTAGAGTTTATGCCGGAGTCCATGTTGTTTGGTAACACCGGGACGCAGACTTCGATTCCGGATATCTCAACCGGTGGCGCTGGATTTGAAGTAGGTAAATTCTCTGACGATGGTTACTGGAAAGTGGATAACAAAGCCGGAACATTGATTGACGGTGAATACACCATCAAAGCAACGGCTGAGGAGTTTGCACCGCTGTCAACGGTGATGGAGAAACTCACCCTGGTGAAACGAGTAGGTGGAGGAGACTGGTTCTGTCCTGGAACTCATCTCGCTCAGGTTGGTGATCTCACGACGACCACCCTTGGACGCTCGGGTGTAAGTGGTTACTCCAACTACGGATTTGCAGGTGAAATCGATATCCCACTTGCCATCGAACTGGTAGGTATTCAGGTGAACTGTACAGGTATCCGTCCAACTCTTTCGTGGACAACTGCGAAGGAAACCGACAGCCGATCGTTCATTATTCAGCAATCAGCGGATGGCCGGAACTGGTCAGAGCTGGGCAAAGTGAATGCAGCCGGAAACTCGTCTGTTCTGAAGAATTATACCTTCAGTCTCGATCAGCTGGATGAGCAATCCACGATGGTTCGTCTGGTGTTGGTGAATGCGTCAGGTCCGGATCAGGCATTTAACAATGTGAACATTCCGTGCGGACGTAGTCTGATCAAAGCCGACATCGAACTCTATCCGAATCCCAATCAGGGAACATTCGTGATCGATCTCAAGCAAACTCGGGACGAAACTCTGGAAGTATCGGTGCTGAATATACTGGGCCAGAATGTGTATGGTAAACTGCACAACGCCAGTCGCCACAGCAAAATACCGATGGATCTTCGGGGATTGCCTTCTGGAATGTATCAGGTCATCATTTCAGGTGGTTCCGGAGAGAATGAAATTCATAACCTCAAAGTTTTAGTTAAATAAGCAACATACAATGAATGGAAAAGGGCCGTCCGATGGGTGGCCCTTTTTTTGTTTATGAGTGGCCGTTAAGCTGCTGCTGAAGAGTGAAGAGTTAAAAGTTGAGCGTAGCGAAATGGCGCAGAAGGCGCTATGAAGAGTGAAGAGTTAAGAGTGAAGTCAGGGGGTGCTTCCCACCAATTTCAAGGCAGATAACTTAGGAGGGTTGAATTCCTCCCTCTCCCTTAGAGAGCTTGTCCCGAGCCTGCCTCGGGAACCTGTCCCGAACTGGCTTCGGGAGGTGGCTCCATGGCGCCATGGCGACAGCTGGGGTGAGGCCCTGTCCGCCAAATGTAAATCATTCTTTATCAATAATTTATAATTAGTTATACAGAAGTGAAGAGTGAAATTGGGTCACAGGAAATTTCAGGGGATAGGAGAGAATGTCATTGGATAAAAAAGTCAGGCCGTCAAGATGATGAAGTGAAGAGTTGGCCGAAACTGGACCGAACCAACCCGTACACCGAAAACAGACTCAATCTGACGAACACAAAAAGACGGATGGCAAAAGTAAACTGTAACAGGAAAATGACTACTACAAAGCATCAATCTCATTACAAATTGTAAGAATGTGATCCAGCCCGTATAAAAGTGCTGATTCATCTACGCTCATCCATTGAAATAACTGCAAAATTAGATTGTAATGCTGACGGGCGTAAGTCGTGTCTTTTATCGGTTGCCCAGGAACAAAACAAATAGGTTCATGGTGAGCAATACGGTTTCGCAAGTCATTTATTTGACCTAACTGATTGAATACAAACGTGTGGTTATATTGAATCGCAGGAGTACTTGAAGGTTTAGCTGGAAAAATCTTTAGCAACGATTGACCGGCTGCAAAAAATTGTGGTTGGGCAAAAAGGTATCTCCAAAACCCAAAATCCATTAAAGCTAATGCCTTTGCATGGGTATAATGATGAGCAAGTTTTGATACCGCCTTATTGATAATATTTTTAGTATGCCTGCAATTTTGATTATCAAACAAACCCCCAGAAACAGCACAATCTCTAAGCCAGTCGTTTCCATATTGCGAAGAATACTGTCTGTTAATTCCATTTCGCAGAGCAACTTCGTAACAACTTATTACGGTAAAAAGTTCTTGTGAAAGCATTAAGTTCTTGCGATACAAGGTCATAGCTCCCTTGGTTTTATTTCCAGTGGCCACCAGATACCGGTTCATCCGTGTGGGCGACATCACAAATTCAAAGTCTGGATACTTCATATTTTCAAATCGTTTGGCAAATACTGATTTTGAATTTATATTTGCCGCATATTATTCCCGGTAGCCCCTGAAGCAATTCAAGCTATCGGGTTTCGTTTTTTTTATAGGGTACATTCTGCCAATGGGGTTTTACTGTTAAAACAAATAACCATTGATGATTCTAAAAACTTGTTCAAAGACAAAATTTGAATATCAGGGTTACTTACCCAATCCATGAATTTTGAAAATTATAAAGACCTGTTTGACGGGACAGAGGTTATTGGATTTGCCAATTTTGAAATTGGGAATTTAGATAGTCCTGTTTTTGAACAGCTCGAGTATTTATCCCAAATTCCGCTTTAGGCGGTTAATCGTCTGATTCGTCCTGAAAAAAGTTTACAGGTTAATTGATTAATCCTGATCTGAGTTTCCAGTTGGTCGGATTCCTGATCTGGCACCGATGGAATCCATTCCCCCGTTTTTTCGACAACCTATTTCAGGACAAGACACGAAGGACCGGTGTAACAGTGGTTTCCTTATTAACATTCATTTTATTTTTTCCCTCTCCAGATAAAACGCATTTTTGAACTCCAATCAACGACTCCACTTCGTGTCAAACAACATATCCTCCAACCGGCAACTTCATCCTGCCTGGCTCCGGATTCTGCATTGGGTTACGTTTTATACATTGCTGGTGATGGTATGGAGTGGTATGCTGATTTACTGGGCGTATCCGACGTATAAAATCGGTAGCTGGTCCGTCATTCCAAAGTCTTGGTTTAAAGTCCTCGGTCTGGAATCGCAACTGGCCTACGGACTTGCTTACCATTTTAATTTTATGTGGATCCTGATGGCGGCCGGTGTTTTCTATCTTTTGTTCAGTACCCTGTTTAAGAACTGGAAAAACCTATTCCCGGTACCGTCCGATGGAAAGCAGTTGTGGCAGATGGGTCTTCATTCATTGGGCTTGAGGAAAGAAATGCCCATTCAGGGGAAATACAATCCAGCGCAGAAACTGGCTTATTTCACTACCATTCTGTCTTTGGCTCTGGTGGTGGCTTCCGGTTGGGCAATCTACAAGCCGGCCCGCCTTTTCTGGTTGGCCGAAGCCCTGGGCGGATATCGCAATGCCCGACTCATTCATTTTGGTTGCACCTTATATCTGGTTTTCTTTTTTATCATTCATGTCATTCAGGTTGTCCGTGCCGGATGGCGTAATTTTTCGGCCATGGTCACCGGTGGTACCTCTCAAGAATCTCCTCTGCCAAAACCATGAAAAAGTCGATCTCCCGGAACGCGGTTATTTCCTGGCTGTTTTTTTTCGGACTGGGACTGGGCACATTCTTTTTTCTACGGCAAATAAAAAACGAACCGAAAATCAATGGCATTCCGGCAACACTCCGACAGGGTCTTGAGCGAAATGAGCAGATCAGCAAAAAGTTGCCAACGCAGCGGGTGTTGGAATTTCCAAAGTCAGCTGCTGCATTAAAACCCAGAGCAAACGGAAAATACGGGTTGAAGACATCGGTTGATTCGGCTACCTTCCGGATGAAGGTAATCGATCCGGAGTCGGGTGATACCGCATTTTTCACCACGCCACAATTGAAGGCATTGCCTAAAACAGAAGTGATCTTCGATTTCAAATGCATTGAAGGATGGAACCAGATCACCTGGTGGGCTGGTCTTCGGTTTTCTGATTTCATCCTCAAATTTTACCCGCACTTACTTAATGCGGACGGCACCCTGAAATACGCCCATGTTGGATTGATGACACCCGACCGTCAGTATTATGTGGGGATTGACGCACCGTCGATGATGCAACCGCAAACCTTGTTGTGCTATGAAATGAGTGGTCAGTCGCTTCCGCTTAATCAGGGCTATCCTCTGCGTCTGATCATACCGGTAAAATACGGAATCAAGCACCTCAAGCGGATTGGATATCTGTATTTCAGCAATGAAAGACCAAGGGATTTCTGGGCAGAAAGAGGATATGATTATGATGCCGGGCACTGACAGGCACAGCCAGAAGGAAAAAAAATGAAAGGGGAAAAATAGAGTTCTTTGAAAAAGAAGAGAGGAGCTCTGTTTCAACTACCCGTTTATTCTGGCATATATAGCAATACGAAAGCAACCATAAGGCCGTTCAGGAAACTTTATCACGCTGCAAATTCCAAATCCTATCAGACGATTCTGCCGTCTTTCAATGTGATGCACCGGTCTGATTTGGCTGCAATTCCCGGGTCGTGGGTTACAATCACAATGGTTTGGTTGTGATTTTCGCTGAGTTCTTTAAAAATATCAAAGACGATTTTGGCATTGTTTGAATCCAGATTGCCTGTAGGTTCATCCCCAAAAATAATGACAGGGTCGTTGATCAATGCTCTGGCAATGGCGACTCTTTGTTGCTGTCCGCCTGAAAGTTGCCCCCCTTTTTTCTCGATCTGGTCCTTCAAACCGAGCAAATCCAGTTTTTCGATGGCTCTTTCCTTTATTTGTTGCGGGGTATATTTTTTGAGTCTCATGGCCGGAAGGCACACATTTTCAAGGACAGTAAACTCAGGCAGGAGATAGTGGAACTGAAATACAAACCCGATGTCCCGGTTCCGAAGAGAAGCCAGTTGGTTACTGTTGAGTGATTTCAGCAGGTTGCCATTGATGTTGATTTTGCCGTTATAGTCCGTGTCCAGCGTGGATAGTACATACAATAACGTAGACTTTCCGCTTCCTGATTGCCCGGTGATGGCAACAAACTCACCCTTTGCAATTTCCAGAGATACATCTTTCAGTGCCTGAAACTGCTCTGCACCTTTATAAAACTTGTTTAAGCCTTCGGTTGTGATCATCGTTTTGTCGCCGGGGCAAAAGTAGGAGGTCTGTCGGAAAGTCCATCGTTTACCGGCTGTTGTTTTGAAAAAGAATCACCGATGGTTAGAGGTATCTTTTTTTTGCCTCTGTTACGTGTGGGTCTTAAGTTTTCGCATATTTGGCGACCCATTTAAACCGGATCAGGCAATTGATTTCAATGCAGAATTTCAAATGCATTTTCCGGAAACCATAGTACTTTTTTTACCGCATCATTTTTAACCTGGATGGAAAAATATTTAGGCATTGACATTGGTGGAAATCATGTCAAAACAGGCCTCGTAGATAAGGATGGTACCATCCACGATTTCCAAAGCTATCACACTTCGGACCTGAAAGAGGACGGAGATTTTATAGAGAAGTTTATTGATATTGTAGCATATAAACTGCTCGGGCACAAAGAGATTCATAAAGTTGGCATCGGTTTGCCCGGTATGATCACCAAGGACAGGAAGGTGCCGATTGAAATCCCTGCCATTCCTGAACTCAATGGTCAACCACTGTACAACCGGCTAAAAGAGCGTTTTCCGGACAAGGAATTCTATCTTGAGAATGATGCCAATGCAGCGGCTCTTGGCGAATATCTCTTTTCGAAACAAAAACTTCCTTCCACCTTTTCGTTCATCACACTGGGTACCGGCATTGGTAGTGCGGTGGTTATGGATGGGGAGATTTTCAAAGGTGGCGATGGTAACGGGCTGGAACTGGGCCACATCCGCAGTCGGAACGATCGGCATCTGGAAGCCAATATCGGGAAGCAGGGCATCATTAATCTGGCCACCAACCGTCTGGAACAATATTCCGGAACCACTATGATTCCGCGTAATCAGCCGGTTTCTGCCACAAAGCTGGTGGTGTCGGCTTCGGAAGGAGATGAGTTCTCACAAACTGTTTTTTACGAAGTTGGTGAGATTCTCGGTGAGGGCCTTATTGCACTGATCCGGATTCTGGATATTAAAACCATCGTAGTAGGAGGGGGGCTTTCCGCCAGTTTTGAATACATCAAACCAGGCGTATGGAAAGAGCTGAATGCGTATTTACCTCCTTATTATACCAAGGCGCTTGATTTCAGATTGGCGTCCTTGGGCAATGATGCCGGGGTGCTGGGTGCAGCCGCTTTGTGCTTTCAGGTTTAAGGGTTTTTTCGGAAGAAAGTTTCCGGTGTAAGGTTTTTGGTTGCTGGTCACAGTAGAGATGAAATCGTTATTGCTTCCTTTGGAGAGTAATAATTCGGGCATATTTAATTTGAACACAACATGCCATTCGATAAGATCAGCGACTTGAAAACGGTGTATGAATTACATAAGGCAATGGAAGACAATCAGGTCATCATTGCCTACGAAGGTGAATTCACTTCCAACATAACCCAATCGGTGTTGTTGTTGGCAGAAAAAAATCTGGACCAGAAACTGGACAAAGGTCAGACCAAACGTCGGGCCTTTAATATTGCGGTCGAATGCCTTCAGAATATCTCGACTCATTCAGACCGAAATGAAGAATTTCCAAACAGCATTTTTATTATTGGTCAGGAAGGAAACGAATTTTACATCAGTTCCGGAAATACCATAAAAGCATCGAAAGTCGAAAATCTGCAAAGGAAACTTGACCAGATCAATAATCTGGACGGCGATGGTCTGAAGCAATTGCATATGCAAGCCATAAAGGAGTCAATGAAGCTACAGGAAAGTAACAACGCAGGTCTGGGTTTGATTTCCATCGCCCGAAAATCAGGGAAAAAGCTGGATTATCAGTTTGTACCTGTGGATCATGATAATTCGTTTTTTTCATTTCAGGCAAAATTTTTTAAACAGGAAGAATCACTATAACCATGGAAAAGATTACCCTTTCAGGAACATTTGAAACCCCATCCGTTGTTCTGGATTCAGAGGAAGGAAAACTTGAATTTTCAGGGCGGTCTTTGCCCGAAGATTCGACTTCGTTTTACCGCCCAATTATGAGCTGGATTGATCAATACATCACGAATCCCAGTGCCAAAACAAACATTGCGATAAAGCTTGAGTATTTTAACACGGCCACCAGTAAAGTGCTGCTCAACATGCTCACCAAATTTAAAAATACAGGAAATGTAACCGTTCACTGGTTTCATTTCGATGAAGATGAAGATATGCTGGAAAGTGGGAAAGAGTTTGAAGAACTGGTGAATCTCCATTTCGCATACCATAAATTTGAATAAGGAATTCCGATCTTTTTTTTGATACGAATGAAAAGAGGCTCAGTTTTGGGCCTCTTTGTTTTTAATGCCGATGACAGGCCACCAAATGAAACCGCGATTATGTGTATTGGGCGCAGGCTCCTGGGCTACTGCTCTTTGTAAAATCTTTTCAGAAGCCGGCCTGGAAGTGAATTGGTGGTACCACAGGAAAGAAGATGCGGACCATTTTGCTGAATTCCGGCAGAATCCCCGCTATCTCACAGATGTCGATTTCGGTAGCCGTCCGGTTTCGGTTTTTCACCATCCTGTTGATGCTCTGGAAAACTGTGACTGGGTACTCATCGCCATTCCTTCAGCTTTTGTGGGTGCTGTTCTGGAATCCATTCCAGGTGAAGCACTTAAAGGAAAGAAAATCATTTCTTCGATCAAAGGAATTCTGCCGGCGCAACTGTTGCTGGTTACCGATTTTCTCCATCAGAATTTTGGAACTCCCTGGGAAAACATGGCCGTAATCGGTGGACCCTGCCATGCCGAAGAAGTGGCGCTGGAAAAGCAAAGTTATCTCACCATTGGGGCAGCCAATATCGAATTTGCCGAAGAAATCCGGAGCCTGATCCAAAGCCGGTATATTCTGGCCACCACATCCAGCGACATCAATGGAATAGAATGGGCTGCCGTCTTGAAAAATGTGTATGCCATAGCTTGTGGCGTTTGCCATGGGTTGGGGTATGGCGATAACTTTCAGGCTGTGCTCGTGTCGAACGCCATGCAGGAAATGAATGTTTTTCTCCAGTACCAATGCAAGGGCAACCGTGATACACTGGCCTCTGCCTATCTGGGCGACCTGCTGGTAACAGCGTATTCCACCTTCAGTCGTAACCGTACATTTGGAAATATGGTGGGCCGGGGATACGGAATTAAAGCAGCCCAGGTTGAACTGGGGATGGTGGCGGAAGGGTATTATGCCATCAAAGCCCTTTATAAAATGACTGATAACGAAAGTATTACTTTGCCAATTGCCAGGGCAATGTATCAGATTATGTACGAAAACGCTCCTGTAAAGGAAACCATAACAGCTCTGAAGTCCATTCTTAAGTGATTGAACTTCTTTGAGCTCTGGGCTTGAAAATTGCTGAAGATCCGGGGTGAGCAGAATAATCTTTATTTTCTCTGAAACTATGGTAATGTAATCTTTCTGTATGAAAAGGATTTTGAGAAGTGGGTGGTAAAGTAGTTGATTCACAACATCAAATTCAGCCGCTTTTTAAATCATCGAATTTTTAATTTTTACAGTAAAACGATGCGAAAAATTTTATCGATCCTTACTTTTTGCCTGTTTCTTTCTCAGGTTTTTGCCCAGAGCGAGTCCTATCATGTACTGACAATGAAGGGATCTGTCGTGAGTAAG
>CAMCXM010000122.1 GCA_945883425.1 Spirosoma fluviale
GAATGGCGGACTTCTTTCCATCGGCACCAATAATCTGGATCTTGGAGCATCCACAACCGTTACCGGAACTCCTGCATCAACCAACATGATTCTGGCAAACAGCACAGGTCTTGTCCGGAAATACTTTAATGGAAACGGATCCTTCACATATCCATTCGGTACAAATGGTGTATATACCCCAGCTTTTATCGATTTCACTGCGACAACATTTACTGCCCCGGCAGGTTCAAGATTTATCGCCATTCGGCCAGTCGCCTCGGTGGCACCAAACCAACTGGATGCGTCGTATTCTTTGACCAAACACTGGGAGGTATCATCCTTTAATATTTCCGGAACCATCAATGCATCGTTTACATTCACATATTCCACGTCCGAAAGAAATGCCAGTGCCGAGCCGATTTATGTTGGGGCCAGTTACAATGCCGGATGGACAACAAGCGGCACCGTCACAATTCCATCAAGTCAGGTCGCGTTTTCGGGGATTACGAGTTTATCAAGAACGTTCACTGCGGGTCCATCCGTGGCATTTAACAGGGGGCAGTTTTACAGTATTGCGGATGGAAATTTTGAATCCGGTTCCAGCTGGTCTTTGTCTGGTTATGCCGGAGCAGCAACGGTTATTGCACCCACACTTGGATCGCAGATCAACATAGGCAACGGCAAAACCATCAACGTAACAGCCGGATCAAAAAATCTAAGCTGGTTGATCGTCAACAGCGGATCCACTTTAAATTTATCAACCTATACCGGCATTACCCTCGATTCACTCAAAGGAGCCGGAACGATAAAAATCTCTGCCTCAGGTGCCAATGCAGTCTTTCCAACCATCGCTGCATCTACCAAAAACACATTTATTACGACGGCCGGGAGCACAGTTGAGTACAATGGACTGGCCAGTTTCAACCTTCCGACCTCGATTACATCGTATCAGAACCTCGCCATTACAGGAGCCGGTTTTACAAAATACCTTCAGGCTACAACAACGGTGAACGGATCATTGATTCTGAACAGTGGCCTGATTTCAATTGGAACATACAACCTGGATTTGGGTGTGACCGCTTCAGTGGCCGGGACTCCGTCCGCCTCGGCTATGATTCTGGCGAATAATACAGGACTGGTGAGAAAGTACTTTGATGGCAATGGAACTTTCACGTATCCGTTTGGAACTACCGGCGTGTATACTCCAGCCACAATTAATTTTACAGCGACTACATTCAATGGGGCACCGGGTTCACGATTTATTGCAATGCGGCCCGTTGCAGCGATTGCACCGAACCAATTGGATGCCGCCTATTCGTTAACTAAATACTGGAGTGTTTCATCATTCAATATTGCCGGCACCATCAATGCCTCATTCTTATTCACCTATGATGTAACAGAACGAAATGCCATCGCAGAACCAATTTATGTAGGCTCAACGTACAACGCAAGCTGGGTAAATTCAGGAACCGTAACCATTCCGAGTCAACTGATCAGTTTTAGCGGTATAACCAGCCTGACCCGGACCTTCACTGCCGGACCTGCGGGAGCATTTTTACCGGGTTCATATTACAGCAGAGCGACGGGCGCATATGAAACCGGCTCCACATGGTCCACCACCAGCTATCTGGGAGCTGCATCCGTTATCCCACCTACCAATGGATCAGATGTTTACATCGGAAATGGATTTACGGTCACCGCTTCTTCAGGTACAAAAACGATCAGAGCACTTCAGATCGATGCGGCTTCAACACTTGATATCCAGACAACAACGGGTTACACTGTGACCACATTTAATGGAGCAGGAACTCTGAAACTTGCCTCCGGCACTCTACCTTCTGTAACAACCAACAACTTTATCAATACGGCGGGCAACACCGTGGAATACAGTGGATCCGGAAATTACAATCTTCCGTCATCCATCACTACCTACCGGAATCTGACTTTCAGCGGTACCGGCACAAAAACGTTGCTGGCCAACACGACCGTTAATACGGCTCTCACACTGAATGCCGGTATTCTCGATATCGCTGGATTCAATCTGATTTTACCCGTTGGGAGTTCCCTCGCAGGAAATACCCCGTCTACTTCAAACATGATCCGAACCTCTGGTGCCGGTGTAGTGAGACGATATTTTGATGTGACCAGCAGTTCATTTCAATATCCGGTTGGAACCAGTTCTGTCTTCACGCCATTTAATCTGACGTTTACCAATGCAACCTTAGCAGGAGTTGCCGGCTCGCGGTATGTGGATGTAAAAGCAGTCAATGCATTGGCTCCTTCGCAACTGGATGCCACCTATTCCATCACCAAGCACTGGGTGGTTTCGGCTACCAATTTCAGCAATGTAACCGGTTCTATCACGGCCACTTATGATGCTTCCGAAGCCAATGCCACTTCAGGGGTTGAAGCCATTTACGGTTCAGCAAAATACATCAGCAGCGCATGGAGCACAGGAGCTACATCCACCGTTGCAGCAAGAGTGATTACCTTTCCTTTGTCAGGCAATCCCATCACCGGAACCTATACAGCAGGTCCGAATGTCGGATTCCTGCCCGGTACCTTTTTCAGTTTCGCCACCGGCAACTATGAAACAGCAGGAACCTGGTCACTGACAGGTTTTGGCGGGCCTGTTTCGCCGATTCCCCCAACTACTGGATCCAGCGTTCGGGTGGGAA
This sequence comes from Spirosoma fluviale, assembly GCA_945883425.1. Classification (GTDB taxonomy): domain Bacteria; phylum Bacteroidota; class Bacteroidia; order Cytophagales; family Flexibacteraceae; genus CAMDMI01. The sequence continues at coordinate 2,658 of CAMCXM010000122.1, forward strand.
ACAACCGGGTGGTGACGGCTACTTCAGGTTCGAAAACCGTTCCGACTGTTACCATCGATGGAGCGCCAAATCCTGGAACACTTGATCTTCAGAATTTCACTGGCTTTACGTTTACAACACTCACCGGTTCCGGAATCCTGAAACTTGCCTCTGGCACCTTTCCTACAGTAACCACCAACAACTTTATCACTACGGCGGGCAACACCGTGGAATACAGTGGATCCGGAAATTACAACCTTCCGTCATCCATTACTACCTACCGGAATCTGACTTTCAGCGGGACCGGCACAAAAACGTTGCTGGCCAACACGACCGTTAATACGGCTCTCACACTGAATGCCGGTATTCTCGATATCGCCGGATTCAATCTGATTTTACCCGTTGGGAGTTCCCTCGCCGGAAATACTCCGTCCGCTTCAAACATGATCCGAACCTCTGGTGCCGGTGTAGTGAGACGATATTTTGATGTGACCAGCAGTTCATTTCAATATCCGGTTGGAACCAGTTCTGTCTTCACACCATTTAATCTGGCTTTTACCAATGCAACCTTAGCAGGAGTTGCCGGCTCGCGGTATGTGGATGTAAAAGCAGTCAATGCATTGGCTCCTTCGCAACTGGATGCCACCTATTCCATCACCAAGCATTGGGTGGTTTCGGCTACCAATTTCAGCAATGTAACCGGCTCCATCACGGCCACTTATGATGCTTCCGAAGCCAGTGCAACTCCGGGTGTGGAAGCCATTTATGGTTCAGCAAAATACATTAGCAGCGCATGGACAACAGGAGCTACATCCACCGTTGCCGCAAGAGTGATTACCTTTCCTTTGTCGGGCAATCCCATCGCCGGAAACTACACAGCAGGTCCGAATGTGGGATTCCTCCCGGGTACCTTTTTCAGTTTTGCCACCGGCAACTATGAAACGGCTGGAACCTGGTCACTAACAGGATTTGGCGGGCCCGTTTCGCCGATTCCACCAACTATTGGGTCGGGTATTCGGGTTGGGAACAACCGGGTGGTGACGGCTACTTCAGGTTCGAAAACCGTTCCGACTGTCACCATCGATGGAGCGCCAAATCCTGGAACACTTGATCTGCAGAATTTCACTGGCTTTACGTTTACAACACTCACCGGTTCCGGAATCCTGAAACTTGCCTCCGGCACCTTCCCTACTGTGACAACCAATGATTTGGTTACCACATCTGGAAGCACAGTTGAATATTACGGATCAACAACCTACACACTTCCGGGATCCCCACTTTCGTATCGAAATCTGACGATCAATGGCAGTGGTTACACGCGATCTCTGGCAGGAAATACAACGGTGAATGAAAATCTGGTGATCAATTCCGGAACAATGGAACTTGGCTCCAACAACCTGACCGTAACCGGTGCATCCACCATTTCGGATGCCATCCGTGATAATGCAGATGGCGGAACCAATACATTCACCGGAAACCTGACCATCAACTCAACCGGTTCCATTTCGACCACCAACAATTCGCCTTTTCGATTTGGAGGAAACATCACCAACAACGGAACTCTGTCCAAAACCGGATCCGGGGCAGTGACCTTTAATGGGGGAACGCAAACCATTGATGGAAGCAATCCCATAACATTGGCAGGCAGCATCGCGATCGGTACCGGAACCGTTGTTCAAAACGCAAACAATGGATTTGTGCTCAGCAACATTTCCATCGGCCAGAACGGCAGATTGAGACAACAATACTCATCCTTTCCAACTTCCTACACCGGAAGCAATGACGGAGCCATGATTCAAACCGGTTTCGAAGAACTGTCAACTTCTAACCATGCGGGAAACACCATCACCTCCACATCAGGAGATGATATTGTCTTTACCAAAGCAGCCTCCGGATCCGTTTATGGATCACGAACCATCTCACTGGCACCGGCGGCTAATGCGCAGATTATCCAGTTCAACATCGCTACTTCATCATCTTCTGCAACGACCAATGCGGCCACGATGATCATCGGATCCGGATTTTCAAACAACTCTACTGTTCATCCCGCTACAGCCCGGCTTCAGGTTAATCTCAGGGCAACAACGGGTGAATTCACCCTCACGCATCCGGATGGGGTATCAACCAATTCATCTACATTATCCGGCACACAAACGATAACCTGGGTAATCAATACTTCAGGTGCAGCCTTTACCTACACCAATCCAAATGGAAGTGGATCCAATACTCTTGCCAACGGAAAAGCGGATGTCTGGGCTGGGAATACACGCTTTGCATCAGGTCTCAATGTCCAGACTCCGGCACAGGCAATGAACAACCTCAAGTTTGTTTTCAACACTGGAGCTGGAGCCATCACATTAACAAATATCAGAGTAAATCCGGTTGGTATTACCAACGCATCTGCTCTTGCTCAGACCTGCTATCAGGTTAGTCCATATGATGGTGATTCCATTTTGGTATCTTTCACCACTCCCGGAACTGTTTCAGCATCAACACATTTCAACTCTGGCAATACATACACGGCCCAACTTTCCAATTCGGCCGGAAGCTTCACTAGTCCAACCACCTTAGGCTCCTTGTCAACCTCGGCTTTAAGCGGAACAATAGAGGGATTCATTCCAGCAAATCTTGCTTCCGGAACTGGATACAGGGTGAGAGTTGTGAGCAGTAATCCTGTTGTTCAAGCCAACGACAACGGCACCAATTTTACCATAAACCAGTTCCGGATTGCGCCTGCCGCTTCTCAGGTTCTCACCACTTCGGGCACCGGAACATTACTGACGGCGTCGGGCTTAAATGTGACATCCTATCAATGGGGATACTATACGATTCTGGGAGGACCGATTACCGATCTGGCAGGAAAGACATCTTCAACCTATACTCCGTATGGCCCGGATTTTCCAGGTGCTGGTACATATTCATTGGTTTGCCGAATGGTTACATCGGGTGGTTGTGGCACCAACTACAGCAACTATGTGGCAGTTTTTATTAACTGTCCGATTACCGCAAATCTGGTTGTGAACGGAGATTTTACCTCAGGAAACACCGGCTTTACTTCAGAATACAATTATGTGGCTGATATTGGCGGGGTTCAAAATGAAATGTGGCCGGAACAAACCTATGCTGTGGTGAATAATCCAAGCAATGTCCATTCCCTGTTTTGCAATATGAACACTCCCGCCCTTCGCTCTCCGGGTTCCGGAGGAAACATGCTGGTTGGAAATGCGGCAACGTCTGGTTCCCTGAAACTTTGGACGCAAAACATAACCGTAACTCCAAATACCGACTATGTTCTGACATTCAACGCCGTCAGTCTTGCCGGTGCTGAAAGCAGTCTCTTGTTCGGAATTTACACCGGTTGCTACCGTACGGGAGCTGACGTATCGGTTCCGTTTGAGACAGCAAACTGCATCTGGAACAAATATTCCTTCCAGTTCAACAGTGGCAACAACACCTCCATTCCACTTTCGATTGTGAACATTTCGGCACAGGCTTCCGGGAATGACATTGCCATCGACGACATCAATGTGTATGCCTGCGCTTCTGTAAGTTCACCACCATTTTCGGTCGCCAATGCACCTTACTGGAGAGGAATTTCCAACGACTGGTTCAACAAAGACAACTGGGGAACGACTTGTTCACTTCCAACCTGTTCGGATGACGTGTACATTCCATTGCTGGGAACAGGCAAGGTGTATCCGGTGATAAATGCAGCTGGAGCGGCTGCGAAAAATGTTCAGATCAGGACGGGTGCCCGGTTGACCATCAACTCAGGCTACAACATCAATATTTGTGGAAACCTTGAAAACCAGGGCATAATGACCAATCATGGAACAGCATCGATCACGTTAAGTGGAAATATGAATCCGGTTTCTTTGATTGGTACCACCACCGGAACCAGCAAACTGATGAATGTAGTTGTGAACAAAACGAATCCGACGGACACCGTTAAAATGACAGGAAACGTTGAAATATCCGGCAACCTCACCATCACGAGAGGAACCTTTAAGGCGAAAGGATACAATATGATTGTGGGTGGAAACATCAGCAATGCCGGAACCTACATTCATGGAAATGGTTCAGTGGAAATAAACGGTACAGGCAACTCAGTTGTCACCAAAACCGGCACCGGCAACTACTACAATCTGAAAATCAACAAAACAACTGCCGGCAGGACAGTAACTTTCTCTACTGCCACAACAACAGTTGAAAACCAACTGGATCTCACCCGGGGAATCGCCGTCACAGCCGGAGCCGATGAATTATCGGTAACCAATTCCGCAATAAATTCTGTGATCAACCACAGTTCAACTGGTTATGTAAATGGCCGGCTGAGAAGAACCATCTCAGGAGCCAACAGCTATGATTTTCCTCTTGGCGATGCATCAAGGTACGAACTGGTGAATATGAACGCCACCAGTGCATTAACCGGCACTTCCAATATTCTGGGCTATTTCACCGGCTCCACACCAACCGGAGCGGATCCAAATCTAATGGAGAATGGCAGGTTGTATGAATATGTTTGCCAAAACGGATATTGGACACTGACGCCCAATGCTCAGCCATCTGCCGGTGCGTACAACCTCACCATTAATCCAGTAGGTTTTGAATGTCAGGCTCCATATCAAACTATTGCAAAAAGGACAAATTCGGGCACTGCATGGACGTTTGGTGGAAGCACCCCCGTTAGCGGTACACAACGAAATGGTTTCACAAGCTTTTCCGAATTTGCCCAGATTGACGCTGAAGAACCTTTGCCTTTGAACCTGCTTTCGTTCCTGGGACAATGGAGAAGTCAGAAAATCCGGTTGGATTGGAAAACAGCCAATGAGCGGGATCATAGTCATTTTATAGTGGAACGAGCCGCTGATGGATCTGGATTTGAACCGATTGGAAGAGTGAACACCATCAGTCAATCATCCGCAGGAAATGAATATCTGTTTACCGATGAACATCCCGGTGAGCGAAACCAGTACAGGCTCAAGCAGGTTGACAACGACGGCAGCTATGTGTATTCTCAGGTGGTAACCCTATCTAAAAACGGTGCCGATGTTTTTGCTCAGGCAAGCCCGAATCCTGTAACGCAGGCAGACAATCTATTCCTCAACCTCACCGCAGGAAACATGGAAGAGTACCAGATTACCATCACAGACGTTACGGGAAAAACCGTATTTTCACATATGATTACAACCGAATCAGGCGACAACCGGTATGAGATTCCGTTCCGGAAGAACTTCCCGAAAGGCGTTTACACCATCCGTCTGATTGGACTCAATGAAAATGCAGCCGACCACCATCCGATTAAGCTGATGGTGGAATAAGAAACAATCAGGCTTTCATTTTCCGGAAGGTAAGATTGATGCGGGGTCCTGTTTTGCGGGCGGTTTTTAAAAGGGCGTGGTGCCAGTGGGTTTGGGTCGGACTATCCATCAAAAGGAGACTTCCGTTGCCGAGCTCCAGTGAAATTTTCTCGCGGCTTCCTTTATGACGGAACGCAAATTTTCGCACCGCCCCAAAACTGACGGAACCAATGGCCGCAGTCGGTTCCAGTGTCTTTTCATCGTCGCTGTGCCAGCCCATTCCCTCGTTCCCTTCGTGGTAGAGGTTCAGTAAACAGGAATTGAAATGATGCCCTGTGGTTTCTTCCAGCCGTTTTTTGATTGCCAGCAATCCGACTGTCCACGGTTTGGCCTGATGCGAATTTCCTGAATATCGGTATTCAAAAGGACGGTCCCCGTACCAGGCTACTTTCCGGGCGGTGATGTATCGCTTGCCAAATAAAACCACTTCGTCGTGCTGCCAGATGATGTCGCGGGTGAGTAATTCCAGAAAAGCACATGACTCTTCTTCCCCAAAAAGGCCGGGGAAGTACAACGCGATACCGTCTGAAGGAAGGATATTTTGTGAAGGCATACCGAAAACCAAGGGCCAGACCTGAAATCAATCTGGATTCGGATTATGTAACCACCGAAATGAAAAACTGTTTGAAAACGGTGCTTACTTGCCGACCAGAGTTATGGTATTGATGGAAAACAACCCGCTGGTGATCGAACGGATCATCCATGCGCCGGCCGCTGCGATCTGGAGCGCACTCACCGATCCGGAAGAAATGAAGGAATGGTATTTTGATATTCCGGATTTCCGGGCAGAGGTGGGATTTCAGTTTCAGTTTTCCGCGGGTGAAGGTCAGGATAAATCGTATGTTCACTTATGCGAAGTGCTGGAGGTGGTTCCGGAAACGAAACTGTCGTACAGCTGGCGGTATGAAGGATATGGGGGAAATTCCATCCTCACGTTTGAATTAAAGCCCGTATCAAACGACAAAACCATTGTCCGGCTAACCCATGCCGGACTCCTCTCCTTCCCGATCGAAAATCCCGATCTGGCACCCGGCAATTTCGTGGTGGGCTGGAACTATTTTATGGGAACGGGCTTGCCGGATTTTGTGGAAGGGGAGTGATGGCGGAGATTGTCAACTCACAACTTCTTCCAATTTGGCAAATATCCAACCGAATCACCCCTGTGAAAACAAACCTTCCACACTTTGGCGGGTCACCGAATGGTAATTGCTTTTGGCTTTGAGGAAAATACGACGGGCGAAATCCTTTCCTTCCAAGGTACCAACCAGCTTTTTGTACAAAGGAAGCACAAACTTCCTGCGGCCAGTATGCACCAGGAAATTCTCGAGGGCATCGTAGGCCGGAAGGTATTTATGAGTCACGCTAATCGACAACCATTCAAACAAAATCTCGGAATTGCGGGAACGGGTAAAGGCGAATTCTTTATCCAGCACCGTCATTTGATTCGCGGTTAAAGTCGCAGGAAGTGACCGCAGAAAATGCAACCATTCATGACTGCTCCAGCCATTGGTTTTGTTGCGATCGAGTTGGCCGCCAGCCGAAAACGAAGCCGCCAGTTCGCCCGCTATCTGAAACCGGACCGAAACAGGTGCCACCACTCCTTCCGGCAAACCCGGCTTGTAAATCCAGTTTTTCGCACCCGAGGCATCCAGTGAAATCTGGTTGGGCTTCAGCAATTCCGTTTCCAGGTACACCAGGAAATCCTCTGTCGTGGTGGAATGAAAGGCATGGTCGTCAAAATACTTCTTCAGGAAGGAATCCCATTTTTCTCTGCCCACCTGTTTTTCGAGCGAGCACAAAAGCAAATAGCCTTTTTCATAGGCGATGTCGTTCATGCCATCGTCGGGATCTTTTCCTTGTAAATGCAGTTTGAGGCAACTGGCTGCCGTGTCGTTTTTGAATTCTTCCAGCGTACCCTGCAAATCCTGGTAGCCGATTACAGCCAGCATGTCGGCGTATTCTTTGCCTTCCAGCGATTCCATAATCCGGCGTTCGAAATACACTGTGAATCCTTCGTTGAGCCAGAAATCATCCCAGGTGGCATTGGTCACCAGATTCCCGGACCAGGAGTGTGCCAGTTCATGGGCGATCAGACTAACCAGCGAACGGTCACCCGCCAGAATGGTCGGCGTGGCAAACGTCACACATGGATTTTCCATCCCGCCAAACGGAAAACTGGGTGGCAAAACCAACACATCATAACGGCCCCAGCGATAGGCACCATACAGTTTTTCGGCGGCGGCCACCATTTTGCCCATATCGGCAAACTCGTACACCGAACGGTCCAGCATTTCGGGTTCAGCAAAAACTCCTGTGCGATCGTCAATGGCCTTAAACGCCAGATTACCAGCCGACAAAGCCACCAGATATGCCGGCACAGGCTTGGTCATTTCGAAATGGTATTTCCCGGCAGAGGAATCGGCGGTACGCTTTTCAGCCGACATAATTGCCTCCAGATCTTTGGGAACGGTGACATCCGCCGACCAGGTAAACCGGATTCCCGGACTGTCCTGACAAGGAAACCAGGTACGGCTCAGAATGGCTTGTCCCTGCGTAAACATAAACGGATGCTTTTTGCCCGCCGTCTGCTCCGGACTCAGCCATTGCAAGGCATCGGCACCGTCCGTGGTTCGGTAGTGAATGATGACGGTCTGCTTTTCCGCCTCTGAAATATTGATTTCCAATGCCTGTCCGATGAAAGGCTGATTCGCTCCCAGGGTAAAATCGGTTTTGGCTCCGTCTGTTTCCAGAAAGACGGCATCGATGGCCAGGTTACGGGTATCGAGCAGCAGTTTTTTGCCTTTCGAAGGATTCTGAACGGTGAGAGTCGCGATTCCTGTAATCACTTTCTTGTCAAAATCAACCTGAAGCTGAAGGTGTTCGTGGGCCACCACCGCTTCCTGCGGACGGGCGGCTGAATGTGGATCGGTTGGCATAGCAGTCGTTTTTTCAGATTGATTCGTTTTGGTTGGATCGGACGCACAAGACACAACGGCACCTGCGAGAAAGATCAGAAGGCAATTCAAAAGGACGGTCCGGAGATTCGTATTCAACATCTTCAAAATTTGGTGAGCAAATAAAAGGCTTTCTGCGGGAGAAACGAATCAATCTGGTTGATCGATCCTCCAGATACAAAATCTGATAAACTCAGAAATCAATCAGAGTTGTAAACGATCAACAACAGTCAGAACTATTGAAAAGAACCAAAATGCCACAAAATTCCGGAAGGGTCGTGCACAAAGCATTCCCGTCCCCATGGAAGTTCGCGGACCGGCACAATGCGCACACCCTCAAAACGGGAAGGCAGATCCAGAGCGACAAGCTGATTCCAGAAAGCATAGACATCTTCCACTTCCATGAAAACCATGGTGTTGTCGATCCAGTCTTTCACATAGGCTTTTTGAAGATAGAACCCGAATTCGCCTGAAGAAAATAAGGACATATCACCGGAAATGATGCTTTCTGTAAAACCCAAAGCCGAGTAGAACTGACGGGAAACGTCAAAATTCTTTGCCCCGATAAAAGGACGAATGGACTTGGCATTCAACAACATAAAGGTATTTGTCTCTGGAAAAAAAATAATCAGAACAAGGAATCTGGTTTCGCTTGATTCGATTGGAATCGATTAGATC
>CAMCXM010000123.1 GCA_945883425.1 Spirosoma fluviale
GCCTGCTTACAGAAATTCAAGGCCTTTGATGATTTGATTGTGAAAAGTCCCAATGAGCGGGAATTCAATATCTGGATTACCAATCGTGTTGGAACAGCGCACCTTTTGTACAACGACAGTGCCTGTGCCAACGACATCAATCTTTCATCTTTTCAGATTGTGCAAGGATTTTCGAAAGGAACCTTCACAATTAGAGCGCCAAATACTCAGGGGAGGGCCATCCGCTATAAAGCAAATGCAAATTTTGTTCAGGGGATTGATTCTCTCACTTATACGATCTCAGGTTATTCCGGTGCCACCAGCACTGCAAGGGTTTTCATCAAAATTCAGTAAAATTTTTCTCAAACCAGTTTTCTTAAATTCTTATGAAAAAAATCGTCTACCGCTTCAAAGCAATACTTCTGGCACTCGCATTGCCATTTGCTTTGTCGCAAACCGCTAATGCACAGTTATTTTGTGATGTTGACGTTGTTTATCAACAAAGTCCGGGCAATAATTTGGTCTACTTCGGAGCAGTAGCTCTGGGGGATTCATCCTGCTTTTCACAAAATTCTACATTCACCTGGTCGTTTGGTGATGGTTCATCCGGAATGGGTCAATACCCAACGCACACGTACAATCAACCAGGTTGGTATGGCGTGTGCGTTTCTGCAACTCGGGCAAATGGACAAGTTGTAACAGATTGTGATACCATCATCATCAATGATACAACGGTGAACAATTGCAATGGATCGGTTAACTTTAGTTTTAACCCGATTTCCGGCACAAATGGAGGATTCCAATTCCTGAACACTTCTAATTTTTCGATTGCGCAGTGTATCACTGGAAATACTCAGTTTATCTGGTCTTTTGGAGATGGAACAACGGCAAGTACTTTTGGGCCTGCTGGTGTGAACCATACCTATACTTCAAATGGAGCCTATACGGCATGTTTAAAAGCGAACATTTTTGGTGGGAATCCAGTTGAAATTTGCTACACTGTGGTTGTCGGTTCATTGCCAGGTTTAATTAATCTGGGTGGTATGATTCTGGCTGATAATTCCTGCCTGCAAAGCCCGGTTCGGGTAGAATTGATTGGTATCAATAGTAATACATACAAAGTGGATTCCATCAATGGTGGAGCAGACAGCTGCTATTATAATTTCTCTGTGCAAACCGCAACCGGAGCACCTTCTGAGTCATATATCATCCGTGCAACTCCTTTGATTAATACAGATTATTTGTCAACCTATTTTGGAGATGCCATTTTCTGGTCGGATGCTACCGTTCTTCAACCAACACAAAATCAGTGGAATCTGACAATCAACCTGGTTCCGGCTGCGAACATCGCTCCAGGACTTGGTCTGCTTACAGGTACCATCAATGGAAACGGTGCAACAGTGACCTCTACTTTCAACGGAAATCCAATTACAACTACGTTCGATGTGACGGCCTCACGTGTGATCATTCTGAATGCACAAGGACAGCCGGTAGGATTTGCTTTCGCTAATGCTGACGGAACTTTCAGCTTCCCGAACCTTCCGGAGGGCAACTACCAGATGCGTGTCGATAATCCGAAAGTACCAAGCCAATCGGTTCCATTCTCTATCACTGGCAGTGCTTCATCAGTAAACGTTACCATGAACACAACCGGAAGCGGAATCACGACCGTTACCTCCAATTCAAAAACGTTGAAAGGATCTTCTCTTTCTGCTTTCCCAAATCCGGCTACCGAAACCATCAGTCTGTCAGGTGTGTCCGGATCAGTGGAAATTCTGAACGCAAAAGGTCAGATTGTGATGAAGTCTTCTGATGTGAAAAACATCAACATCTCAAACCTTTCTTCCGGTCTTTATACCATCAAAGGTCTGAACGATCGTCAGGAAACAGTCACCACCCGTTTTGTGAAAAAATAAATTGAACACTTAGTAATACTAGGACCACTTGAGCAACGACACCGGATTCTGGTGTCGTTGTTTTTTGGCCCGACTGGTCCCGATGGCGGAGGCGAAATACACAGAGCAGGAATTGTTATTGGGTTGCCTCAAAGGGCGACCTGAGATGCAGACGGCTTTGTATAAAAAATTTGCCCGCACCATGTTCGGAATCTGCCTCCGTTACACTCGCGATACCATGGAAGCAGAAGATGTTCTGCAGACCGGATTTATAAAAGTGTTTACCCATCTGAACTCGTATCAGGGCGGATCGCTGGAAGGCTGGATGAAACGGATTTTTGTCCGCGAGTCCATCGATCATTACCGGAAAACGAACCGGAGTGTGTTTGGCCACAGCCTTGAAGCGGAAGAGGATCATGCCGTCGATCTTCATGATATTGTGGGTCAAATGGCCGTAGAGGAAATTGTCGCTATGATCGGGACGTTGCCCGAAGGATGCAGGATGGTCTTCAACCTTTTCGCCGTTGAAGGATACAGCCATCAGGAAATCGGCGAAATGCTGGGAATCAGCAACGGTACCAGCAAGGCTCAGTATTTCAGAGCCAAAGAACTGTTGCGGGAAAAAATTTACGCTCGGTCATAATGGAAAGAGAAAAAGGTAGTTTACACGACAGACTCCGGGATTTTGGAAGGGAACCCAATCCGGAAATACTGGCATCTTTGCAAAGTCAGCTGGCTGAGCGGAGAGGCAAAAAGAGACCCGCCTGGTGGTTGCTTGCCGCAGCCATTGTGTTTGTCGGTGGGGTGTCCACCACTGTTTTCCATGCGCTCGAACTTGAACAGAATCCTCATCAAACCATCGCCGAATCGACCGGAAAAGACGTTCCCCTTGCCGGAAGAAACGAAAATTCGATCCCGTCCTCCACAAGTAGCTCTCGTACAAATCATCAGTCCAAAGAAATCAAACCTACTCTGGCAGAAGAGCCAGAAGTAAGCTTCACAGAAAAGGAAAATCCGGTTCGGCAGAAAATCGAATCAAACCAAAATCTGAAACGTTCGGCGGCACGTATTGAAAAACAGTCAGATAAATCGGAACTAAACATTGCTGCCATCCCAACCAGGACAGGAAAGAACCTTACCGGGCTTTCTTCAGAATCGGTAGAATCTGAATCCGCCCAGCCAAATAAAGAACCGGTGGCCGGCTATTCCCGAACGGCAAAGCGAAATACAGTTCTTTCTAAATCTTCACGTCACCTCACAGGAAGTCAGGTCGTGAAAAAAGACCGGACAAAAAACCTTGGAACAGAACAAGGTGAAACAGGAAGTGTAACGTCGGTTCATTACCCAATTCTTTCAAAACCACAAACGGAAGATCCGGATAGCAAATCCATATCAGCAAAATCGAATCAGGATCAATCAGAATCAGCCACTGAGAAAAATGTTGTTAATACGACCATCACGGATGTTTCTGTTAATCAAGATGCTCAAACTTCAAAGTCAGGAAATTCCTCAAACGATCTGGATAGCCCGAAAAAGGACAGCATCGCAAAAGCCAATCCAAAAGATACCGCCCTTGTTGCCGCAGCCACCGATTCAACGAAGGTGCCGGCAGGAAAAAGATTGTCATTTTCTGTTCTGGCCGGGACTCGTTATTCTGCTGTTCGCTACTATGCCATCAACCAGGAAAAATCAGAGTTCCGCAATCAGCTCACCAACGAAAATGGCGCTTTCCCTTCCCGTATGAGTTTTGAAGCCGGGACCCGGATCGATTATAAACCGGGGAATCAGTTCATTGTATATGGTGATCTGGATTTCGGTTACGCAAAAGAAGATCTTTATTTGCTGGCGACCTCGGCGGTTGCAGGCCAGTTTGACCGGACGGTTTCGGGGAATTCACTGATTCTGAATCCGAAACAAAAAACACAGAAAGAACACATTTCCGCCAGTATCTGGTACAGTTCGGTGCTGGCGGGTTTCGGAATTCAAATGATGCCACAAATGCCATTGATTCGGGTGGGAGCTGGAGTGCAGTTTGTCCTTATGAGCGATGTGACCCGACAATTGGACGGAAGTACATTGTCTAATCAAAAAATGAGCGGTCCTGCAGTCGTTGGTTTTCTGCGAGTGAGTGCATCGAAAGAGATTCCATTTGGAACTAAGGGAATGTTGGTTGTAGAACCAATGGTTCAGTATTTCCTAAATCCGGTGTACCGAATGAAAACGGGAACATCGATCCTTCCATTGCAAACGGGTGTGCAGGTTGGATGGAAATGGTAAAGCAGGAAAACGGTTTATCTCTTGGTGACCAGATTGAACGACAGGTACTTGTCGACACAGGCTGCAATTTCTTTTTCAGTCACCGAACGAACCAGGTAATCATTCGCACCTGCCTGCATCATTGCGGCCAGACCTTCGTGTTTATCGGGATTTCCAAAAGCGATGATGGGAATATCATTGAAGAAACCACTGGCTTTGAGGTATTGGACAAATTGAATTCCCGGCATCAGGCCCATTTCTACTTCCGCAAAAATAAGGTCTGGGATATTTCCCTTTCCCAACCACAGCAATGCTTCGATGCCATTACCGACAAAAACAGGTATGACTGGATTTCGGAAAACCCAATCCCGGATATCAGATGCTGGCTTCGCTCCGTTTTCTACTATCAGTATCTGTTTTTCCATGCTGTCAATAAAATTGCTTTTGTGTAGACCTTTTGCAAAAGTAAGTTTTATTGGAATAATACAAAGAAATTATTTAAAAAATTCTAATTAAATAGTAAGATTTGATTTTTAAGGTAGTTTGATATGAATTTTAATATTGTATTTTTTCTTCGGGTTTCGGTTTAAAAACTGCACTTTTGAAACTTAGGACTTCTTTCAAATGAGTGCAACATTTACCAGGCCTGCTATTAAAGAAGAATGGCTGGACAGAGTCAGTTTTTTGTCTGACCAGAACGTGAGTTCAGGTAGAGGCGGGCCCTTTGCAGCCATCGTGATTAAAGACGGTGCAATCATTGCAGAAAGCTGTAACGAGGTGTTGGTGAGTGGTGATCCAACGGCGCATGCCGAAGTGTCGGTGATCCGGAAAGCCTGCAAAGTCCTGGGGTCATTCCAACTCGAAAACTGCATTCTTATCACTTCCTGCGAACCTTGTCCCATGTGTTTGGGTGCCATTTACTGGGCCCGGCCCAACTTCGTGGTTTATGTCAACAGCCGGGAAGATGCCGCCTCAATTGGATTCGATGACCAGTTCATTTACGATGAAATCAATGTGACTCCGTCCGAAAGATCGATCCCCTGTTTGAAAATTGATTTTCCGAAGGCGAAAGATGCCTTCCGCCACTGGACCGAAAAAACTGACCGAATCAACTATTAATCCGCATCACAATTTGAATTCGTTTCCAAAGAAACAATCTGCTATGAAAAACTGGGTTTTCATCGGCTGCAGTTTTTTCCTGTTTCTTTTTGATGCAGCGGCACAGATTGAGCTGAGTAATTTTACGGCCACCGGTCGGGCGGGTATTTCTTCCACACTGGCCACCGATTACCAGGCTCAGGGTGTGAACCCAGCCAACCTCGCTCTTGATCCTACTTACGATGGAAAGCACCATACCATCGGTTTCGGTGAACTTGGTTTTTCTGTTTATTCAGATGCTTTGAACAAACTAAACCTGAGGTCGGCACTTTTTGATCCAAATAAAAAGTTATCCCAAGGCGAGAAAACACAGGCGGCACAGGATTTTGCCGGAAACGGACTTACGCTCAACATGGATTTTCTCTATGCCGGTTATGCATGGCAACGGGCTTCAGGTGGTTCCGGATTTGCGTTCACCATGCGGGAACGGGCACAGTGGTATTCCAAGTTTAATCCATTGGCAGCGGAGATTATGTTCCAGGGATTTAATGCCGAAAAATACTTCGATTCTTTGATCACCAAAGTGAGGTTTGATACGTTGACTTTAAAAGACACAACTGAAATTATAGGTGCTATTGCCAGTGCGCCTCAATTCTTATCTCAAATTTTGCAGGGCACTCGAATTGCAATGGCCTGGAACAGGGAATATGGATTCTCGTATGGCGTGAATGTGATCAATAACTACGACCTTAAACTGGACATCGGAGTTGGCTTGAAGTACATTCAGGGAATTGGCTATCTCGATATTCAATCCGACGGAAAAACATTAAAGGCATTCATTGCAACTTCTCCCTGGTTTGGGATCAAGTTTGGAAATAATGGCCAGCTTCAGCAACCATCCGATTCCGTCAACCTTGGATTTCTGCCCAACTCTGCCGGAATGGGAATTGGCTTTGAATTTGGTGCCACTGCCATTATCAAAGACCATTTCCGGGTGTCGGCATCGCTCACAGACTTAGGCTCCATTAACTACCAGACAAACGTCTACACAGCTACTGATGCACCACTTACCAACATACGAAACAGTGGTTTTTCCAACTACAACTTCTTCAAAAACGCCGAACAGTTCGATGGATTTCAAAAGGATCTCATTAAATGGGATGGTCTTAAAAACAGACGGCAGGATTTGCCAACCAAAATGCGGATCGGTTTTGCCATGACCTATGAAAAGTGGAATGCCGGGATTGAAACCGTAATTCCATTGAACAGTGCTTCCGGAAACTTTGTCCGCCCCATTTATTCCATCGGGGGAGAATACCGGATCTTGGAATGGCTTCGATTGGGTTCCGGATTTCTGACCGGCGGAAACTATTCCAATGTGATGATGCCTTTTGGACTCACCTTTGTTACTGGTGGCGGTTTCTGGGAAATGGGGATAGCCTCCCGCGATATCCTCACCTATGTAAAACAGAAAAAGCCGATGCTGTCCTTAAGCACCGGCTTTTTACGTTTTCGATTTTAATTTCGTATCTAATCAGGTGTCACAGAACGGATGTGCTCATTTGGCATATCACTTTCGATCACACCGTCCCGTAAGCGGATAATTCGTCGGGCATACGCAGCAATGTCTTCTTCGTGCGTAACCATGATGATGGTATTCCCTTTTTCATTCAGGTTTTTGAAGAGCGCCATGATGTCGTAACTCGTTTTTGAGTCCAGGTTACCCGTTGGCTCATCGGCCAGAATGATGCTGGGATCATTCACCAAAGCCCTGGCGATTGCCACACGTTGGCGCTGTCCTCCTGAAAGCTCGTTCGGTCTGTGGCCGGCCCTGTCGCCAAGTCCCACGTCTTCCAATGCTTTTTTCGCTTTCGCATTTCGTTCTGATTTGGAATAGCCTGCGTAAACAAGTGGCAGTGCCACGTTTTCAAGAGCCGAATAGCGGGGGAGAAGATTGAATGTCTGGAATACAAAGCCGATTTCCTTGTTCCGAACCGTGGCCAGATCGGATTCTGACATCTTGCTCACATCGTTTCCATTTAAAACATACGATCCAGAACTAGGCGTATCAAGTGCCCCCACGATGTTCATTAGGGTAGACTTGCCCGAACCAGATGGACCCATGAAGGCAACGTATTCGCCCTTTTTTACGGTGATGTCCACAGAAACCAGAGCCCGGATTGTTTCCTGACCCATCCGGTAACTTTTGGAAAGACCTTTGGCATTTATCAGAATGTCATCAGGCATATTCGTTTTTCGTTTTTAGTTGATGTTTGAGAAGAATGGAAAGTGCCCTGACGCTAGTAGCGCATCCACTTCCAGAGTTCTTTATAGCTTACTTTTTTTCCGTACATCAGGATACCCACCCTGTATATTTTTCCTGCCATCCAGGTGGTGCCCAGAAATCCGAGAATCAACGAAACCATCGACAACAATATTTGCCAGAACGGTGGTTCAAACGGAATCCGGATCATCATAATAATCGGAGACGTAAACGGGATCACCGACATCCAGAAGGCCAGATTGCTGTTCGGATCTTTGATGATAAACTGCGCCATTACAATCGCCCCGATAATCGGGATGGTAATGGGAAGCATAAATTGTTGGGCATCCTGTTGATTGTCCACTGCCGCTCCAACGGCCGCAAACATGGCAGAATACAGAAGGTATCCACCCAGAAAATAGAACATGAAATACATCACAACGGATACCAGATTGACATTCTGAAGCTCTTTCAAAATGCCTGATTTACCCATTTTCTTCTTCATTTCTTTCGATGCTTCCGGATCGCCTGCCACTTCAATTGTTTGCTGCTTACCTGTTTGGCTTGCCATTATTGTGCCAGCCACCGTCGTAATGCCATAACTCAGAATCATCCACAACAGAAACTGAGCCAGTCCCACCATGGCGACACCGACGATTTTCCCCAGCATCAGTTCAAACGGACGGACCGATGAGATAATCACTTCCACGACACGGTTGGTCTTTTCCTCCATCACACCCGTCATGACCTGACTTCCATAAAGGAAAATAAAAATGTAAATGAGGAAACCCGCTCCGAAACCCACGATGGTGGCTGCCGCAGAACTTCCTTCTTTTTCGCCTTCGTCATTCAGGACGGTGGTTTTGATGTCGACATCCGGCTTGATTTTTTCCACCAGGGCCGGGTCGATACCCGAACTTTTCAACTGTACATTTTTCAGTTCACTGTTGATTTGTCCCTCAATGGAATGCACCAGATCGAGCGAAGGATTACTCTCACTGAAAATCCGGATGTCTGGACTTGTATTACCGTTGGTTTCACCAATGACCAGTAGCATTTGGTGCTCGCCGGCTTTCATCAGATTTTGCTTGGCCTTGTCTTCGCTTCCATCAATGGAAACAAAGACGGTTTCCTTATTGCTCTTCAGCCTTTTTGCAAACAAGCCTGATTTGTCCAGAACGGATACTGTTGTTTGTGTGGAATCCCGCATGGCAAGCCAGGTTGGTATGATGGTAATTCCGGCAAACAAGATCGGACCGAGAACAGTCATGATCAGAAAGGATTTCTTTTTTACGCGGGATAGAAATTCCCGTTCGATGATGAGGAGGATTTTGTTCATACGGCTTCGGGTTCGCGGCTTACAACTTGTACAAAAATATCATGAAAGGACGGCATCTCTTCTCGGAATCCCAGAATTTCAGCGTTTTGTATCACATCAGCGACCAGTTCGTTGGGTGATTGTCCGTCCACCAGTTTGAAACTCGATGCGTAACATTCTTCTTTTTCAATGTTCATCGTTTCCGGTTGCCATGGAAATTCTGAAAAGTTAATCGGCTCTTTTGTTTCAACCGAATACCGGTGCGTTTTAAACTGATTCCGGATGTCTTTTGTCGATCCATCCAGAACCTTTTTTGCTTTGTCGATCAATACCACATGGCTGCAAAGTTCTTCGACAGTATCCATCCGGTGGGTCGAAAACAGAATGGTGCTGCCCTGGTCGTGAAGACGGAGAATTTCATCCCGGATCACATCCGAATTCACCGGATCAAATCCGGAAAAAGGCTCATCCAGAATGATAAAGGACGGCTCGTGCAAAACAGTCGCCACAAACTGAACCTTCTGCGCCATTCCTTTTGAAAGCTCTTCCACGTTTTTGTTCCACCAGTCTTTGATGTCGAGACGGATAAACCATTTTTTGGTTTTCTCCAGCGCCTCTGCTTTCGACATGCCTTTCAATTGGGCAAAATACAAAAGCTGTTCGCCCACCTTGGCCTTTTTGTAGAGACCGCGTTCTTCCGGAAGGTACCCGATGCGGGCGACATCCGCAGGAACAAGTGGTTTGCCATCAAACAAAACCGTTCCCTCATCGGGTGCTGTAATTTGCGTAATGATTCGGATCAACGAGGTTTTGCCGGCACCGTTTGGACCCAGAAGTCCGAAAATGGAACCTTTTGGAATGGACACACTCACCTGATCAAGAGCGGTATAGGTGCCATACCGCTTTACAAGGTTTTGCGTCTGAATTATGGGAGTCATCAAAGTCGTTTGTAAAAATCAGTTGGGAAAAAGTGGTTTGAAACGGGACCTTCCCTCAGAACGCTGGTTCCGGATGAAAAGTCCCGTCCGTTTTCTAGTTGGCTTCTCCTCCGGCTGCCGCTTTGGCCACCAGTTTCTGGAAGTTTTTGTTGATGTAGTACAGGCTTCTTTCGTCGTGGCCCAGTGTTTTGATCATATGGATCAGATCTTCAACCGATTTTTCGGCATTCTGTTGTTCCATCACAAAGGCCTCCATGAATTTGTAGGTGGCAAAATCTTTGTTCTTCAGGCACACATCGGCCACATTGTTGATGTTGAGGGTGTTGTTGTGCTCCAGATCCCACACATACTGGAAAACTTCCAGCAGGTTTACAAAAGAAGATCGTGGATGGCTCACCGCCTGAATCACGGCAGGTGCCTGATGAGCGTTGATGTATTTCACCATTTCCAGGAAGTGTGCCCGCTCGTCTTCGGCAGCTGCATAAAAATACTCGGCGATTCCAGGCAGGTTGCGTTCTTCACACCAGCTGGCAAGGGCCAGATACGCGTGAGAGGCATCGGCTTCCACAGCCGTTTGTTTATTGAGGATTTCAGAAACTTCGTTGCTTAGCATAAAAATGAATGAAAAGGTATGTCTTGAACCAAAGCCGAAAGAAACAGGGAATCGAAGGAAAAAGAAAACAATCTTTCAATTTGGAATGGGAGAGGGGCTGACCGGCTTTTTGGCGGGTTCAGTGGCAATCAAGGTTCTGCCCCGTTTGGGATTTTCCCCGAATTTCCACCTTTTTGCCAACTCAATTTTATGACGGAATCGTTTTTACTTTATCTCAAACTCGGCTGGGAACACATTGTGTCGGCCGATGCCATTGATCACCAGTTGTTTCTTCTCGCACTTGTGGTGCCTTTTTCGTTTCGTGACAGACGGAATCTTTTCATTCTCATTACCTCCTTTACCATCGGCCACTGCATTACGCTGGCCTTGAGCGCCCAGAAACTGATTTCTTTTTCTTCGTATTGGATTGAACTCCTGATACCCGTGACTATTTTGGTGACAGCACTTTTTCAGGGAATAAGATCCATCCGGAACCTTCCGCAACAGGAAATCAACTCTCTGTATGGAATGGCGGGATTTTTTGGACTCATCCATGGACTGGGATTTGCCAACACGCTGAAGAGTTTATTGGGCAGAGAAGAATCGCTGTTGGTTCCGTTGTCGGGCTTTAATCTGGGGATCGAAGCGGGTCAGATTGCGGTGCTTTGTCTTCTGCTGATTCCAGGAACCGCAATTCGTTATTTCCTGCCGGCATTTGCCCGGTATTGGATGATCGGTGTGTCTCTTCTGGCCATTGCCGGAAGTACCCACATGATCTGGGAACGAATCTGAAGTGCTTTTTGTATTTGATTAAATACGGGACATTTTCACCGTATATCGCTGCCCTCTGGCTTCAAATGAAAGCTGGTAAAAGCCGGAAGGAAGTCGGTTCAAATTCTGCAGATCAAATGAAGTTCCGTTGACGGATTTCTCTATGGTCTCAACCAATCTGCCTTCCGCATTGTGGATCTGAATCTGAACATTTTGAGAAACTACTTCTTCGAGTTCGATGTGCATCTGGTCGGTCACCGGATTTGGATAAGCGGTGGCTGTTTTTCGGGAAGTAGAAGAGGAGATCGAAGTAGGCGTTTGTTGATACACCCGAACATAATCCACTTCCATCGCACCCTGCGTAAAGCCCGGGAAGATATTGTTCTGAATGGCGACGTTCATAAGTAGATATTGCTCCGCTGTAAAAGGCCAGGTATCGGGGTTTTTATCAACCGGATTGTATGTAAAATGAACT
>CAMCXM010000124.1 GCA_945883425.1 Spirosoma fluviale
ATTAATATCCATTAAAATGAAAAACTTACTAGTAGCCTTTTTACTCACTGCATTTGTAGGTGCAGGTTATATTGCTAAAGCTTCAACTGCTTGTGCAGCCATCGTTAAAGAAGACGATAAAGACAAAAAAGACAAAAAGTGCGGAGACAAAAAATCCTGCTGTAAAATGAAAGCTGGTCAGGCGAAAGCTTGTGCTGGTATGACTAAAACAGAAGGAGAGGCAACTGCAACTGAAACTGCTTCTACTGAAGCAACTGCTTCAGCTACAGCTACCACTGAAGCAAAGCCAGCTTGTTCAGGTGAGAAAAAAGCCTGCTGCAAGAAAAAAGCTTCCTGCACTGACAAAGAAAAAACAGAAAAAGGAGCAACTCTCTAATTTCGAATACCGTCATTCTTAAAAAAATAGCATCTTGCCGATGCTATTTTTTTTGTCCCTATGCAGGCTTATCACTCTCTTTTACAGCAAATTATTGATACCGGTGCCACCAAGACAGACCGCACCGGTACGGGGACAAAGGGTCTTTTTGGTACCCAGATGCGCTTTGACCTGGAACAAGGATTCCCTCTACTGACTACCAAGAAGGTTCATCTCAAATCCATTATCATCGAATTGTTGTGGTTTCTTCAGGGGAGTACCAACATTCAGTATCTGAAGGAAAACGGTGTTTCAATCTGGGACGAGTGGGCTGATGAAAACGGGAATCTGGGTCCGGTTTACGGGCACCAATGGCGTTCCTGGCCTACACCTGACGGAGGCCATATTGATCAGATTTCAGAAGTGGTGAACCAGATCCGGAACAATCCGGACTCCCGCCGAATGATCGTAAGTGCATGGAATGTGGCAGACATTTCTAAAATGAAACTTCCTCCCTGCCATGCCCTGTTTCAGTTTTATGTGGCCGATGGAAAACTGTCCTGCTCATTGTACCAGCGTTCCGCTGACTTTTTTCTGGGTGTACCTTTTAACATCGCTTCGTATGCTTTACTCACAATGATGATGGCGCAGGTTTGTAATTTGAAGCCAGGTGAATTTGTCTGGACAGGTGGCGATACGCATTTATACCTTAACCACATGGAGCAAGCAAAAGAGTTACTTTCCAGAGACATCAGGCCATTGCCTGTAATGGAAATAAATCCTGCCATCCGGGATATTTTCGCTTTCAGCTACTCTGATTTTACATTGAAAGGCTACGATCCGCATCCCGCCATAAAAGCAGCAGTGGCCGTTTAACATTCTACTTTATTTTCAAGTGAATCAGGAAAAACAGGAAGCCGAATTCGAGATGAAACATTGGACAGAAGTCCTGATGGAAAAGCTCCGAAACCCGAAAAGCGTCCGGAATTTTGCTGTCTATTTTCTCATTGCCCTGGCCGGCGTTACATCCAATATTATATCGGCCACCTTTCTTCGCCGGCAGTTTGGCATTGGATTCGGATCCTCCATCGTTCTTGGATACCTAACCGGAATGGTGGTAGGTTTTGTTCTTACCAAGCTTTTCGCATTCAATGCCCGGAATTCCGGTAACGTAACGAGGGAGGCCATTAAGTTTTTTCTGGTGTCAATGGTGGCTTTGTCTGTTACCTGGTTTTTCTCTGAAGTGATCCTTCGGGTGGTCAAATTTTGGTTTGATCATTATCCCAATACTCAGTTTTTGCTTGAAGCTTTGGTTGGGGAAATCACCAAAATGAGTTCTGATTTGACCGGATTTTCATTTTCTCTTGCCTTTATCGACCGCTTTCTGTTTTGCAACCTGGGCGGAATCTGCTTTGGGTTTTTTGCCAATTTCTTTGGCCACAAATACTTTACCTTTAAAACGACAGGGTACTATGATCGTTTTATAACAAGGAAAAAAGTCTCCCGGTAAACTTCTGCTTATTTTCCGGTTTAAATTTTTTTCCATGATAGCCGTTTGTGCATCATGTTATGAAGACAGATCCTTCTAGGGCTTGGAAATGTGTTTCTCTCGTTTTAGGTTTGTCCGTATTATTTAATCGCGTGCTGAATATCAAAAACTTCTCCACTTCCATTTCTTACTTTACTTTAACACAATGATTCTTCTGCAAAACCTGGATACTGCTGCTGCTGCCGTTTCGCAATCTGCTCAGATGGAAAAACAAACGGTGATTGATTTGATTTTGTCCAGTGGAGGAACCGGTGTCACCATCGTGGTGATTTTGCTGATTCTTTCCATTGTTTCCATTTCCATTTTTGTGGAACGTTTCCTCTCTGTCGGAAAGGCCATGACCTATGAGGCTGGTTTTGTAAATGGTCTCAAATCCAGTCTGACAAGTGGAAATGTGGCTGAAGCCCGTCGACTTTGCCAAACCGTAAACTCCCCGATCAGCCGGATGCTGGATAAAGGAATTTCCCGCCTTGGAAGCGAGCCTGCTTTGATTGAAGGAGCTATGGAAGCGACGGGTAAACTGGAAATATCGAAACTGGAGAAAAACCTTGGATATCTCAGCCTCATTGCCAAACTGGCCCCCATGTTCGGATTCGTGGGTACGATTATGGGAGTAATCAAGATTTTCTACGACATCGCGATGACGGACAACCTTTCCATTGGAGTGATCTCCGGTGGTTTGTATCAAAAAATGATCACCTCCGCAGCCGGTCTGATGGTTGGTATCATCGCCTTCCTTGGTTATTATCTGGTGAATATGCGGATTGATAAAGTGGTGGAACGCATGGAGCAGGCCACACTTGATTTCATGGATCTTCTGTTTGAACCAAGCAAGTAATCACGTCCCCCAATTCATAAGATTATGAACCTGAGAAGACGTACCAAGGAAACCGCAGAGGTGAGCACGGAGTCGTTGAACGACATCATGTTCTTCCTGCTTTTGTTCTTTCTGATTGTGTCCACACTGGTGAATCCCAATGTGATCAAGTTGTTTCTACCCAATGCCAAGCAGAGTCCGCAGATGGCAAAGCAGCCCATCACGTTGTCTGTAACGGCGGCTAAAGAATACTACATCAATAAGGTTCCGGTGGCTTACGAGCAATTGGAATCAACGTTGAAAACGGAGTTATCCAAACTGGCGGAACCAACCGTTGTTCTCCGTCTGGATAAAAGCCTGACCATTCAGGATCTGGCCGATGTGATGTCAGTTGGCGAACACCTGAAAGTGAAGATGGTGCTGGCTTCTGAAAATTCTAAGAAGTAGTGCCGTTATTTATTTCAGAATAATCAGGATTTCTTTGTGTAAACCACTTTCATGGATATGGTGTGTGGCAAGCTGATGCATGCGATGAATATGAAAAAAACGGCCCACCGATTCATTGTTACGTCAGAATCATGTACCGGCCAAAGCAGTAAGAAAGCGGCCATTAGCAGCCAGCCGCCCAGGTGAAATGGCAAGGCATGAAGCCATACTTTTTCATCTCTCATATTTAGATGCCTGCAAATCTGAGTCCAGCTCGTAAAGCTGTGCTGTCCAATAAAATAAAGCCCAAAGGCAAGCATCAATGGCAACATACTTGAAAGACTGAGCCATAAAATAGTGAGCCCAAAATGAATGTTTCTCTTCAGAAAAGCATAAAAAAGCCAGGGTAAAAGGGCCGTCACGGGACATTCAAATGGCAAGTTAAGGGAGCTCAAAGAGCTTAAAATTAAGTTGGTCTCGTATTGATGGGTTCCAAGAATATAAAACAAAATGGACGCCCCCCAAAGAGTTGAAGCAACACTTGGTAAATCCCAAAGATTTCCATCCGCCTGTCCGAAGTGCCAGGCTGAAAAGACTAAAAAAAAGAGAAGTGCCGGGTTTGGGGCAACAAACCATATCGCAGCCATGGCAGCTGCCTGAAGAAGGTATTGGGTGATGAACCCTATTCGTTTCTTTTGGTCCCACATCCCACTTTCCAGTAAGTGGTCAACGGCTCCGTGTGGAATGCCGACCAGAAACATACCAGAAATCAAAAGGGCATATCCTGAAACTGTTTGCACCTTTGACTGAAATCCCAAGGTGATCAGAATTAATGTAATCAGCGTTATGATAAGAGGTCTGAGCCAGGATTCCGCAACGGTCCGCCTAAAAAGGGCTTGCATAAATGGCTTCAACGGAAGTCGGCTGAACATAATTAACTCTTCCCATAGATTGGATTTTTCATCCAGGAATTGAAGGATGTGATGAAATCTGGTGTTGCTGAATAGTTTTTTGAAAATGGGTTTGCCATATTCAGGATGATATTTTAGTATCATCAGCAATAAAGCATCATAAAAGGCAAAACGTCCCCGGTTTGATTTTACGTGAGAATTATTCAGTGCATCAAGTCCTTTCTCATCAGAGGTCTCAAGGCAGTTTGCAATAGCACCTGCCTGCCTGTACATATTCTTAAAGGCATATCCGGTACTTGGTTTAACGGCATAGTTTCGAGAGCCAAGCAGACTGATTCCTGGCAGTTCCTCCCCCAAAATCTTTGCATTGCTCATCGGAATGCAACCTTTTTCGACTGATTTTATGGTGAAATTTCCAAAGTTTTTCTGTAGATAAGATTCAAGATGTTTTCGTGCGGCCTCCTCATGGATTATATCTGAACCGAAACGGGTTATCTCTACAAGTGCAGTATCTTTTGAAAATGGCAGGAAATACACAAACTGGGTACCGCCGTCCTGTTTAACTTCAAAATCCATTAGATGAATAATCGCCTCTTCAATTACCGGATTTTCCGTTTCAACAACCCATCCTATAAAGCTTTGGTGAATATGAACTTCCTTTTCAGATGGCTTTTCATAATCAGGGGGTCGGGAGTCAAAAATCCTGCCGGCTCTCAGAATTTTTCCGGCGGCACAGATGAAACTTCCTTTATCATCCTTTCTAATTTGGTCCACCGCACTGTTTAAATGTGAGCAGCCATTTTTAGTTAATATGTCCTGGGCTCTGCGGTACAGTTCTATACTCTGAATATGATGGTATTGATAGGGATTTAGCTCAGATATAACCTGGTTTCCGGTTACGGCTTCCGACCAGGAATGTGAAATTAATGGGTGTAGATCAGCGACGATTGCCTCTTCCTCCTCAGCCCAGAAACAGAAAGTTTTATCATTCTTTTTCTTTGGATCTGGATCAATAATAAGGACTTTGGAATTATTCAGCAAATTCCGTCGGTCCATCTCCAGAAGCAATAAAGAAGCGGAGGCTCCGAAACCAGCGAAAATGTAATCGTAAAATGTTTCGTTTGGGTTTGAGCTCATTTTGTAAATCTCATTTGCTGTTGAGTTGACAATGGCTTTGGCTAACCTTGATTTTCGTTAAGGATCAAAAAAAAGGGATTGGCTTGCGCCATTCCCTTTTTTCTATTTTCTATTTAGTTTGATTAATCTTCAGATCTTGACAAACTATAAATGACCAATCCAAATCCAATCTTATTGATGGCATCGGCAATGTTGTATACAATATCCATTGAATGAGAGGCAGCTGCAGGATCAGACACAAGCTGAATTCCGAAAAGACCACCTGGAGTTCCAAGAATGTAGCCAAGAGGGTAGATAGCCCAACCAACTAACACAAACCATGCTAAAACACGGGTAGCTTTTGCCACCTGAGGTCCTGCGGTTTGTGAAAGAGAAGCAACCTCTCCGAACCATACCAGGTATGCAATGTAAAAATATGCAGCACCTGAAATTACTCCCCACATGACACTGCTTTCACGATAAATGGTTTCGCCAAAGTATCCTGTTACAAGCATTACTAAAGATGCAAAGATCAGTTTCCATAACAAACCGATTTTGGCTCCTGCTTTTTTGGTAATCAGGTAAAACTCAACGCACATTAAAGGAACGGTGAGTATCCAGTCAACGTAACGAAAAAACGTTGGAGAATCGCCCGTTTCAAGATTGTACCCTCTCATGTAGTAGTAATGAACTGCTGCAATGAAAGTGATGAGGCCCGAAACCAAAACTGAAGTTCTCCATTTAGGAGAAGTGTTGTTCAGTTCGAAAAAGAAAAATACTGAGGCGGCCATCATGGCCATTGTCCCAATGAAAAATGTGAAAGCGACGTAATTGTCACTGGCAATTTTAAGGTGTTCCATTTTTTTAATTTGAAAGGTTCCTACTCTTAAGGATTTTCGGATTCTCCGCGTTTTTTTACTTGATTTCTGCCTCCAAGATTTTTATATAAAAGCAAACATGATACTTTTGTTTTGACTTTTTTAAAAAAAGTTAAACAAAATTTTAAAAAATGCGCATTTTACTTATTTTTATTCTGTTTATCTCCTTTACATGTTCTGGACAGAATGTGGTTCAATCCGGCCCAATGCTGGGTTATTCCGATCACCGGGAAGTAGCTATCTGGATTCAGACCAAATCAGAAGCCACTGTTCAGTTTCGGTTCTGGGACCTCGAAAATCCAACGGCGAAAAGAAGGACGGAATCGGTAAAGACAGAGAAAATGAATGCCTTCGCCACCGAAATCCATGCCGATTCGTTGCTGCCCGGAAAGAAATATCAATATGAAGTTCTGATCAATGGAAAAGCGCAAAAGTTTGACTATCCTCTTCAGTTTCAAACTTTGGCGCTCTGGCAGTTTCGCACAGATCCTCCTGCATTTACAGCGGCAGTGGGTTCATGTGCCTATGTAAATGAACCGTTCTGGGACCGGCCGGGTCGTGGATATGGTGACAGCATGATGGTTTTTAAAACACTGCATGAACAAAAACCTGACCTCATGCTTTGGCTGGGCGATAATACCTATACCCGTGAAGGCGACTGGAATACGAAAAGTGGATTTCTACACCGTTACACCCACACCCGATCTTTACCGGAAATGCAGCCTTTTCTCGCTTCGACCCACCATTACGCTGCCTGGGATGACCACGATTACGGTCCGAATGATGCCGACCGAAGTTTCTGGAACAAAGAAATGGCCAGCGAAGCATTTGACCTTTTTTGGGCCAATCCAAATGGTAAGCCTCTGGGAAAGGGTTCTGTCGTGAATACATTTGGTTGGGGAGATTGCCAGTTTTTTATGCTGGATGACCGTTGGTTCCGTGCCCCGAACAACAGCAAAGATTCGACCCGTGCATTTTTTGGAGAGGAACAGATCAACTGGCTGCTCGATGCCCTCGCGTATTCAAAAGCGAATTTTAAAATCATTACCTGTGGCGGACAGATAATTAATGATGCCCGGATGTATGAAAATTATTCGGTGTACCCTGTCGAAAGAAGAAAGCTCATTGACCGGATTACCGCTGCCGGAATTTCCGGCGTGTTTTTTCTCAGTGGCGATCGCCATCATGCCGAACTCTCAAAGCTGGACCGTCCCGGAACCTATCCTTTGTATGATCTCACCACCAGTCCATTAACAGCCGGAACGCACAATCCGGGAAACGAGCCCAACACGCTTCGGGTTCCGGGCACTCTTTACAACGGACGGAATTTTGCCTTGCTTAAACTGAGTGGAACGGCGAAGGAACGGGTGATGAAAGTTCAGTTAATGTCGAATCTGGGCCGTTTGATCTGGGAAAAAGACTTCAAAGCTTCCGAATTGAAATAACCCATTGAAGGACCTTGTCGTCATTGGAGGAGGAGCCGCCGGTTTTTTTGCCGCTTCGGAAGTATTGAGAAAAAAGCCGAATGCATCGGTGGTCATTCTGGAGAAAACCGGCAAGGTTTTGTCCAAAGTGAAAATCTCGGGAGGTGGCCGATGCAACGTGACGCACC
Source organism: Spirosoma fluviale (assembly GCA_945883425.1). GTDB lineage: Bacteria > Bacteroidota > Bacteroidia > Cytophagales > Flexibacteraceae > CAMDMI01. The sequence continues at coordinate 7,665 of CAMCXM010000124.1, forward strand.
AGTGTTTTGAACCGGATAAGCTGATTGAATTTTATCCCCGTGGAAATCCATGGCTAAAGGATGTGTTCCGACAATTTCAGGTTCGGGATACGCTACGTTGGTTTGAGGATTTGGGTGTAAAAATTGTACCAGAAGCAGATGGTCGAATGTTTCCGTCAACGAATGAAAGCCAGACGATCGTGGATGCATTGCAGAATGGAGCGAAAGGTCCTCAATTCTCTTTAAAACTTCATTCGGCTGTTCGTCGGGTGTCACCAGGTTCGCAAGGATTTGAACTGGAACTGGAATCGGGTGAAACCCTTTGGAGCCGGAATGTACTGGTGGCAAGTGGCGGAAGTCCGTCCGGAAATGGTTTTTCGTTTCTCAAGGATTTTGGGTTTTCGATTGTTCCGCCGGTACCGTCCTTGTTTACGTTTAATGTGGTGAACCATCCCTGGAAAGAACTGATGGGACTTTCGGTTCCGTCGGCGACTGTGAAATTGGAGAAGTCGGATTTGTCGTTCACGGGTCCGGTTCTGGTTACCCATTGGGGATTTAGCGGACCGGCCGTCCTGAAGTTGTCGGCCTTTGGTGCCCGGTTGCTGCATGAGCGGGAGTATCGTTATTCTTTTTCGGTTGACTGGCTTCCCGAATTGTCTGTTGAAGAAGTTGAAAGGCAGTTGTTTGCATTTCAATTAGCCAATCCCCAAAAGCGCCCGGATCAATCGATGATCTTTCCATTACCCAAACGACTTTGGGAAAAAGTTTGTGAAGAATCGGGCTTGTCAGCCTATTTCAACTGGGCCGAAGCAGGGAAAAAGAAGGTTCAGGAAGCAACACGTCTATTGAAAAAAAGAGTATTTCAGGCCAGTGGAAAAACGACGTATAAAGACGAATTTGTCACTTCGGGCGGTATCGATCTGGATGAAATTGATGCAGGAAGTTGTCAGGCAAAGCGTTTTCCCGGATTGTTTTTTGCCGGTGAAGTTTTAAACGTAGATGGCGTGACGGGAGGATTTAACTTTCAGGCGGCCTGGAGTACGGCTTATTCCGCATCTTCCGAAATTGTGCGAACCCTCAAATAGCGTTTTGTTCTCCGTTTTTGTGGAAAGCCACACCACCTGAAACCACAAACTTCATCGCGTCTGCGCTTTTCCATTCCATCGATTGTATGCGGTGCGAAGGAACCAGCATCACTTCTCCGGAAATATTGTAGGAGTGTGGGAAATATACTGCCCTGTAATCGGGACTTACGACTGGTTCAATGGTTTGCTGGGTAATGAAACCCACTTTCAAAATGCCGGAGCCGGGAACGAGTTCCACCAAAACCGGCTGATCAAATTTCCGCTTGTCGCCAACAAAAGCTGAAAGCAGGTCTTTCAGGGAAGAATAAATAAGAGCCGCCAGCGGTACTTTGGTGATGATTTTCTCCAGATAGCCTAAAAGGGGATTTATCAATAATGTCTTACTCAAAGCCCCGATCAGGGTAATAGAGGAAACCAATATGAATATGCCCAGACCTGGAAACTCGATGTGCAACAGTTCATCTACATACCGTAGTGCAGACACCAGAATGTAAATGGTAATGGTCACAGGCGCCACCAGCACCAAACCCCGGAAAAAGGAAGCCAGTATTTTTTGAAACATGCGATTCAGAATAAATTCAGAAACCACAAATTACGGTATGTTTGGGCTTTCCACGGAAATGCTGTCCTGAATTGTGGCGGTTTGATCCGGAATTTCTCTGCAGAATTTGTGAAAGCCTCCATCAGCGAACAGATATCCAACTGGGTTTACCGGCTTAAGTACCCGTTTAAACTTTGGGTTTATGAACTGATTGATCAATGGATTCTGTTTTCCATCCCTTATCAACCCCAAAAGAAAATACTCATTTATCGGCTGGATCTGATTGGGGATTACCTCATGTGCCGGCCATTTTTTTCGGTTTTACGGAAGGAAAATCGATGGAAGGACTTCTCATTTTCATTTGCCGGAAACCAGCAGGTGAAGGACCTTGCTGAATCGCTGGATTCTGCTGTTTTTAATGAATTTATCTGGATCGACCGGGCCCGGTTTATCAACAGCTGGGGATATCGGTTTCGTATTTTGCGTGCCGTCCGTAAAGCCGGATTTGAATTGGTGCTTTATCCTTCACACACCCGGCAATACTGGCTGGAGTCGGTTGTGAGAGTGAGTGGTTCTGCCAAAGTGTTTACAGGAGAAGCGGTCGGTCATTATATGAGTCGGTTCGAAAAATCATGGTCGGATCATTTTTACACAAGCCACATTTCGACAGGACAGGTTCCCTTGTTTGAGTTTTACCGAAACCGGAATTTCTTCGGCCATTTTTCAGAAGAAGCATCCCGGTTACCCGGACTTTTGGATCAGAACCATCGTTCCGGAGATTCTCATTTTGAGTCGGGTAAGATGGTGATTTCGATTGCACCTGGAGCCAGTACCCGCAACCGTCGCTGGCCTTTGCGTTTTTTCGGAGAACTGGTTCACAAATTATCCGAAAAGCGAACCATTGAAGTGAAAATATTGGGCGGCCCCGGCGAACGTGCGTTGGGTGAGGAGTTGATTCAAATGCTTCCAGGAATTTCAGTTGTGAATCTGGCGGGTAAACGATCCATAACCCAATCACTGGAAGAACTAAGCAAATCGGATCTCCTCATTTCCAATGAATCATCTCCGGTTCACATGGCCGCCACGACCGGAACACCTTGTATTGTGATCAGCCAGGGGAATCATTTTGGCCGTTGGAATCCATATCCTTCAAACGTGGCTGGTTGGATCTGTACAGTTTATCCTGCTTCATTTGGTGATGTAGAATCAGGTTATAAAAATCTGGCGGAAACGTACCACAATGGTTCAGAAGAAGATGTTGCCGGAATTTCTGTGGATCAGGTTCTGGAAGCCGTCACAAGACTGATTCCCGGATTCTGAGTTTTTCAATAACCATCAAGCAATTGATAAACAATGGTTTAATGTGATCTCGGATGTTCGGATTACAGAAATTACCAATGGCCTCACCAATGAAGATCAATTTGACCTATCTTTGGCGACCTAAAAAATGAGTCACCAGTAAATCAGACCAGAAAGAGCGAACAATGGGATGCGGATCGTGTAGCAGTGGAGGATGTTCCATAAAGTCAGGAAGCAGCAAAACCGGCTCCTGCAGTGGCTGTGCAGGTGGAGGCTGCAATATTCTGAGCACAACAGACTGGCTGGGTGACATCATGGATTGGGTGAACGAAAGTTACCGCAATCTGGTCGAGATTCGTTTTAAAGCAGGCCGGAAAGAATTCTTCATCAATAAAACAGGAAAGCGGCTATACACCGGCGATGGTGTAATGGTGGAAACGGGTGCCGGCTATCATCTTGGGTTTGTATCGCTTCAAGGCGAAATGGCCCATCTTCAATTGAAGAAGAAAGCACCGAAAACCAGCTTTGATGAACTGAAGGGAATCGTAAGACTGGCATCGGATAAAGATTTTGAACGATACGAAGAGGCCCGAAACCGTGAACTTCCATCGTTGTACAGAACCCGTCAGGTAGTTCATGAGATGAAGCTTCCGATGAAATTATCGGATGTCGAATTTCAGGCAGACGGAACCAAAGCTTCCTTTTTTTATTCAGCCGAAGAGCGGGTCGATTTTCGTGAACTGATCAAATTGCTGGGCGGTGAATTCAAAGTGAGGGTCGATATGCGACAGATCAGTCTCCGTCAGGAAGCCGGTCGTTTGGGAGGCATTGGAACCTGTGGCCGGGAACTCTGCTGTTCTACATGGTTAACCGATTTCAAAGGAGTAGCCACTTCCGCTGCCCGTTATCAGAATCTG
>CAMCXM010000125.1 GCA_945883425.1 Spirosoma fluviale
AATTCCGCAATAGAAAAAGCTTTGAGTTCATAAATGATTGATTTTCACCTTAAGTCCTCTACATTGGAGAGCTTGTCCCGAGCCTGCCTCGGGAACCTGTCCCGAACTAGCTTCGGGAGGATTTAGGTGAGGTTCTAAAGCATAGAAAATCAATCATTTACATCCTATTGCATAATCTGGGTTTATTTTCTTTTTAGTGGCTTTGGCCAGAGGATTGTATTCCAGTGCCAGCCGTATCCAGTTTTCCAGGCGGTCATTCCGAAGGACGGTATCGCCCGAGACATAAACAAATCCCTTCATCGACTTGCCTGTAAAATCCATCGGCAGGCAACCTTCCATTTCAAGGACGGTTTCGATGCTGTCGGGATTGAGCCGAAGCATGAGGTCTTCTTTCACAATTCCGGCGCACATTTTTTCATCCACCATAAAGCAAAGGCCACCAAACATGACTTTTTCGGTGGTTTCAGGTGCCAGCCGGGCAAATATTTCACGGGCACGGTCGGCTAATTTTTCGTTGTAGGCCATTCGAAACAGTTTCAGAAGGAAGAATTCTGTCGAATGAATTTTTAGTCAGGATTCACTTCAGCCTGAAAATTAATGGAATTCCGGCATGAAATCTGTTTTTATGATGACTCATTTCAATGTGTGATGCAGGTTGGTTCAGAACTCATTTCCTGTGCGTACTTTGCGAATGTATTTATTGAAAGTTCCTTTTAAGATCTGGATTCAGCACCCATGAACCAATTTTTATTCAAACTCATTTTCGGAAAACCTGAGCACAATCTGCCTTCGGATGAACCGGTTTTGCAGAAGCACTGGAAATACCTGGTGGGTGTTTGGGAAAACGACCGCCACAACGACATTGGGCTCGAACGCTTGCTCCGGTTGTTTCTCATCGCCGTTCAGTTTCTGTTTCCAGGCATTTACATACGGCATATTTTTGGGAATAAAGGGTTGACCTACAAGAATCTGGCGATCGAAGTCTATGTCCTTGGAAAGCTGTTGTTCCCCTTGATGGTGTTTTATTTTGGGCTGGCTCACCATCCGGTTTTTCTGTTTTGTGCGGTTTATTTTTTGCTCGAAACCGTCCTTTATATCGCCGCTCTGGTCTTTGTGTCCGATATGTTTTCGCACACCCGATCTTCAAACCGGGCCATTCTTCTACTATTATTCAACTACATCGAAATCACCTTTGAGTTTGCTGTGATGTACCGTGGTTTCGACTGGTTGGATCAGAAAGCGAAATCCAGCATCGATTTTCTGTACTTCAGTTTTGTAACGTCTGCCTCTTTGGGATATGGCGATATTCATCCCGTTGCGAATGGTGGCAAGCTCATGGTCTGTGCCCAGTCCTTTATTTTTCTGGTATTCGTGGTGCTGTTTATCAACTTCTTCAGCGGCGGCCGGAACAAAATCATTCGCTGAAAAACAGCATCTCCCTCACAAAAAGAGAAGTGCAGATGCCGAGGCCAGCATCAGCAGCATGGTGCCAATGCCCAGAAAATTGGACCAGAATCCGTTGGTGTATTCGCCCATAATCTCTTTGCTGTTGCAGATGTGAATCACCACGCCAATCAGAAACGGAGCGGTGATTCCGTACAAAATGGCGGTGTACAACAAGGCTTTTACCGGACTCATACCCAGAAAGTGGATCAGCAATCCAACCAGTAACGAAATCAGCATCGCCACATAAAATCCTTTGGCCTGGTGGAACTTCTTATCAAGTCCTTCTTTCCAGCCAAACGTTTCGGCAATCATGTAACTCAGTGAACCTGCCAGTACGGGAATCGCCAGAAATCCAGTCCCCAGAACGCCAATGGCAAACAACGCGTAGGCAAAATTTCCGGCCAGCGGTTGCAAGGCTTTGGCCGCTTGCTCAACAGTTTCAATATTGTGTATACCCGACGAAAAAAGGACGGTTCCCGTGGTGAGAATGATGAAGAAAAAGACAATGTTGGTAAGGAAAAGTCCGCCTTTCACATCCGTCCGCATATCGGTGATCAGTTGTTTGTCGACCATCACATGGCGGTGTTTCACTTCTTCCACTTCCATATTGGCCTGCCAGAAAAACAGGTAGGGAGAAATCGTGGTACCCAGAATTGCGACAAGAGCAAAGAAGTAATCCCGGCTGTTGATGATTTCCGGAACGAATGTATGCCGAGCCACATCCAGCCAGTCGGTCTTCACCAGGAAAGGAATTACCAAATAGCAAAACAGAGTGATGCACAACCATTTCAGAACATTCGAAATTTTCCGGTAACTCCAGAAGACTATGGAATACATCAGAATCCCGGTGAACAGAATCGAAAATAAAAAGGACGGAATCGCTGGAACCAGAAGATTGGCAACGGCTCCCATTCCGGCAATATCAGCTCCAATATTGAGAACAATGGAAGGAAAACTAAGGACCAGCAACACATATAAAACCGGCTTCGGATATTTCCGACGGATCACTCCGGTGAGTCCTTTGCGGGTAACCAATCCGATCCGGGCACACATTTCCTGCACCGAAACCATCAGCGGATAGGTAAACAATGCTGTCCAAAGCAAGTGGGTGCCAAACTGCGCTCCGGCCTGCGAGTAAGTGGTAATACCGGAAGGATCGTCGTCACTGGCTCCCGTCACAAGGCCTGGACCCAGTTTCTTCCAGAACGCTTGGATAGACTGTAATGTAGTGGGACGGGCTTCCTTTTGGGTTGGTTTATGATTTGATGATTCTGCCATCTTCCATTTCAATGATGCGGTCGGTACGGCGGGCGAAATCGTCGTCGTGCGTTACCACCAGCAACGATTGCTTTCGTTCCTGTGAAAGTTCTTTAAAAATCTCGAAAACGATCTCGGTATTCTTTTTGTCAAGATTTCCGGTCGGTTCATCACCCATAATGATGACAGGTTTGTTGATCAACGCACGGGCAATGGCAATCCGCTGTTTTTGTCCTCCCGAAAGTTGGTTGGGTTTCTTCATCGCCTGGTCATCCACACCCATGATTTTCAGCAAACCCATGGCTTCGTGTTCCAATTGTTCTTTCGTGAGCTTTCCCAGTTTGATGCCGGGCAGGATTACATTTTTAAGGACGGTAAACTCATCCAACAGGTAGTGAAACTGAAACACAAACCCGATTTTTTCATTGCGCACCCTGGCCAGTTCCATGTTGCTCAAGCCACGCAGCGACTGACCGTCCAGATACAATTCGCCTTCGAAGTCGGTGTCCATGGTGGACAGAATGTAGAGCAGGGTTGATTTTCCGCAGCCGGATTTCCCGACTATGGAACAGAAGGATCCTCTTTCAATCTGAAATGTAACGTCCTTTAATACCTTGTTTTCGACCGGATCGAAGAAGGATTTGCTGATTCCTTTTGTTCTGAGGACGGGTTCGTTCTCCATATTTGCCATGTTATTTTCCACGGATGATGGTGACAGGATCAAGTTTACTTGCCTTCCGTGCGGGAAACAGTCCGGCGAAAAAGGTGGTCACCATCGCGAAGGTGATCCCAATCACATAATACACGCCACTGTACACGATCGGGTAGGTTTTGATCGTAGGCAGTGATGGCGTTTCAAACGGAATATTGTCTATCAGAGCTGTTAGTCCTAACCCGAATAGTAATCCGGACAATCCTCCGGCAATTCCAATAATAAGCGACAGCAAAATGAAAACTCCCTGGACATCCCGTCCTGAAAAACCCGTGGCTTTGAGAATGGCGATGGAATCCATTTTCTCATAAATCAGCATGTTGAGGATGTTGTAAATCCCAAAACCCGCTACGATCAAAAGCGTAATTCCTACGGCGTATGAAATGATGGTCCGCACTTTACTACCGGTTTCAAATTGAGAATTGGCGGTCTGGATATCGACGGCATCTACGCCAAATTCTTTCGAAAGTGCGAAAGCTGTGGCCGGTGCATTTTTGATATCGGTCAGTTTGATTTGAATATCGGTGATGTAGGATGCCGGTTTTACCAATAGTTTCTGCACTGTCGCCAGAGACGCATAGGATGTCGAGTTGTCGATTTCAGCCAGTCCAAACTGAAAAATTCCGGCTACTTTCAGACTGCTGATGTCGCCTTTTGGAGTCGTTACCTGGATCACATCTCCAATGTCCACCAGTAGTTTGTCGGCAATTCCTTTCCCGATGAAAATGGAGTTGGAGGAATTTGAAATGTCGTTGATGTCACCTTCCAGCACGTAATCTGAAAACCGGAACAGTTTTTCTTCTGCCTGAATATCCACACCGTTTACGATGCCGGCGATTTCGATGACACCGGTGTTAAAGAAAACCTGTGTCGCCGCTTTGGGTGCCACATCGATCACTGTCGGATCCGATTTGAGTGCCTGTAAAATGGCCTTGCTGTTGTAGATTTCTTTTCCCTGGTCTTTGGGTTTCACCGAACGGATGAAATTCTCAGCATCCTGAAACAAGAGGGAGCGATTAACCGGTTGGCTGGCCGATGGTTTGATCTCATTGTAAAAGCGAATATGGGGTGTCCGGTTTAGAATGAGGCCGTCAAGCAGATCGTTGAGCCCACTCATAAAACTCACCAGCGCAATAAACATAGCCACACCAAACGTAACGCCCACTGCCGCTACGATTGACTGACGGAGTCTTGCCATAAGGAAGCCAAGGGCTACATCCAGAATCAGAAATAGTTTCATGGCTTAGGGTTTGAAAAGCACCGTCGATGAATCGATTCCGGACAGAATTTCGACTTTCTGGTAGTCTTTCAGGCCAATGGTCACTTCCTTTTTCTCGTCTTTTCCAACCAGAACATATTTTCCATCCACCAGATAATTCCGGGGAATGGTCAGTGATTTCGCTTTTTGAAAAATGATGATGTTGGCTTCAGCCGTCAGATTTGGATACAAAGCAGGAGGTGTTTGTTTGAAAAGAGCCTCCACTTTAAAGGTCCGGGAACGCTCGTCCATGATGGGGTAGATTTTGGTGACCGTCGCTTCAAAAACCTGGTTGCGGTAACTGTCCATCGTGAGCGTCACGAGTTGTCCGTGCTGAATCCGCGTGATATCGGTCTGGTCCACTTCCATTTCGATCAGAAACGATCCGGCATCTCCAATAATGGCCAGCGGTGTTTGCGGACTGACGACCTCGCCTGTTTTCTTCAATACATCAAACACGCGGCCTTTGTGCAGACTTCGAATGATAAAATCGCCTTTCTGTTTCTGGCTGATCTGGAAATTGTTGCGGGCTTTTTGGAGATCGTTGGAGAGTTGTGTGTTGATTTGCTCGAGACGACTTTTGGCTGATTCCAGATTCGATTTTGAATTTTCAGCTGCCAGTTCTTTCTGGTCCAGATCGGCTTTCGATCCCACACCTTGTGACCAGAGGTTTTTTTGTCGTTTCAGAAGATCGGCATCCAGTTTGTATTTTTCTTTGGCAAGGTTGATCGCAATTTCCAGTTCCTTCTTTTTGTCCGAACCTTTCTGCGCATTTTCTTCGGCCAGTTGCAACGCCAGCCGGGCATTTTCGGAATTGAGTTTTGATGTGAGATCGTCCAATCGGAACAGATCCTGGTTTTCGGATACCGTATCTCCGGCTTCCACCATTACTTCTTTGAGGGTGCCGTTCATAGCAGGAAAGATGGTGAACTGGTTCACTGCTTTGATGCGGGCAGAAGCATACACAGATTCTGAAATGTCGGATAGCCGGGGTTTGGTTTGCTCTTTCTTTTTTCCGCAACCCCAAAATGCCGTTGTTGACAGAATAAACAGGAAGAGCGTGGAAGTTTTTAAATAGTGCCTCATTGGAAAGTGAAATGCAGTGAAAGCATTTCAATGTTTCAAAGATACAGACAGGAATATTGAGAATTGCCATAACTGATCAGAACCAACTGGGATACTGACGAAAATTTGCTGTTTCAGATCCTGCTATCATCTGTTCTGTTCTTTAAGATTCCGTCCGGTTCTTTTGCATTTCTCTTTTATAAAATGCTCATTTGCCAATCGTTCAAATATTTTTATAATTCAAATATGGGTTTTGTTTCTGAGTTTAAGGCGTTTGCCATGAACGGCAATGTAGTTGATTTAGCCATAGGGGTGATCATTGGTGGGGCTTTCGGTAAAATTGTCAGTTCATCGATTGACGATGTAATTACACCACTGCTGTTAAAGCCTGCACTGGAAGCGGCGAATCTCACAAAGCTGGAAGATCTCACTGCCTTCGGGTCTGTAAAGTACGGAATGTTTCTTTCCGCCACCATCAATTTTGTGATTGTTGCGTTTGTGTTGTTTCTCATCATCAAAGGAATCAACGCGGCCAAAAGCAAAATGGATAAAGAAGAAGCTGCAGCTCCAGCCACACCTCCGGCTCCTTCCAGAGAAGAAATTTTATTGGGAGAAATCCGCGATCTGTTAAAGCGCAATTAATTCGATACCTTCATGAAGAAAGTTTTACTGCTGCTGCCTTTCCTGGCAGCCACATCTCTTTATGCCCAGAATATAAATGAACTTAACAAGGCAGATGTTGAAAATGCGTTGAAAGTGAAAACCATCGACGCCAATCCGGATTCGGCCAAACATTGGAAATTAGGAGGAACCGTTGGGGCTAATTTCACTATGACCGGTTTGAAAAACTGGCAGGGTGGGGGCCAGGATGCGCTCACACTGACGGGACTTTTTACCGGTTTTGCCAACTATGTAAACGGGGCCAATCGTTGGAACAACCTGCTTGATATGGGTTATGGCATTACCCGACTCGGTGGCGGACAGGACGGAACTGCACCGAAACTGAGAAAGTCTGATGACCGTTTGATTTTTACGTCGAAATACACCCGGTCGCTGAACAAGAACTGGGGTTTTGCAGGTTTGGTCGATTTCAGAACGCAATTTGATAAGGGCTATAAATACGACGTGGCAGGTAAAAAAGCCGATGGCGTTACCGATACCATCACCGATCAGTTTATTTCCAACTTTCTGGCACCCGCGTTTCTGGTAAATTCGATTGGTTTTGAATATAAGAACGGTGAGATGTTTTATGCGATGATTTCTCCTCTCACATCCAAAGTTACTATTGTCGGTGACAAAGGCTTGAGTGATGCAGGAGCCTATGGTGTGGTTCCGGGAAAGATGACCCGTTCAGAATTTGGAGCGTATCTGAATACAAACTTCAAATACAAGTTGATGGAGAACATCCAGTATCAGACCAACCTCAACCTTTTCATGAACTACAAAACCCCGAAACTGATTGACGTTTTCTGGGATAATGCCATTCTGATGTCGGTGAATAAGTTGGTTCAGGTGAGTTTCAATACCAACCTGATTTATGATGATGACATCAAAATCGTTCAGTCAGACGGTGCAATCGGACCACGGATTCAGTTTAAATATGTGTTGGCCGTTGGACTCACGTACAAGCTGAATAAATAAAAACACTCTCTTTCGTAAAAGGCCGGGTCTCCGGCCTTTTTTTTTGACTGATTGAAATACCTTTGCAACGTTTTGAAATTCTTCGGTGTACGGTTTTCATCAGTTCAACTGCTCTTCATCCTGACGGTATCGTTTGGATGGATGGCCTGCAATGAATATAAACCCGTCGCACGAATCAATCAGGCCTATTTATACAACCGGAATGTTCCGCTCAATGTTCAGTTCCGTGTTCTCGAATCCGGAGAGGACCTGCAGGTGTTCATTCAGATCGAGTTCAAAAAACTGGAGGGTTTGAAAAATCATCTGGCCATTTGGGAGAGGTACCATATGTTGTACCGCATCACTCCTGGTTATGAGTCAAACCGAAAACTGGGCGGCGATACATTGCATCCTTCCGAACGTGTGGCACCGTCTGTCAATCCGCTGGTGTTACTGGTTAAAATTCCCAAATCGGATAGAGCCCGCTTATTCGAACTACATGTGAAAGAGCGGTTTTCTCAGGAAGATTTCGTGTTTGATCTTCCATTAAAAAAGGCTTCTGAATCAGGTGATTATCAGTCCTGTCTGTTTACATCCAAAGGACGGATTCCCGTTTTTGAACCCTATATCCGAACGGGCGATACCGTTGTTCTTCGTACATTTAATTTTGGATTTACAGGAAATGAAATGGAGTTTCATCCATTCAATTCTTCCGTGGCACTTCCTCCAATGGCAGCGGTTCCGACTTCAGGACATGATTTTGCAGATTCCTATCCGGTGAAGGCCGAGATGAATGAACTCACCGTTTTTTCTCAAGCCGGATATTATTTTTTGCCTTCCGGGAAAGAGCCGAAAAGTGGTTTTGGTTTTATGGTGATGCCGTCCTTTTTTCCGATGGTCACAAAACCAACCGAACTCATAGATCCGATGATTTACATCAGCACTCGCGAGGAGCGGAAGAATCTGATGGAGGCATCCAATCAAAAGCTGGCGTTGGATCAGTTCTGGCTAAAAATCAGCAGTCAGAAAGACCAGGCCCGGAAAATGATCCGTCGTTATTTTGAAAATATAGAAGATGCCAACCGGCTGTTTTCATCACACAAAGCCGGCTGGAAAACCGACCGTGGGATGGTGTTTGCCATTTACGGACAGCCACCCATCGTGTATCGGAATCTGGATTCTGAAATCTGGCAGTACGATAAGTCGGTGGGAGGAGAAAATACTGTTTTTTACTTTACCCGCCGACCGGCAGATAAAGATCCAAATGTCTGGGAATTAAAACGTTACAATGAATATGATCGCGTCTGGTATGGCGTAGTGGAGTTATGGAGAAAAGGAGTTATAAACCGGTAAGACAACAGGGCTATTCGAGACCTGCACCTACCTCAAACAACATCGTGATCGGGTTGCATCCCGTGGCCGAATTGCTCAAATCGGATAAAGAAGTGGAAAAACTTCTGATCAACCGCGAACTGCTTAACCGGCAGGAAGGAATCGATATGGTGCAGGCCTGTCGCACCAGAGAAATTCCATATCAGGTGGTTCCGGTTGAAAAACTGAACCGGGTAACGCCGAAAATGCACCAGGGTCTGGTGGCGTTTGTGAGTCCGATTGTCTACCAGAAAATCGAGCATCTGGTGCCCCTTCTTTTTGAACAAGGTGTGGTTCCGTTTATTCTCATTCTGGATCGCGTAACCGATGTCCGGAATTTTGGTGCCATCGCCCGTACCTGCGAATGCGCCGGTGTTCATGCGATTGTGGTTCCTGAAAAAGGAGCCGCCCAGATCAATGACGATGCAATGAAAACGTCTGCCGGAGCGCTTAACCACATTCCGATTTGCCGGGAGCGGGATCTAGGTAAGACACTCAACTTTCTCAACGACAGTGGCCTGACCTTAGTTGCCGTCACTGAAAAAGGAAATGAAACCGTTTTTGATTTGCCAATGACAGGACCGGTTGCTTTGGTGATGGGTTCGGAAGAAGATGGTATCTCAGAATTTCTTCTTCGGAAAGTGCACCACGAAGCAAAGTTCCCGCAGGCCGGTAAAATCGGATCGCTCAATGTGAGTGTTGCCACCGGTGTTGCTTTGTTTGAAGTTGTCCGTCAGCGGTTGGCAGAGGCTTGATTTTTGTTTCTGAAGAAAATAGAAAAACACCAGTTCCAAATGAAAATATCTGTCATCCACGCCGGCAACTTTAAGCTTGACGGCGGCGCCATGTTTGGCGTTGTCCCCAAATCCATATGGAACAAGCTAAATCCCGCCGATGAAAACAATATGTGCTCCTGGGCATTGCGTTGTTTATTAATTGAGGAAGGAGATACCCGTTTGCTGATTGACACAGGAATGGGCAACAAACAAGACGCCAAATTCTTTTCGCATTACTATATGCACGGCGACTATAGCCTCGAAAAGTCATTGGCTGAAGCCGGATATTCTCCGGAATCCATCACCGATGTGTTTCATACACATCTCCATTTTGATCATTGTGGCGGCAGCATTACCCGGACGGAAACCGGATTTGCGCCTGTTTTTCCCAATGCAAAATATTGGGTGGATGAAAAGCACTGGAACTGGGCCATCAAACCGAATGCACGGGAAAAGGCGAGTTTCCTTAAAGAAAATTTACTTCCGATGCAGGAGCTTGGTCTTCTGAATTTTCTTCCCGAAGGCGACAGTTCTCCATGGCCCTGGATGGAATTGTTTCGTGTTTACGGACACACCGAAGCCATGATTCTGCCCGTGATCCAAAGCGAAAAAATGAAACTCGTTTTTTGTGCTGATTTGTTTCCTTCGGTTCACCATGTGCCAATGCCCTACATAATGGGATACGACATGCGACCTTTGGAAACGCTTGCCGACAAAACCCGGTTTTTCGATCGGGCACTGAAGGAAGAATGGACACTGTTTTTTGAACACGATCCCGTCAATGAATGCGCCATTCTGGAAATGGGTGAAAAAGGCGTTCGGGTTGGAAAAATATTCGCACTCTCTGAACTGGTCAGATAAGCCAGAAGGATAGAATTACAAGTAGATTTCAAGTTGTTTCAATTCGGGATCTGTCCTTTTTGTCTGTTGGTTAAAAGTTATTGTAACGAAAGTCACCAGGCTTTGGATGTAGTTTTCCGTGGTTTACCGGGTTGTTGAGAACAAAAATCAGATAGAATGAATGAAATATTAGGATACGTTGGAGCCATTGCAATGGGATTGTCACTTGGCCTGATTGGCGGTGGCGGTTCTATTCTCACGGTACCCATTCTGGTGTATTTGTTTTCGGTGGATGCCGTTCTGGCAACCGCTTATTCGCTTTTTATCGTCGGTTCAACGAGTCTTGTCGGTTCCATCACCCACATGAAACTGGGCAATATTCACTGGATGACGGCCCTGGTTTTCGGGATTCCGTCCATCATCAGTGTCTACTTTGCCAGAGCCGTATTGGTTCCCATGATTCCCGATCCCATTGTTCAGATCGGGACATTGGAAGTGACCAAATCGGTTGGATTGTTGCTCTTGTTTGCGGTGATTATGTTGCTGGCTTCCTGGTCGATGATCCGGAAACAAACCAAAAAAGCAGATTCCGGGGCAGAGGTTCAATACAACTATCCGCTTATTTTACTGGAAGGTGCAGTGGTTGGCGTAGTCACCGGTCTGGTTGGAGCCGGCGGTGGTTTTCTGATTATTCCGGCCCTGGTTATTCTGGCCAAACTTCCTATGAAAAAAGCGGTGGGTACATCTCTCATCATCATTGCGGCCAAATCGCTCATCGGATTTACCGGTGATCTGAAAGGACAGGAAGTTATTGACTGGCCATTTCTCCTGATCTTTACATCCATTGCCATACTGGGAATTGTTACAGGCAGCGTTCTGTCGAAACGAATTCCGGGAGATAAACTCAAGCCCGCTTTCGGTTGGTTTGTGCTTTGTATGGGTGTCTACATCATTGTGAAGGAGACGTTGTTGTAGAAAAATCTAATTTGCCTGTTTCTAAGAAACCATAACTTTTACCTGAATAGCCAGATCGATTTTCGCCTGAATCAGGTTG
>CAMCXM010000126.1 GCA_945883425.1 Spirosoma fluviale
AACCTGCTTCCTTCATATCAACAAAGGTCACAGTTTCAGAACGCAATTTGTACATAGTTTTTAAACTACCACAAAGTTTGTTATTAAAATTTTCTATTGCTGAAATAAACTTCTAAAAGACAGACACTTAAAATCAGAAAAAAACTCAGCTCATTTTTCGCAACCCCTCTCCTATTTCACTCACATATACGGATGGTACCAAACCGCAGGCGGACTCATACATTTCGGTTACAATTCTGATAAATTCTTGAATGGCATTCTTCTCTACGATGGCAATGGCACAACCTCCAAAACCGGCACCTGTCATACGGGCTCCAAGGCAACTGGCATGTGATCTTGCCGCTTCCGTTATCACATCAAGCTCCTTGCCTGTGACAGCATAAAGGTCACGAAGCGAAAAATGTGATTCGTTCAATAACTGACCGAACCGAACGAGATTTCCTTCTTCCAGAACCCGGCAGGCCTCAAGAACCCGCTGGTTTTCTGTCACCACATGTATCGCTCTTGCCCGGATCACCGGATCTGAAATTAAGGATTGAACCGATTCCGTTGTTGCCGAACATAAATCAGGATAGGTTCCGGATTGATTGAGAATCGCCAGTGCCTCATCGCATTCTGCCCGGCGTTCATTGTATTTGCTATCAGCCAACTCTCTCCGCTTATGGGTATTCAAAATCACCAGACGGTAGTTGCCTAATTCGATCGGCACATACCGGAAGTCAAGATTGTTGCAGTTGAGCAAAATGCCTTGTCCCTTCTTACCATTGGCAACCGAAAACTGGTCCATGATGCCGCAGTTCACTCCAATGAATTCATTTTCTACTTTCTGGGCAAAGGTGGACAACCAGACTCGGTTGGGTTCCGGATGCCCATTTTCAACCAGGAACATAAAGGCCGTAAGCACTTCAATTGCAGCGGATGACGACAACCCAGCACCGTCCGGAAGCGTGCTGCTGAACATCACATCGGCACCGGATAATGCATATCCTTCCTTCTGAAGAAAAGCCAGAACACCAATCGGATAATTGGCCCAGTTCTGACTGGATTTATTTGATAATGTATCACGTAACCTGATTTCAACCATACCCGGAATGGTCGTAGAAGAAAACCGCACCACATCATCCTCCCGCTTTGAAATACAGGCGGTTATACCTAAAGTGAGAGCCGCAGGAAAAACGACACCGCCATTGTAGTCGATGTGTTCGCCGATGAGATTGATGCGGCCCGGACAAAAATAGGTTTGTATGGATTCTTTCTCGCCGTACGCTTTTGTAAATGCCTGTCGTGTTTCGTTTGACATGGTGAATGATCTGATTGAGAATGCAAAAAAGCAGTCAGCCAATCCTCAATTCCAAAATAATCTAAAACAAAGGCAAAAGTGGATTTCGGCCGGCAGCGTAAAAAATGGCAGCACGTTCTTTCTGGTATTTGGACATGAAAGATGCCTGTTTAATCTGCGCCTCAATGAGCTTGGCTTCCCGGCTGTTGATGAGAAACAACGTGCTTTCTCCAATCTCAAATTTCCGTACTTCTGCATCCCTCAGTCGTTTGTAATTCTCCACCATTTTTACCTGCATCTCCATCTGCTTCTTAAGATTTTTCAGCTCATTGTAACTGGTACGGATGTCCACTTCGATGTCCCGCTGCAACTGAATCTGATCGAGAGAGTTTTGCAGAAGTTTTGTTTTCACCAGACCCAGCTTTCCTCTCTCTTTCCGCAAAAAAACCGGAAATGAAAGATCAAATCCCAGCTTGTAATTGCGGTCCGGTGCCGAATTAAACCAGACCGATTTATCGACCCTCGATAACCAGGAATACTGCACATTCAACTGAGGTTTCAGCATTTCCGAACTCAGTTTCCGGTCGAGCTGAAGAAGGTTTGATTTCAATGTGACCTTCAGCAGTTCAGGATGTTGCACGACGGCAGTTTCGATGATGGTGTTCACAGAAGAATCGGGAAAGGCCGACATAAACGCAGACGGAACCTCTGGAGAAATGCCATTTTCGATGGCAAGTGGCTTTTCATCAGACGACCAATAATAGGTAGATAACTGGAGACGGCTATTGAGTTCATCGATCCGGCTCTGATTGAGGAAAATCTCCCTGTCCTGAAGAAAAATCAGTGATTCAACCGAGTCAATGGAAGCCAGTTCACCCACAAGGGCCCTGCTTTTTACCGCCTGAAACCGATCGGAAGCCAGACGAAACGCCAGCTCCGCATTCAGGAGTTGCTGGTACTGAAAATACCATTCCCAGTATTCCTTTGCTGCCGAGTACAAGACCTTATTCACCTGCTTTTGTTTCTCCGCATCCGCCATCTGAATTCCGATTTTGGCCTGGTTTAAGGCTGTTCTCCGGGCATCGGTCATCAATCCTTGAACCAGAGGAACATTTACGCCAAGGTATTGAAGTCCGGATGCAGGCGTATTATCTTCGCCATTGATAAATGAACCCACATTTCGTTCGTATCCCGCTTTCACATCCACACCTGGCCAGGTTGGAATTTTGATTTCGGGATTGAACATGTTGTAGTATTCTTTGCCGTCGAACGATTTGCGGTTGAAAGTGGCCATCAGCTTTGGATCGTATTGGCCACGGGTCATGAGCAATTCCTTTTCAGATGCCGTCAGAAAAAGACCCGCCTGCTTCACAAAAGGATGGTTCTGAGAAACGGCTTCGAAAAAACGAACGGGTGACAAAACCGGCTCCGTCTGTGAAAATGCAGACAAGGACCACAACAAAAGTGCCGCGGTGGTGACCAAATTCTTCAGATGAAACAAATGTCCGCAGGTTTTTTGCATCGCTATTTTTTGGAATCCGAACCATTTCCGGATTCTGCTTCAGCTTTGGAAATCGTAGGTGGAAATCCGTTGATCTGTCGCCAGAGTTCAAACCATACAGGCACATCGTTGAGCATCACCCAACCGTTGGCGCCCGAGCCCAGACGTAACTGTTCAGGCCATACTTCTTCGGTTTTATCCGGAATTACGAGCAGGCGGTATTCGCCATTGGAAGAGGCAACATAGTCAATCACAATCACTTCCCCGCCAAACGTACCCACAGAAGCATTAGGCCAGCCTGAAAATTGAAGCACCGGCCAGCCATCAAACTGAATCCGGACTTTCCGTCCTTTTGAAATCAGGGGAACATCCATCGCTTTTACATAAAGCTCAATTGCTTTTGTGGTAACATCTGGCATAATGGTAACGAGTGGCTCGTTCTCTTTCACCGTTTCTCCGATTCCGACTTTGAGGGCACGGACCACAAATCCATCTTGCGGGGCAGTTAATGCATAATTTCCTACGCGGACTTCGACATTGGAAATCTTGTTGCGAATTTTCGAATATTCACTTTGGGCATCGGCCAAATAACTTTGTTTGGCACCCAGTTCTGAACCCGCTTTGGCCAGCTTGTCGCCATATTCGGCTTCCACTGAACTGAGTTCGATGAGGGAGTTGATCAGCTCGTTTTTCGATACAAAAAATTTGTTCATGGAACTCGTCCGTTTGGCCATGGTTTCCTGCAACTTCAGGTTTCGTTTTTCCAGATCGGTGAGGGAAATCAATCCATCTTTTTCATACAACCCCTTGTAACGATCAAACTGAAGCTTTGCCGTATTGAACTGAATTTTCTCGGCTTCGTAATCGGTACTGTCGCTGATCACTTTAATTCGGTTCTGAAGGACCTTATTGCGTGCTTTTTGCAACGTGAACTTCCGTCCGTTTTCGAGAGCAGACATCTGTTTCCTGATGGCCACCACCTGACGCTCCGTTGCCTGAATGCTGTTTTCTTTCGCCGTCAACTGTTCACTAAGGCGAACCAGTAGGTCTGGATCGAAGTAATCGTCTTTGATCTCCGCCAACGTAAGAATGGTATCGCCCTTGTTAACGTATTCTCCTTCTTTGATTTTCCATGCGACAATCCGTCCTGCAATGGCGGTGTGGATTTGTTGCGGACGGTGAGCAGGGTCAAGGGCTGTTAGTTTTCCTTTTCCCGGAATATTTTGCTGCCAGGGAAGAAACATGCAAAGACAGGCCAGAATCATGATACCGATCAACCACCTTGCCAGCACTTTACCGCTTTTGGATGTGTTCATGGAACGGAGAGCCTGAAACTCCTTCTGCGCCCAATCTTTTGGTATTTGGTTATTGGAAATTCTCAGCATTTCAGATCCGTGTTAAAGATGACCGAACTTCTTCAAAACTTCCGGAGGCCAGAAGTGTTCCTTTTTCCAGAACAAAAACCAGATCACAGGCTTTCATCAGTTCCTGGTCGTTGGTGATGAACCCAACCGTAGTCGGCATGTTTCGGTCCATCAGCATAGAATAAATATGATTTCGCTCTGTGTTCTCGAGCATGAAAACGGGATAAGAAATGATGAGAAGCGATGGCTTCACAACCAGACATCGGGCAATGATGATTTTCTCCAGTACTGAATTGGAAAGAAGATTACCGGTTCCGACCAGTTCGGTGAGAATCCCGTTAGGAAGCCGGTTGATGTCATCCATCAGATGAAGTTTCTGAAGAATATCGGTAACATCCCGATAGGAAATACCTGGCTTACTGAGGGTGATATTTTCCAGAATGGTGCCGTCAAAAATCTCCGATCGGTCAAAGTTTTTACTGACCAGATCGCGGTAATGGTTGATTTCCACATCGCGGAACGAAATGCCGTTGACATTGAAATTGCCTGTATAATCCGTGTAGATTCCTCCCAATAAACGGGCCAGTGTCTCCTTTCCCGATTCACTGTAGCCGGAAATGCAAAATCGCGAACCGGACGGAATATGAATTGAGAGTCCGTTCAAAGCTTCTTTGGTGGTATTGGGATAGGAGAAATGAAGGTCTTTCATTCCGATTTCCATTCCATTTGGTCGTTTCGGCAACTGATCCACAAAACCTTGGGTTCGTTCGAGCGGCATATCCATGAGGGCTCCCAACTTTTCAACACCCGTGAGCAAATCATACACCACATCAATATTGAGAATGATTTTTTCGAGTGCACCCACCACAATGATGATGACCAGTTCTGACGCCACAAACTGGCCCAGAGTAATTTGTCGGTCAACCACAAGGATCGTTCCAATAATAAGGATACCGGCCGTGATGAGGGTTTTAAATGCCAGCACATTTCCATATTGAACAACCAGAATACCAAAATGCTTCTTCCGGTAAATCAGGTAATTATTGACATATTGATCTGTTTTTTCCAAAGGCAGGTTGGTTGTTCCAGCCAACTTAAATGTCGAAAGTGTCCGGGCAAGTTCCTCAAACCATTGGGCGATTTTGTATTTGTATTTGGATTCCTTCAGACTGGTTTCCAGACCTTTGTTTCCTGTGAAATGAAAAATGAGATAGACCACTCCCACAAGAAAGCCGGAGAAAATGACGAAAAATGGGTGGTAAAACGACAGGAGTAAAAGCCCGAAAATAATCTGTAATGTGGCCGCTGAAATATCGATGAGTAATTTGGGTAAGCCTTTCTGAATGTTGACGATTTCAAAAAACCGGTTCATCAGTTCGGGCGGATAATAACCAGCTAAACTTTCCATTTTAATGCGTGGGATCCGATAGGCGAGTTCGAAGGATGCCTTGGCAAAAACCCGCCGTTGCAAAATTTCAACCAGGGTCATCTGCATGATCTGCAATCCTCCGGAAATCATCACGCCCACAATCACCAGACTGATCAACACCACAACGGAGTTGAAAAACTGCCCGCTGGAAATGAGGTTAATGATTGACTGGATACCGATGGGCAAACTCAGGGAGATCAACCCAATCACCATGGCATATACATATATATAACCGATGTCCTTTTTTTCATTTCCGAGCAACCGCATCAGTCTTTTCACCGGCGATGGCATAGGCTCACTATCACTTTCCTGATAGAAATGGCTCACCATCGCTCTCCATGCTAGTCCGGTTACCAAAACGAATTTCTGCGCTCTGTCGGCCGAAGCGATTTCTTCCTCTGTTTTCAGCTGGTTGAAATCGATGATCTGTCCTTCTATGGTTTGAGTTCCCTGAGCAAGAATACGATCGGCCTGCAGTTTCCCTTTGTTATCGGAAAACAAAACCATCGGAATCCAACCCGAATTGGTTTTTTCAAACACCAAAAATGGCGTTGTCAACTCCTGAATGGCGTATTTGAGTTGCCCTTCGTCCAGATAATTCAGCTTGCACGAAATCTCAATATTGGCTGCATGCAAGATAAAATCGTTGACAAACAGCGGGAGTTCATTTTCCAGATAAACTCTGTCTTCAGCCAGTGGCTTAGTTATCATCCCAGAATTAAAATCGTGTTTCTGGCGATTGGCGAATGATTCGAGTGTTTTCCTGAGAATGTGCTGGTTCATGAATTCCGGAGCAAACCTTGGTAAGCAGAGGTGCAAAGTTGAACCAAAATTCCGTTTTTCACTTTCTGGAAATCCATTTAATTGAAATAATCCATAAAATGAAACCTTTCTAAAAGATGTGAAAACCAGTGCTGACTAGGTTGATTTCCTGTCGAAAATCTTCCTTTCTCCAAAAAAAGGGGCGATACTTACGGCCTCAAAATTTTAAACCACCATTCAGAAAATGAAACAAGCCATTCTTCCTTTTGTTGCCGGTCTCCTGGGGATCAGCACCGCAATAGCACAAGCACCGAACAGCAATTCAGCCAGCTCCACCATTCGATTTACAATTGAAAAGGAAATTCAGAATACCGAAGTAAAAAACCAGAACAACACCGGAACCTGCTGGTCCTTTTCCACACTTTCATTTATTGAGTCGGAAATCTTAAAAGCGGGAAAGCCGTCGGTGAACCTGAGTGAGATGTTTGTGGTTCGTCATGCCTATCTGCAAAAAGCCGAAAAATATGTTCGGATGCACGGAAACACCAATATGGGACCAGGTGGTGCTTTTCATGATGTCACCAGTGTGATCAAAGAATACGGCATTGTACCGGAAGCCGTGTATCCGGGAAATCCGTTTCAGGGATACAAGCACGACCTCAGTGAACTGGATGCAGCATTGAAAGGATTTCTGGATGTGCTGGTGAAAAATGAGAACAAAATCAGCGACCGCTGGAAAATGGCAGTGAACGGAATTCTGGATGCCTATCTGGGAAAACTACCGGAGAAATTTGATTTTCAAGGAAAAAGCTACACGGCCAAAACCTTTGCTGAATTTCTGGCCATCAAACCGGATGACTACATCGAACTCACCTCTTTCACGCATCAGCCCATGTACAAACCCTTTGTCCTGGAAGTGCCGGACAACTGGTCGTGGAGCATGGTGTACAACATCGGACTGAACGAAATGCAGGAAATAGCCGACTACGCCATCGCCAACAATTATTCGGTTGCCTGGGGTTCGGATGTTTCGGAAAAAGGATTTTCGTTCCGGAACAGTCTGGCCGTCGTTCCCGCCAAACACTACGATTCAGGTGCTGAAATGGAAAGAGATTCCGTCTTTTTAAAACCAGTGAAAGAAGAAACGATCACACCGGAATTGCGTCAGGAAGGGTATGATGATTACACCACGCAGGACGACCACGGAATGCACATTGTAGGTGCAGCCAAAGACCAGACCGGCAAACGATTCTATATTGTGAAAAATTCCTGGGGTGCAGATCGCAACCATGCGAAGGGATATTTTTTCTGTTCCGCACCTTTTTTCCTGTATAAAACCACCAGCATTATGGTGCACAGGAATGGCATTCCGAAATCGATTCTGGCAAAACTGAAGCTCTAGTCTTCACTTTCTTACACAGCAAAGAAACCTGCTGAAAACAATAGCCGTTCCGAAAGGGCGGCTATTATATTTGTATGACTACTAACTTGTACCAATATGAGAACAGCATACTTCGCAGTTATCGGATTTATCGCTTTGTCGGTAGCCTCTTGTGCCAGCAAAGCACAGGTGACCCTGGCAGATTATTACGAAGCCAATCCGGGACAGGCACAAATGACAGCCGACAAACGGGTCAAGGCACGTACCGCAAAAGAGAATAAGAAGCGGGTGGCGTATTACAACTCCATTCAGCACCGATAAGCACCGTCCTTTCTGACGGAACTGAAACGAACTTTAATCCTGATATATACCTGAACAAAGTCCCCTGAGAAGGCCGCAGTGAAGAGCGGCCTTTTCTATTTTGGAGCAGTAGGAATCGTATTGAACTTTCTCTTCGAATTTTGAACTATTGCCAGGGGAGCTGTTCATTTTAGGACTTTCGTTTCTAGGCTAAACACCAGGAATTGTATCAGGGATTATTTTACTCCATGTCCAAAGTCTTCAACCAAATCTCAGCTTCCGACACAAATACCCTGGCCTTAGAGATTGCCGACATTGCCTCATCACGGGAAAGATCGGAATATAGATCGTAATCCCCTTTCTGCCTCTTCTGAAAGCAATAAATGATATGCTCCTTCAACTCCAATGAAAAAATGCCGGTCTTGATCTAATACTGAGCAAACTGTTGTATGGACCCTGAATGTGATTTCACTGTTACATCCTGAGCAAGCAGCAAGGCTGTGACCATGTCGAAAATTCCATAGTACGATCGGTTTACGGCAGCATCAAAATATTCTTCCCGAAAATTGAGGTCTGCACTTTCAAGGCAATC
The DNA here is from genome assembly GCA_945883425.1 of Spirosoma fluviale. Taxonomy (GTDB): domain Bacteria; phylum Bacteroidota; class Bacteroidia; order Cytophagales; family Flexibacteraceae; genus CAMDMI01. Next base: position 8,609 of record CAMCXM010000126.1, read on the forward strand.
ACGGGCCTTCGCTATTAACCGAAAATTTCAGGCTTCATATTTCAATGCCTTCCTGGGCAATGTTCCACATCAGGCCCTCTTTTTGTGACGAAAATTCATTCTCTGTTTTCACAACAACACTGAGCAACAGTCCGGTCTCCAGTAAATAGCGGGCCAGCATGGGTACAAGTAAATCTTCCACATCACTACGTCCGGAAACGGTTTCCCGAAGAACCAAAAGAAGGTCCACATCGGAATCGGGTCTGGCCTCCCCTCTTGCAAATGATCCAAACGCAATCAATTTCGAAAAACGCATACCCAATACAGACATCAGCGATTCACGAAATGGAATCAAAACGTTTGAAGAAGTGCTTGGCTTCATCTCGAATAATTGTTCAGGCGAAACTACGAACTTTTAGGAAACTTCGCCCCGACAAGAGGTAAAGTTCAAAGCGGCAGGTTCAAAATTCAACAAATTGCCCGATTTGATTAATCCCTCTGGCGGCATACTTTCCAAAACGGGACCCGCATATTAGAAGAATCGCAAACGCCAAGACGAGGACAGAACTTTTCGCCCAACAAAGAATCGGGTCTCTCGAATCAAGAGTTGGCTTCTGGCATACCTCCATCCACTCTTCACTTTTAATTCTTAACTCTTAACTGCCCACTCTTCCCTCTTTGAATTTTGAACTCTCACCTTCCCGATCGGGAATATTGGAACTGAATTGACCAGCGTTCACTGAATCATTCCCGAACGGTAATATTCAATTGGTATTTTTAATTTTGAGTCGTATTATTACCGACCGGGAATAAATGATACCGTATGCAGATAAAATCGACAGAATCGCTCGGACAGTTTGTTCGGGAAACACGGAAGGCCATCGGGGTTACTCAAAAAGATCTGGCTTTGATTTCCGGCACCGGACTCAGGTTTATCATTGATCTTGAAAGAGGCAAACCAACCTGTCAGATCGGAAAGGTATTCCATATTCTTCAAAACCTTGGGGTTCGCGTGGAAGTGACTTCCCCTGATCCGTTTCAAACAGAGAATACACAATAAGATGAGCAAAAGTCTGCATGTCTATTTGAACCGGAAACGGGCGGGTTTACTCATCCAGAACGAGCATGGATTACTGGAATTTGAATATTCTCATGATTATCTGGAATATCCGAAAGCGATTCCCTTGTCAAATTCCTTACCACTCCGACCCGAAATATTCAGCGCCCGTGAATGCAGGGGCTTTTTTTCAGGTATTCTGCCTGAAGAAATCAATCGTGAGTTAGTTGCTAAAAATCTGGGAATTTCGGCGGGTAACGATTTTTCGATGCTAAAAGAAATTGGCGGAGAATGCGCCGGGGCAATTTCGTTCTTGTCCGAAGAACAGGAAGCACGGCCGATGGAAGATTTGTACCGGAATTTGAGTGAATCTGAGTTGGCAACCATCCTCAAACAGCTACCACATCGTCCTTTGCTGGCCGGAGAAGAAAGCATCCGGCTTTCACTGGCCGGGGCCCAATCAAAACTCGTTGTTCGGGTAGAAGGTGAAAAAATTGCGGTCCCTCTGAACGATTCGCCCAGCACACATATTCTCAAACCTGACTCAACCAGTTTTGATGGCTTGGTGTTCAACGAAGCATTTTGCATGAAACTGGCAGATCAATGTGGTTTACCGACCGCTAAAGTAGAAATCAGAAATGCAGAAAATGCTCCATACCTGTTGATTGAACGGTATGATCGGATGAAATTTACTGGTATGCAGGCATCCACACACGGTCATTTTAATGATCGGCTGCATCAGGAAGACTTTTGTCAGGCCCTTGGCATTCTCAGTAAACAGAAATATGAAAAAGAAGGTGGCCCATCATTGAAAGCTTGTTTTGAACTGGTAACGAAAAGATCCCACATTCCCATTCTGGACAGGCAACGACTTCTGGATGCTGTGATTTTCAATTTCCTTATTGGAAACAACGATGCCCATGGAAAGAATTTTTCATTTACCTATCACCACAATGGTGAAATCGTCATTACCCGGTTTGCTCCGTTGTATGATTTGATTTGTACAGCATATTACCCTGCTCTTGACAAAAACATGGCGATGAAATTGGGGAGCAAGTCACTCTTGGCCGGCATCAAGCCAGAACACTTTGAAGAATTTGCGTCTGAAGCATCTCTTTCGAAATCCCTGGTTAAAAAACGTGTCAGGGAATTAGCATTGAAAATTCAGGCAACAATTCCCAAAGTACATATTGATCATCACATTTCAAAAGAAGTTGGCATATGGATCAATGACCATTGCACGAAAGTATTGGCCTTAAATTGGTGATACCTGATCATAGGCATGATTGCCATTCAGCTCTCTTTCTTCAGAGCCATTCAACCGTAATTTCATACCAGCCACATTTCACACTTCATTCTTAACTATTAACTCTTCACTCATCCTCCTCCCTTCAAAAAATAAATCAACAAAAATTGCAGGTTCTGAATCAACTGCTACATTTGCACTCCCAAACTGAAAATTCAGGATGGGACTCCAAAATTGGGGGATTAGCTCAGCTGGCTAGAGCGTGGCGCCAAGGCGCTAAGGTCATCGGTTCGACTGGGTTGGTTTTCGAAATAAAATTGGGGGATTAGCTCAGCTGGCTAGAGCGCTTGCATGGCATGCAAGAGGTCATCGGTTCGACTCCGATATTCTCCACAATTTTAGGACTGGATAAATGTCTTGTCCGGGGATTAGCTCAGCGGCTAGAGCGTGGCGCCAAGGCGCCAAGGTCATCGGTT
>CAMCXM010000127.1 GCA_945883425.1 Spirosoma fluviale
CACCGGATGGCAAAGAAATCGCCTACTACGAAGAGCGCACCACGCTGAAAGTATTCAACCTTGCTTCAAAAGCATCCCGCACCATCCTTCCTGCCGGAACCAACTACTCGTATTCCGACGGAGATCAGTGGTTCGACTGGAGTCCCGACAGCAAATGGCTGGCTTTCAATTTCCTTCAACCCAATCATTGGATGGACGAAATCGCCGTAGCTTCAGCCGATGGAAAAGGAACCATCCGCAACATCACCCAAAACGGATACGACGAATACATGCCGAAATGGGTTGCCGGAGGAAAAATGATCCTGTATCAATCCTGGAGAGACGGCATGAAAAGCCACGGCAGCTGGGGATCAGAAAACGATGTGTACGCCATTTTCACAACACAGGAAGGGTACGATCGTTTCCACCTGAACAAAACCGAATACGCATTGGCTAAGGAAAAAGAGGAGAAAGACAAGAAAGAAAAAGACGAGGCAGAAGCCAAGGCAAAAGACGACAAAAAGAAAAAGAAAACACCAGCTGAAATTGCCAAAGCGAAGGCCGACAGCATCGAGAAAGCCGCCATCAAAATTGAATTCGATCGTATTTCAGATCGCAAAGAAAGACTCACCCTGCATTCCTCTTTCCTGAGCGATGCCGTCCTGAGTGCGGATGGTGAGAAGCTCTATTACCTCTGCCGTTTTGAGAAAGGATACAATCTGTGGGTGACCAATCTCCGTGACAAAAGCACCAAAATTCTGGCTCCGCTTGATGCACAAGGTGCGGGAGGACTGGTATTTGATAAAGAAGGAAAGAATTTGTTTGTGTGGGCAGATGGTCGCATCATGAAAATCGAAGCTGAAAGTGGCAAGCCGGAACCCATTCAACTGGGAGGCGAAATGCAACTCAACTCCGCTGCCGAACGTGCGTACATGTTTGACCATGCCTGGAGACAGGTGGTGAAAAAATTCTACCGGGTCGATCTGCAGGGCGTTCGCTGGGATTTCTACCGCAAAGCCTATGAGAGATTCCTTCCTTATATCAGCAACAACTACGATTTCGAAGAAATGCTGAGCGAATTGCTGGGAGAACTCAATGCCTCACACACAGGTGCAGGCTACCGGGCGTACAAAGCAGACGGCGACCGGTCTCCTTCCTTAGGATTGTTGTTTGATCTGGGTTATGAAGGACCCGGTCTCAAGATTGCTGAAGTGCTTAAAAAAGGACCTTGCGACAAAGCCGGAATGGGTGTAAAAGCCGGAATGATTCTGGAGAAGATTGACGGACAGGCCCTTCCGACGAATGAAGAATGGGTAATGCTGATCCGCAATAAAACCGGACAAAACACACTACTGACCTTGAAAGACGAAAAAGGTGCTTCCAAAGAAGTGGTGATGAAACCAATCAATGGCGGGGAAGAAGGCGAGCTGATGTACAAACGATGGTGCGATGCCCGTCGTGATGAGGTAGAAAAACTGAGCGGTGGACGTTTGGGTTATGTGCACGTGCGGGGAATGGACGATGCCAGTTTCCGTGTTGTGTACGAAGAAGCCCTGGGTAAAAATGCCAACAAAGAAGCCCTCATTGTAGATACCCGTTTCAATGGAGGCGGCTGGTTGCACGATGATCTGGCTTCTTTCCTGAGCGGAAAGAAGTATGTGGACATGCAACCACGAGGACAGAAAATCGGCTTCGATCCGCAACGCAAATGGACCAAACCAAGTTGTGTGCTGGTAGGCGAAAGCAACTATTCCGATGCGCACTTCTTCCCGTTTGTGTACAAAGAACTGGGCATTGGCAAGCTGATTGGTATGCCGGTACCGGGAACTGCCACCGCCGTTTGGTGGGAGCCTCAGATTGACCAGTCGGTGTACTTTGGTATTCCACAGGTTGGAATCGTAGACAAAACGGGCAACTATCTGGAAAACACGCAGCTGGAAGTCGATGTGCAGCAGGCCCAGGATCCGGAAGTCCTCATTTCCGGACGGGACCAGCAAATCGAGAAAGCGGTGGAAGTGATGCTGAAAGATCTGGGACCGAAGAAATAACGGATCCTAACCGACATATAGAAAAAGCGCCTGGAGAGAATCCGGGCGCTTTTTGTTTGTGCATGAATCAGAGAAAAAACCTGTCCTGGAAAAATTTCATTTTGATTTGTCAGTGACAATGTTGTCCGTAAAATTTTACGGACAATACTGTCACTGACATTTTGCTATTTAGTCGACCCTGAAATACTTTCAACGTATTAATATACAATAATTTAAGTTGAATAAATGTTTGGAAAATCTCTCAGAAAAGCAGTAAATTGGGCTAAAATCTGAGAGAAATCTGAACATTTTATGCTGACAAAGACACCTGCTCAATCCCAGCCTCAAATGGATTTGTTTAAACCACTTTTGGCACAGTTTATCAATACCAAACATGAATTGGTGATTTTAAGTCAAAAGATCAACTGGGATTCCATAGAGAAGGAATTAGCACAGTATTACCCCAACTTTGGCGCCCCTGCTAAGCCCATTCGCCTCATGGCTGGATTGTTGATTTTGAAGCAAATGTTTAACAAATCAGATGAAACAATTGTAGAAGAATGGAAACAAAATCCTTACTATCAATATTTTACTGGCGAAATTCACTTTCATTGGGAGATGCCATGTGATCCATCAGATCTGGTTCACTTTCGAAAAAGAGTGGGAGAAAAGGGAATTGATGTCATTTTCAATGCCAGCCTGGAGTTGCACAAAGGCAAAATTGATAAGGCTACCGAAGTGATTGTGGACACCACGGTTCAGGAGAAAAATATCACTTTTCCCACTGACACAAAACTGGCGATCAAGATCATTGATAAAACTCTTTCATTTGCTCACAAACAAGGAATTAAGTTAAAGCAGACTTTTGCCAAAGAACTAAAGACACTTAAGATCAAGCTTCGATTCAGTCATCATCCCCGAAGAAAACGTGAAGCCAGCAAAGCCATGAGGAGGTTAAAAACCATTGCTGGAAAGCTGGTGCGAGAAACTGCCCGAAAGCAGATGGGCGTATAGTTCAATCCTCTTAAAGAATTGTTTTTGAAGGTATTGGCCCAACAAAGGCACACCAAGAATAAAATTTACAGCCTGCATGAACCAGAAGTCGCTTGCATTGCCAAGGGCAAAAGTCACAAGCCTTACGAATTTGGAGCGAAGATTTCTGTTTCAACTCTCCCTGGTAGCAATGTGGTGGTCAACATCAGCCACTTTTTGGGTAATCCCCACGACAGCCAAACGTTGGCCCCGGTGCTGGAACAAATTGAAAAAGATTTAAAAAAGCCATTTGATTATGCGATTGTAGATCGTGGCTACCGGGGAAAGTCAACCATTGGGCAAACGACAATAGTGGTGCCTAATCCAGAAAAAGATAAAACACAAAACATTCAATATCAAAAAAATAAGAGCAGGCAATGCCGGAGTAGAGCTGCTATAGAACCCATAATTGGCCATCTCAAACAAGACCACCGCATGCTCAGAAACTTCCTCAAAGGAGTAACGGGTGACAAAATCAATGCGATCATGGCCGGAGCTGCCTTCAATTTTAAAATAGCCTTGAGAGAAATTAAGGCAAGGCTAATTTTTTGGCTTTTCCGTCTGTTCTATTGTACCTCCCAAATGCTGAAAACCAAAATGAATCCAACTGATTGTGCTTTCCCTCAAACTATTGAAAATGCATTTTGACTTTTTAAGGGTCGACTATTTAATTTTTTAGGGACAAGGAAATTCAGAAACTACGTAAAAGTTCTGATCGAGATTCAGAATGAAAGCTCGAGATCCTCTTAAACGGGATTCTACTCTACCGACTCTGACTTGGCTTCTTTTGTCTCGATCGATATCCGGTTGGCGCCTGCTTTAGAAACCATCACCTGCTTTCCGATTTCAACCAATCCTTTGCTCTCATAAATTTTCATGGCTGTTGAAATATCAATCGCTTGTCGGGTTTGCTCATCCAGATCAAATGTAAGGGTGATGAAATTCAGGCTCACTCCCAACGATTCAAGAACCTGATTGGAAGAAATCAAAAGTTTGTTCTCCAGTTCGGATTGGTCCAATTCGACAATGTCTTCTTCGATAAACAGGGATTTGGCAATGTCCTTGATTCGTTTGTCGATCACCATATTTTCGGCACCTTCAAAAGCATTTCCATCCAATGCCTCCGGATCATCTGCATCGGCATTGGCCCTACCCAGAAACTTTGCCTGTGAAATAAATTTTAAGGGACTGATGATCGAATAATCATAATCGATCTGCACTTTGGCTCTTACCCTGTCTTTGAGATTGGTGATGAATTTCGATTCTCCCTGCATTGGGAAATTAGGTATGACAACCTTCATATAACAAGGATTACCGATTCCTTTTGGAACCGATTCACCCGGAAGGATCAAATCCCACTTCACTCCACAGTCATTGGAAATGAGAACCTGTTGGTTGGACTTCGCATAGTTACAGGACTGCAAGAGTCCAATAATCAAGAGTAATAAGGCAGAGATTGGTATGTTTTTCATTTGGTTGAAATTTCGACAAATATCACTTATATGGCAATAAACATGGAAGATTTTGGTCTGGAAATAGAAAACTTCAATCCGGTTCATCCAAACCTTTACGTTCAATTGGCTGGCTGTGAAACTTCAGAAAGCCTTCTTTGCCGCCAAACCAATCCAAAACATTCAGATTGCGTTGTTTCACCATCGAAACTGGATGAGCATATTCACATTTTCTCTAAAAAACCTTCTATACAACTAAATATCAAGCGGCCTGATTTTTAAGGAGTTCCAGTTTACGTTCCAGGTATGCAATTTTAGCCTGTTTGTATTTAGATTGATAATCATACAAATCCAATGGCTTAAATTCTACCTTTTCAGTCACCATTTTGTAATAGATTCTTGCCAGCTTATTGGCTGTTGCCACTATGGCAAATTTGTTTCCGCCTTTTGATTTCATTCTTCTAAAATAATCTCCCAGCCAATGGTCTGATCTCTGCAAAGAATTGGCTGCTTGTTTGAATGCCTGGCTTGCGTGATTGGTTTTCTTTTTCAATACCTTGCTGCTAATGAGTTTTCCTCCCGACTTTTTATTGTTGGGGCAAAGATTCAACCATGAAACAAAATGATTTTCATTTGCCCATTTGCTAAGATCTGTTCCTGTTTCTGCCAATAATTCGAGCCCACCAATATCGCTTAAGCCATAAATGGCCAGCACGTCTATGCCGTGGATGTTCTTCAAGTATTGTCGTACTTCCAGCTTAGGTTGATTTTTGTGTTTCTTTTTGCGACCTATTTCTTTTTCATCCACAATCGGGGATTCATCCCGATCTTTTTGCTGAACTTCTTTTATCTCGCCATGATTTGTTCTGGCCTCGTATCGAATGAGATGCTGCTCAATCTGTTTGTCCATATCTGCGATTCTTTCTTGAAAATGTTTCCACAAATTGTAGCTTTCTTTCAAGGTGAAAAGGTGTTCTACTTTCCAGTTACCCTCAAGTGACTTAATGATCTCGGCTCTTTCTGCCTTTATCCTTTTGCTCAGCAATGGCAAAAAATTCTCTGGTTTCCGTTCTCCAGAAATGATGGCTTCTACAACTGCTCTTCCGGATTGACCTACAATATCACTGATCAGAGTGTGGAACTTGATAATCATTAGCTCCAAAGATTTCTGGAGCCGATTAATAAACCGACTAGAATCCTGAACCAATGTACGCCGGAAACGAACCAGTGTCCGAAGTGCTTCCTGCTCGCTTTCAGGTAAATATGAGCTACCTAACAGGCCGCAACTGTGTAATTGCTGAATCCAGGCAGCATCCGATTCATCTGTCTTGCGACCAGTAATATTCTTAGCCACCTTGGCATTTACCAGACAAAGGTCAAACCCATCTTCGAGCAACTGAGAGAAGATGGGTTTCCAATAAACCCCGGTACTTTCCATCGCTACTGTGGTAATGCCACAGGATTTCAACCAGTTAGAAAGGTCTTTCAGATCACAAGTCATGGTTCCAAACTTTCGAATCCGTTCTGATTCAATCCCTTCGGGAATAGCCACTACATGTTCAGATACACTGATATCAATGCCTGCTGCCATTGGATGAACAAGGGTCATTTCAACAACCCCTTTTTTGCTTTGATTTTTTACTTTTTCTTTGCGCATAAGGTATTCGTTTAAATCAAAGACTCTTGCCTGGTGGTATCCAAGGTTCACTCTTCTATACGGCCTCTCACGACCAATCACGAACAAAAGTACCACCAGAGCCAGACTATAAGATGATCTGTTAACCACTGGTTTTTATGGCCTTACTGCAAAGAGTCTTTGGTTTAGCGAATTTATAGATTTTCCCGAAAAAGTTGTTTTCGCTGGGACTTTGGTGCGCCAAATGGTTTACTATAAGGTCTAAGTAGACCTTATAGGTTTTGTATTGGCTGACAGCTTATTACAAGTAAAAAAACCAGATTCCTAAAAAAAAGAAAGCTTTACATCAATAGTAAACTGAAACATTCATCTTCCTCCCCAACTTCAACCAAAAAACAAAAAACCTGAAAGGATTTGATCTCCTTCCAGGTTTTCGAAAATGAATTTAAAAAATTACCCCTTCAAAAACTGACGGGTCACGTACTGCATGATGCCTCCGTGTCTGTAGTATTCGATTTCCACCTGCGAATCGAGGCGGGAAAGAGCGTTGAAGCTGAATGAGGTACCGTCCGTCCGGACAACATTCACGGTCAGTTCTTTGCCGGGAGCATTGTCGTTTTCCAGACCGATGATCGAGAACGTTTCGCTGCCGGTGAGGCCAAGACTTTCGGTGGTGTCACCTGCCTTGTACTGCAATGGAACCACGCCCATACCGACCAGATTGCTGCGGTGGATACGCTCATAACTTTCGGCAATCACGGCTTTGATACCCAACAGGTACGTGCCTTTGGCTGCCCAGTCACGGCTGGAACCGGAACCGTATTCTTTACCGGCCAAAACCATCAATGGTGTGTTGGTGGCTTTGTATTGTACCGATGCATCGTACACGGTGGTCTCCTCCCCTGTCGGAAAATAGGTGGTGAATCCGCCTTCTTTGGTGGCCACCTTGTTTTTGATACGGACGTTGGCGAAGGTTCCGCGAACCATCACTTCATCGTGTCCACGACGGCTACCATAAGAGTTGAAATCTTCTTTGGCCACTCCCCTTCCAATCAGGTATTTACCGGCAGGCGTTCCTTCTTTAAAAGAACCGGCAGGTGAAATGTGATCAGTGGTGACGGAATCGCCAAGACTCAACAATACTCTGGCACTGTGAATGTCTTTGATTGCGCCCGGCTCATCGACCATGTTGTCGAAAAACGGCGCTTCTTTGATGTAAGTCGAGGCATCATCCCAGGCATACACCTGTCCGGTGGCTGATTGCAATTCCTGCCACTGCGCATCGCCATCAAAAATGGTGTCGTAGCTGTTGGCAAATTCTTTGGTTGACAAAGAAGAATGAATGGTGGCGTTGATTTCTTCTGTTGTCGGCCAGATGTCCTGAAGGAAAACAGCGTTCCCTGCCTGATCAAAACCAAGCGGATCGGTTTCGAAATCGAAGTCCACTTTACCGGCAATGGCGTAGGCAACCACCAGCATTGGCGACATCAGGAAGTTCATTTTAATCTGAGGATGCACACGGGCTTCGAAGTTCCGGTTACCGGAAAGTACGGAAGCAACAACAAGATCATTTGATTCAACCGCCTTGGCCACATGCTCCGGAAGCGGACCGGAATTTCCGATGCAACTGGTACAACCGTAACCCACGACGTTGAATTTCAGAACGTTCAGGTATTTTAACAAACCTGATTTCTCCAGGTATTCAGTTACAACTTTTGAGCCTGGCGCCAGTGAAGGCTTCACCCATGGCTTCACATTCAACCCTTTTTCGTGTGCTTTTTTGGCGATCAGACCAGCGCCGATCATCACGGACGGGTTCGATGTGTTGGTGCAGGAAGTAATGGCAGCCAGTACCACGTTTCCGTCGTATAGCATATAATCTTCCTTTCCATCAAACACATACGCACCTTTCATGGCACCGTCCTCAATGGTTTCGGCTTGTGTTTTCGCACGGCTTGCGGCCGGTACGTATTTGCGTCCGAAATCCTGAATCAGTCCTTCAAATTTGGACTTGAATTCGCTTACAATGATCTTATCCTGCGGACGTTTCGGACCAGAAACAGTTGGAACGACAGTGGAAAGATCGAGTTCAACAACGGAAGAATATTCAATTGGCTCACTGTGATCCAGCCAGAGCATATTGGCTTTGCAATACGCTTCTACGGTTTGCACCAGTTCTTCCGGACGGTTCGATTTGCGGAGATAATCCAACGTCTGATCATCGATCGGGAAGAAGGATACCGTCGATCCGAACTCGGGTGACATGTTGGAGATGGTGGCCCGATCCGGAACGGTAAGAGTGGACAACCCTTCACCAAATACTTCCACAAATTTGCCCACCACACCATGCTTACGCAGCAATTGGGTAATGGTGAGTACCATATCGGTGGCGGTGGTTCCGAGTGGAAGTTTACCGGTCAATTTCAGACCAACTACTTCCGGCATGATAAAAAACAGAGGCTGTCCTAATAGAGCGGCTTCGGCTTCGATACCACCGACACCCCATGCAATGACACCGATTCCGTTTACCATTGGTGTATGCGAATCGGTTCCAACCAATGTATCCGGGAAGGCAACACCGTTTCGAACCTGAACCGCTTTGGCCAGATACTCAAGGTTCACCTGGTGGCAAATCCCCATGCCCGGAGGCACAACTGAAAAGTTATTAAACGATTTCTGCGCCCATTTGAGGAACTGATAGCGTTCGCCGTTACGTTCGTATTCTACTTCTACGTTTTTCTCTAAAGAATCAGCGGCACCGAAATAATCCACCATTACGGAGTGATCAATAACCAGATCAACCGGAATCAACGGATTTACTTTATCCGGATCTTTACCTTTCCGGGCCATTTCGCCACGGATGGACGCAATATCCACCACGGCAGGAACGCCTGTAAAATCCTGCATCAGCACACGTGCCGGCATAAACGGAATCTCTTTATCGGCAGGCTTCGGAGCCCAGCCCAGAACGGTTTCTACATTTTCCTGCGTGATGGCAAAACCATCGTAGTTACGCAGTGCATTTTCCACCAGGATACGGATGGAATACGGAAGTTTGGAAATGTTCTTTCCCTGTTTCTGCAACTCGGAAAGACTGTAGTATTTTACTTTCCCGTTTGGGGTATCCAGTTCACGGACAATGCCGTAGAGATCGTTTTTTTCTGCCATATGTATATGTGTATTACCTGAGTGTTCAGATGTATTTCCGGGCCGCAAAAGTAGGGAGTTTCATGGAGAAAGGAGAACCGTAAATCGAAAAAAACACCGGGTTTTTATTACATTTTTGAAAACCAGAATTTTCAGGAATTCAATCCAACCAATGGCAACAATTAAGCCGGGGTATTTCTTCGCCACAATTCAAATAAGGGTTTATTGGATTATGATCATAAACCTATTTTCAATCAGTCCAGCACAAAAAAACAGGTGATGATTGAATCCTCGAAGGCTTCACAAGCTCATTTTTGAAATCCATACCACAATCCCAAAACACCTGAATCTCTTCAATTTGGATCATAACAAAAAAAGACCCCGCTTTTGGCGAGGTCTCTCATTTAAAAAGTTGAGGATTTAACTACCGAAGCAGTGTAAGATCTCCCACTTTGGTTTCGGTTCTGCCATCGACATACCGGGCCCATACTTTGTATACGTATACATCCGATTTACAGGTATATCCTTTGTACGTTCCATCCCAGCCTTTGTTGAGCGTTGTGCTTTCGTAAATGAACTGACCCCAGCGGTTATAGATTTCCAACCGGATTTCGGTTACCCCTTCTGTGAATGGGTAGAAGATATCGTTGGTTCCGTTTTCTTTATCCAGGTATCCGTCTGATCCTCCATCGGTTCTTGGTGTGAAGGCATTCGGGACGATCATCAGGTTGCCTTTTTCCACGATGGCTCCGTTGTTGAGCGTATCGGAATCCACACAACCTTCTGCAGAGGTAACGACCAGACTGATGGCATAGTTACCTGGCTGCATGTACTGATGCACCGGATCTTTTTCACGACTGGTACTGCCATCGCCAAAACTCCACTCGTAGCTCCATCCGGCTTGCGGGTAACGAACAAAGCAGTTCATTTTTTCTTCCGGAATCTTAATGGCCCGAGGTGCTTTTGGTACCGTCGTGAAGCTCGCATCCGGAATTTCAAATACGGTGATGATGTTATCACGCTTCAGAGTGCTTTCTCCTCCCGGTCCGATTACTTTCAAAGAAACCGAATACACGCCTGGTGTTTCATATCGCTTGGAAGGATTCTGCTCACTGCTTGTGGTTCCATCACCAAATGTCCATAGGAAGATGTTTCCATATTTCGAATTGTTGCGGAAGGTCACTTTCAATGGTGCGCAACCAGAAGTATCCGGCTCGAAATCTACTATTGGCTTCACCGGTTTGATCACCAGAATACGGCTCACACTGTCAGAACATCCCTGTGCGTTCGTCGCAACCAGTTTCACGGTGACCGAGGTATTGCTCAGTTCATTTACCAGTGCACCATAGTCATGGGAACTTGTCAATGCACCTGTCGTATCGGTAAATCCATCACCATAGAACCAGGTATACTTCCAGTTTGGACGGTAAGGCGTGGTATTACTGAATACCGCTACTTTTTCAGGAAGCTGAAGAACTTCAGGATTGATGGTGAATTCCGGACGAGGCAATGCATACACCCGAACCGGCATCGTAAACGACTGGTTACAGGCGGGAGTCAATGCCGGATTGCTGATCGCC
>CAMCXM010000128.1 GCA_945883425.1 Spirosoma fluviale
ACAGGGAACAATCAGTTTGCCGGACTCGATACCTATTTCAAATACCTGGAGTCGAACTCCTATAAAATTCAATACCGTGTTCAACTGAGCCGGTATCGTGGAAAAACTACCTGCCCCGATTGCAAAGGAAGCCGTTTGCGGAAAGACGCCGGCTACGTGAAAGTGGGTGGCAAATCGATCATCGATCTGGTACTGCTGCCGATTCAGGATTTGCATGCCTGGTTTATGGCTCTCGACCTCAATGATTACGACAAAGACGTAACCCGGCAGATTCTCAAAGAAATCCGGAACCGTCTTCAATATATGATGGAAGTGGGTCTGGGTTATCTTACGATTAACCGTTTGACATCAACGCTTTCAGGAGGGGAATATCAGCGGATCAAACTGGCTACTTCTTTGGGGTCGGCACTGGTGGGTTCCATGTATATTCTGGATGAACCCAGCATTGGTCTTCATCCCCGCGATACCAAAAGACTTGTAAACGTCTTGAAAACGCTCCGCAATCTCGGGAATACCGTCATTGTGGTGGAGCACGAAGAAGAAGTGATGCTGGCCGCCGATCAGCTCATCGACATTGGGCCGGATGCCGGAGCCGGTGGGGGAGAGCTGGTTTTTCAAGGGAAAGTGGAAGAAATGGCCGATTCGTCGGAACTGGCTTCGAGTCCGTTTGCGTCACGTTCGCATACCTTCCGTTTTCTCAACGGCCTGGAAGAAATTCCGGTACCGTCGCAAAGGAGGCAGTGGCGTGATTTTATCCGGATCATCGGTGCGACAGAGAACAATCTCAAAAATGTAGACGTCAAAATTCCGATGCACATTCTCACGGTGGTTACTGGTGTGAGTGGTTCCGGAAAATCGACTCTGATCAATAAAGTTCTGTATCCGGCTCTGGGCAAAATGCTCGGCATCAGTACAGATGAAAGTGGTAAGTATCTTCGATTGGAAGGTTCGTACCAGAAAATTCTTCAGGTGGAATATGTGGACCAGAACCCAATTGGAAAGAGTTCCCGCTCCAACCCGATTTCCTATATCAAAGCCTATGACCTGATCCGGAACCTGATGGCAGAACAGGCCATTTCCGTTCAGCGGGGTTACAAACCTACGCACTTCAGTTTCAATGTGGAAGGAGGCCGTTGCGAGATGTGCCAGGGTGAAGGTGTCACGAGAATTGAAATGCAGTTTATGGCGGACATCACATTGGTTTGTGAATCCTGTCATGGAAAACGATTTATGCAGGAAATTCTCGAAGTTGAATACAAAGGCAAAACCATCGCCGACATTTTGTCGATGACGGTAAACGAAGCCGTTGAGTTTTTTGTCGACAAACCAAAGATTGCAGAGAAAATCAAAGTTCTGCAGGATGTAGGTCTGGGATATGTACAACTCGGACAAAGCAGCAATACGCTTTCTGGTGGGGAAGCACAACGGGTGAAACTGGCCTATTATCTGGGACTGAGTAAAAACGAAACCCAGAGCATGTTCTTCATTTTTGATGAACCCACAACCGGACTCCATTTCCACGACATCGGACAACTCCTCGGTGCCATCAACCGGCTCGTCGATCGGGGAAATTCGGTGGTTTTAATTGAGCACAATGTAGAAGTGATCAAGTGTGCTGACTGGATCATCGATCTGGGTCCGGAAGGAGGCGAAGGTGGTGGAAACATTGTGTTCGAAGGAACCCCGGAGCAAATGATCTCCATCGGAACGGGCCATACCGCCGATGCACTAAAAGAAAAAATGAACCGTTGATTGAGGAAATCAGGTCCCATAAAAAAGCCCCGTCTGTAGAAAGGACGGGGCTTTTTTGTTTTTGAAGTATTTGAATTGGGTTATTTCCCCAAACCTTTACTCCGCATCAGGGCATCGGTTTTCGGTTCCCGTCCTCTGAATTTTACATACGATTCGGCCGGATCCACCGTATTTCCGACACTGAAAACATGGTCGTAAAAACGCCTGGCCACTCCTTTGTCATAGGCGCCACCCGGTGATTCGGTGAAGGCTTCCCATGCATCGGCGCTGATCACATCCGACCAGAGGTAACTGTAATAACCGGCCGAGTAACCGTCGCTGGAAAAGATGTGTCCGAACTGCGGAGTCCGGTGGCGCATCACAATTTCAGACGGCATGCCCAACGCGGCAAGTGTTTCTTTCTCAAAGGCATCGGCATCGATTTTTTTGTCGCCCGCCAGGTGCAGTTTCATGTCAATCAGTGCACTTGCAGTGGCTTCTACAGTTTGAAATCCCTGGTTAAATTTTGACGCATTGTTGATTTTGTCGACCAGAATCTGAGGAATGGGCTGTCCTGTTTTGTAGTGGAGCGCATAGGTTTTCAGTACCTCGTTGGTACTCAGCCAGCGTTCCAGCACCTGAGATGGGAACTCCACATAATCCTGAGCCACATTGGTTCCCGACAATGTCGGATAGGTTACATTCGAGCACAGTCCGTGCAGAGCGTGACCAAATTCATGGAACAGTGTTTCGGCATCATCCCACGAAATCAGGACGGGTTCGCCTGGATTTCCTTTGATGAAATTGGAGTTGTTCGACACAATGGTCGGCACATTTTTTCCGCCCATCCGGCTTTGATCGCGGTGCGAATTCATCCAGGCTCCGGAGCGTTTGCCCTGTCTTGCATATGGATCGAAATACCAAAGTCCCACAAGTGAACCGTCTGATTTTTTGGTCACCTTCCATACCCGCACATCGGCGTGGAAAACCGGAACATCGGTCACCTGTGTGAAAGCGAGACCAAACATTTCGCCAGCAACCCAAAACATTCCTTCCCGCAGTTTTTCCATCTGAAGGTACTGTTTCACTTCGTTCTGATCCAGATCGTATTTCGCTTTCCGTACTTTTTCGGCGTAGTAGCGGTAATCCCATGCCTCGATTTTGATTCCGGCATTTTCTTTATTGGCAATGTCCTGCATGTCGGCTACCTCTGTTTTCACCAGTTGAACGGCGGGAGTCCAGACCGATTCCATCAGTTCCATTGCTTTCTCCGGTGTTTTGGCCATGGTGTTCGACAGCCGCCAGTGAGCATGTGTTGGATAGCCCAATAGTTTCGCTCTTTCGGCCCTTAGTTGAAGGATCGGTGTGATGATGGCATTGTTGTCACGGGCATCGCCATTGTCGCCCCGGTTGATGAACATCCGCCATGCTTTTTCCCGCAGCGACCGGTTGTTGGAATAGGTGAGAAACGGATCGATGGAGGAGCGAGTGTTGTTAAATACCCAGGAACCCGGTTTATTTCTGGCAACGGCTGATGATTTGGCAGCATCCACCAGACTTTTCGGTAATCCTTCCAGATCCTGCACATCCTGAATTTCCAGATACAACTCGCCTTCATCGCCCAGCTGATTCTGGTTGAATTTGGTGAATAGTCCGGCCAGTTCCTGGTTGATGGCTGAAACTCTGGCTTTGGAAGCCGCTGGCATTTTGGCTCCTTCCAGAACAAAATTCATGTACCGGCGCCATACCAGTCGTTGCTGTTCGGCACTGAGTTTTTTCATTTCCGGCGAATTGTACACCGCTTCCACCCGTTTGAAAAGGGCCTCGTTTTGTGAGATTTTATCATTGAAAGCAGCCAGTTTCGGCTCCATTTCGCTTTCTACTTTTTCAAATTCCGGGTTATTGAGGCTGCTGCTCCAGATGTCGTATAAGGTCTTCACCTGACTCAGCGTTTTGCCACAACGTTCCATGGCTTCAATGGTATTTTCAAAATTGGCCGGACCTTTGGTCATCGTAATGGCATCGATTTCGGCCTGCTTCAAAGCCATCGCTTTTTCCAATGCCGGTTTGAAATCCGCGATCCGAATTTTATCAAATGCCGGAACGCCGCCATAAGGTCCTTTCCAGTCTTCCAGCAGTGGATTTGCAGTTGTCATTGTGTTGGTTGTTTTTGATTTGGCCGGTTGTCCGGTCTGGGCCTCGCTTTGTAAAACGGAGGCAGCAAACAGCGTGAGAAACAGGCTGGTACAAGATAAAATGGTGTGCATGTCTTTCAGAAATCGATTGGACTGCAATGCTACAATTTTTTAGGTTATAGGGCTTGTATTCTTCTGCATTCCAATTCCACTTTCAATGAAATCTTCTTCCGGTTGTTAGCACAATCTGCATTGAATTCCATTTATTGAATCTGCTAAATGCCGAATGCCATTCGTGGCTGCATCTCTTAAACAAATTTTTCCTTGAATTCTTTTGTCTTATACACAACAAGGATTCAGGACAACCCGGAATTACCCTTTTAATGCCTTTCTTTGTGACAAATCAAACATAATGAAAAACCGATTGATCCTCTTTGTCCTTCTGGCTGGAATGCTGTCTGCATCAGCAATGGCCCAACCTTGTAAATTCTATAAAGAAGGTAAAGACAACAACACTGGCGAGCCGTTTAAAGAATCCCGGAATGTGCTGGTGAAAAATTATGCCTTTCAGTTGAGAAAGGACGGAGCCGCAAAACTGAGTTGTTTTATGGACATTGTGATCATTGGTTCACTCACCTATTCCATCACGCCCAAAGACACGTTGTACCTGAAACTGGAAAATTATGAGATGATCAAACTGGTGCCTGAAAAGGAATATGCCCCTAAAAAGATTGCCAACATGAACGGGATGGTGTCCAAGTACATGCCCTACTACCGGATTACAAAAGAAATTATGGAAAAGCTCGCTGCAAGCCCCATCGCTCAGGTTCGTATATCGTTTGACAAACCCATCGAAGGGACCCCGAAAAAGCCGGAATCAGAAGCCATTATGAAAGTGGCAGGTTGCCTTTTGGCGGAATAGTATTCCGGGTCTTGCTCCCAAACAGGAATACCCACTTTCATGGCTAAATGGAATTTTGTATCCAGCTAACCATGAACGTTTGTGTTATTTATTCCGTTTTATGCATTGGAAATTTACACCAGATGCTAGCTTTTTGATTTTCTTTTTCTTGCAACCTCTTCCGAAGTTTCTACGGAGGAGAAACGAAAGAGCTGAAAATCAAAAAGTTCCACATCTATTGCATAATTTGGGTTTATTCCGGTGCATCACCTTCATTCCCTTTCCGGATAATTTCCAGTACATGCCAGTACTGTTTTGCTTTTTTCATGAGTAAACTTCCCGGCATCAGAAACTGTGACCGGAGGAAAGAAAACTCATTTTGCCTGATCAGACAATCCAATACGATTGCAAGAGCCCGGTTGTTGATGTCTTCCTCCGAGAGGGCGTCCAGAAATTCAAGGGCCGTCCGTTTCATTTCCGGCATATTACCTGTCGCTTCATAGAACAAAACGAGTGCACCGGCCGAAAGTCCGTTGCCAGATGCCTGAGATTGCTTCAAAAATTTCTCTACTTCCTCGTTGGGACCTGATTCTGACCAGATAAGCAATGCCAGATTGTTGCAGGCATAGGAATTTCCTGCTGCGATTGCTTTTTGGTAGAAGTTCATAGCCTTCGTTACATTCCGGAAATGGGTTTCGTATAAAAACCCAAGATGGAAACAGGCATCGGGATGATTTTCTGCAGCAGCCGTCAGATACCAAATTTCAGCCTCTATCAGGTTATTTTCCTCCAGATGAAAATGACGGGCAGTACGAAAAGCATCTTCCGGATCTACCCGTGATGAATCCGGTTCACAAGCCAGAACTGGTTGAAAAACCGGAGCCCTGAACCGTTCAGGTTTTTTTCGTCCAAATGATTCATATGATGAATCTGTCGGAGCAGGTTGAAAACGAGATTGTTTAAAAGAAGAATGAGGCAGGCGAAATTCCTGCCATATTTGAAATCGATACATTGTATATCAATAGCTTAAGAAATATTTTGCTATTAGTTGCGAAAGCGGACGCGAAAGTAAATGACGCATCGAATATTCCCAAATCTGATTTCTGGAAAATACGAAGAAGGAATTTACCCTTTATACTTCATCGCCCGATGCACTATCTCGGCTTCGATGAATTCGTCCCCATAAGGTACAAATCCACTTCTGGCATAAAAGGGCATGGCCTGAACCTGTGCATGCAAATAGATCTCTTTTCCTTCCTCTTTTGCCAAGGGCAACACTTCCTCAAGTATAGTTTTCAATATTCCGGCTCCTACTCCGACCCCACGGAAATTTTCCAGCACCGCAAAACGCTCCAGTTTGAACCCTTTTTCTGTCCGCCTCCAACGGGCCGTTCCGGCTGCCCGGCCATCTGCCAGAGCAAGGAAATGACGGGAAGTTTCTTCGTGCTCATCGTATTCTTCCTGTTCATCTACTTTTTGTTCCTGTACAAAAACTTCATACCGGATGGATTTAATAACCGGCCACATGGGGTCTTTGGTATCGGCGTTTCGGATTTTCAGTGTCATAATCAGGCTATCTGGCGGAGCTGCCGGATAATCAGTGCTCCGTTAATGAATACAATGGTAATGGAAAAAAAGGCACCGACGAGCAGACTCTTTCCGGGACCGCCAGCCAGTTCCATGTCAAGTCCCTGTCCTTGCAGGGTTTCGGTAATCAGGTCGTTGGTCTGGAATAATATATAGCTGCAAACCAGGAACAGAATCAGCACAAAGGCCGCAAAATAGGAGAGGAGATTCAATCCGATCCGGGTGTGCCGATAACCCAGTTCGATCAGCAAACGGATGTCGGTGGAGGCTTCAGCCAGAATCAGTTTGAAATTCATCGCAAACATAATCAAGGCAAGACTTATGAATATGGTGCCGAGAATGGCCAGACTCTTCATCACGGTATTGAGGACGGAGCCGGTTTTCCCCAGTTTGAGTCTTTCCTGATCGGTCACCAGACGGTTCTTTTCGAGGTAGGTGGTCAAGGCCGGATCCGACATCGATTCCACTTTCACAATCAATCGGGAAGGAAGGGCCGCCTGTTTCTGCGCAATCTCCCGGTTCGACCATTCCATAAATGACATGGGTACCAGAATGGACGCAATGCGCTCGGTAAAGCCAACGATCCGACCTGTAAACACTTCTTTTCCGCCGGGTCCGTCGATTTCAACGTCGAAGGAAACCTGTTTGATCACATCACGCGAAACCTGAGGCAGTCCTTGACTGAGGGCAAAACCAAAATTGTATAGGTTCAGAAAATCCTGTGACACAATAATGGGTAGGTCCCGGGAGCCTTGTCGCCAACGGAATTCGGGATTCTCTACATCCAGAAAGCCAGGAGAGACCGACTCGAAAAAGGCCATTGTGTAAAAGTTGATATACGATTTCGCCCGGATGGAAGCCTGGAACTGATTGGATTGAATGAACCCCACTCCCTTGAAAACCGGATTCGCCCGGATTTTGCCCATCTCTTCTTTCGAAAATGTAGATGAAGCCAGACCCAGGGTATTCACCAGACTTATCTTTTTGTTGAGAATAAGAAACTGTCCTTTGCTTTTCTGTGCATCCAGCACTTTTTCTACTTTCAGATAGGCTTCCAGTGCCGTCAGCATGATCGACAGGCCGAGCATAAAGGCGAGCCCTGCCATCAGGAACTGCCATTTGCTTCGCCGGAGCCAGAGTATTTTGGTAAGCAGAAAATTCATCGTGGATTGAGAACCGAAACCAAACCTATTTTTTCCAGAATCAAAAGAAAAGATTGGAGGAGTGAAGAGTTAATAGTGATTAGTTAACAGTGAAGAGTTAATAGTGAAAAGTTAAGAGTTAAGTCAGGTGGTGCTTCACTCCAATTTCAAGGCAGATAACTGAGGAAGATAGAATTCCCCCCTCTCCCTTGGAGTGGGCTGGGGTGAGGTCCTGTCCGCCAAACGTAAATCATTCTTTATCAATAATTTAAAATTAGTTATATAGAAGTTGAAAGTTAAAACCCCCTTTATGAAAATCAAGGCATGTATTCTTTGAACTATGAACTTCCAACTTTAAACTAAACTTTCTCGCCATTCACAAGGACGGTATCGATGGATGATTGCCCAAAGTGATAGGGCATAAAAGACAGGCTCGGGATCTTTTTGGTGATCAAAAGATTGGCTTTTCGACCCACGGCGATGCGTCCGGTTTCGTGTTCCAGATTCATAGCAAACGATGAGTTGACTGTCGCCGCATGAAGGGCTTCTGAAACCTGCATTTTCAACATTGTGCTGGCCATCGAAACTACAAATTCCATGTTTCCGCTTGGGCATGTTCCAGGATTGTAATCGCTTGAGAGCGCTACCGGCAGGTCGTAAGCAATCATTGTTCGGGCATCCGGCGGATGGATTCCAAGAAAAAATGCAGTTCCCGGCAAAAGAACCGGAATCGTATCGGAACCGGCAAGAAGACGGAGTTCCTCTTCTTCCATGCATTCGAGATGATCCACGCTTACAGCTCCCAGTTTGACACCGGCCTGAACACCGCCTGAACGAGCCAGTTCATTGGCGTGCACTTTCGGTTTCAGTCCATAACGAAGTCCCTGCTCCAGAATTTCTTCGGTTTCTTCCTGTGTGAAAAAGCCCTTGTCGCAGAATACATCGCAATAATCAGCCAGGCCTTGTTCGGCAACAGCCGGAATCATGGTTTGGGTGACGAGTTCGATGTATTCACGTCTGTTATTAAATCGTTTCGGAATGGCATGGGCTCCTAAAAAAGTTGCCCGGATTGGAATGGGCGATTTCTCACGGATCGATCGGATCACCCGGAGCATTTTCAGTTCGGAATCCAGACTAAGTCCGTACCCGCTTTTGATTTCGAGAGCGCCGGTTCCAAGCCGGATCAGTTCCTGCAAGCGATTCCAGGCCGATTCGAAGAGGATTTCTTCCGGAGTTTCTTCGAGTCTTCTGGCCGAATTGAGAATGCCACCGCCTTGTTCAGCAATTTCCAGATAGGTTTTACCCTGGAGGCGCATTTCCATTTCATTTTCCCGCCAGGCGGCAAAAACCAGATGGCTGTGGGCATCGCAAAAAGAAGGCAGTACAAACCGGCCTTCCGCATCGATGCGGTATGTGGAAAGTCGGCTGTTTTCGGGAACATCAGTTTCAAATGAATCCATTTGGCCGAAACCCTGAATGATTCCGTCCTGAATCAGGAGCCAGGCATTTTCGAGAAGATTGGTTTTGTTGAGTTCACTTCCTTTGATTACCCGAACGTCAGAATAAACGGGTAGCCAGAGGCCTTTGATGTTGGTGATGATCGTTTCGCGGGACATGTTTTTTCCGATTGGTGCTTACCGGGCGAAAGAACGAATTTTTTTAAGGACAGAATCTGAAAAAATCAGGCTTTGCTGGTTTCTTCCACAGTGAAGAGCTGTTGAAGTACTTCAACCAGTTCTTCGGCATCGCCGCGTTTGCAGGCAGCTTTCAGTTGAACCACATGGGTTTTCATGATTCGCTGCATCAGGTTTTTCGTTAATTCCTCTGCCCATTCTGCTTGTTCTTCGCCCGCTTTTTTCAGAAAACGGGACATTTCTTCTTTCCTGATTTGTTCCAGGGAAGATTTCATCTGGTGAATAACCGGAGAAACAAGCATCTCTTTCGACCAGTCCATAAATTCCTCCTTGCCTTCTGCTACAATCTGCTCCACTTGTGGAACGGCCGCTTTACGGATGGTAAGGGCCTCACTTACTTTGGATTGGATCTGATCAATGTTGTACAGAATCGCTTTCGGATTGTTTTCAATGGCCGGGTCGATGGATCTCGGCATTCCAAGATCAATGAAATACTGATAGCCGGAAACGGTACTGTCTGTTATATGATGGTTTTTGATCTGAAGATGATCTCCCGATAAGGCTGAAATCACAAGGGCAGAATCACGGACCGTACTTTCCCATTCTGAAAACGGCACAAAACGGACGGTATCGCTTAAGAGGTCAGCGGCTTTTTCCTCACTTCGGTTGCAGATTCGGAGATTGGTGAACCCGTTTTCGATCAGGTTTTTGATTACGCTGATGCCGATTTCGCCCAGCCCAATAACAGTAACTGGTTTGGATTTGTCGGTGAGAAGATCTTCGGCCAGTTCTTTGGTGGCATACGATACAGAGGCTGAACCACTGCGAAAACTGGTTTCCTGAACGATGCGTTTGTTGAGAAAAAAAACAGAGTGTAGCAATCGATGCAGAAACGGACCCGCCATTTCCAGGTCAGCTGTGATCTGATAGGCAGTTTTTACCTGATTGATGATCTGAAAGTCGCCCAGTACGCTGGATTCCAGTCCGATACCCACACGAAAAAGGTGGTGAACCGATTCAGAAGTTATGCCCGATATTCTGAAATATTGTTGGGCCGTTTCAGAAGAGATTGATTTGAATGCGGCGATCGCCCGGATGATTTCCTGAGGATCGGTTTCGTGGTAATAGTAAAGTTCGGTGCGGTTGCAGGTCGAAAGAAGAAAGGCTTCCTGAATCTGGAAGATGTCACGTAAAGTAAGCAGAAATTGCCTGGATTGTGAATCGTCAAATGCGAAACGTTCCCGGATTTCAACCGGAGTTTCCAGATGACTCAAATGAACCGCTTTTAGTGAAATTTCCTTGTTCTGACCTTCCATTTTTCGAACTGCAAATTTACTATTCATAAGCGGAACAGTGACGCCGAACTGTTGAATAAGTTTGTTATTTAGAATTCATCTAAATAACCAGTTTGTTTCCTGTTGCAATCTGCAGCCTTTGCCATAGGGGAAAACTGATGACCGTCAGTTATGGTTTTGATTTTGAACCGGCATAAAAAAGTTAAGCGCCTCCAAAATGGAGGCGCTTAATCCGTACTAAACTAAACTATTGAGGATTTACAAATGCAGTTGCCCGCAATTGCGCTGTAAAATTAGCACAATGGTTTTCGTTGCAAAAGATTTTTTTTATTTTTTTGATAATCAGGAGGGAAGTA
>CAMCXM010000129.1 GCA_945883425.1 Spirosoma fluviale
TGCTGAAGAAGTAGTAGCCTCTGTTGAAGCTGCTCCTGCTGAAGAAGTAGTAGCCGTTGAAGCTGCTCCTGTGGAGGAAGTGGTTGCTGCAGAAGCACCAGCCGAAGAAGTAGCACCTGTTGCTGCTGCTGAAGAAGTGGCACCATCTGCTGAAACTGAAACCCCAACAGCTGAATTATAAATCAAACGCTATCTTTCCTGAAGTATGGATAAGAATCAATGTTTTGAACTTGGATATATCGGTAAAATCCATGGATTGGATGGAACCGTTATGGCCATTCTCGACGTTGATTTTCCTGATCAATACCGAAAAACGGATGCCTTGTTTGTTGAACAAAAAGGTCAGCTTGTGCCGTTTATGATCCGTAAAGTTTCGGGCATAAAAGGAAATCAGATTTTACTCTTATTTGAAGGAGTTGAATCAGATGCACAGGCATTGGAACTGAAAGGGTGCAAACTTTTTCTTCCAGAAAAGGCTCTTCCGAAACTGAAAGACAATCAATACTATTTCCATGAGCTTGTTGGCTGTGTGGTGGTGGACGAATATCAGGGTGAACTTGGAGAAATCCGGGAGATCGTGGATTTGCCCCACCAGACTCTGGCAGTGATGGTCTGGAAAGGAGCAGAGGTGCTCATTCCGGTTCACGAGTCGATTGTCGTTCGCATCAACCGGACGGAAAAAAAGGTTAATACCAGACTTCCTGAAGGTTTGATCGATGTGTTTACAAAACCAGATGAAAAAGAGGAAGTATATGCGGATTGACATTATTTCCTGTGTTCCTCAGCTCCTTGTGAGTCCTTTTGAGCATTCAATACTCAAGAGAGGACAGGCTGCGGGTGTCATTGAAGTGGAAGTACACAACCTTCGGGATTATTCAACAAGCAAGCAAAAACAAACAGATGATTATGCCTTCGGCGGTGGAGCGGGTATGGTGATGATGATTGAGCCAATAGAGAATTGCATCAATTCTCTGAAAGCCAAGAGATCATACGATGCCGTTATCTACACTACCCCGGACGGTGAATTATTCGATCAGCAGAAAGCCAATCAGTTTTCCTTGCTCGAGAATATTATCATTCTGTGCGGCCATTATAAAGGAGTCGATGAACGGGTTCGGCAACACTTGATCACACATGAAATCAGCATAGGCGACTATGTGCTTTCGGGTGGAGAGCTGGCAGCTGCGGTGATCGCAGACGCTGTTTTTCGTCTTGTGCCAGGTGTGATGAACGATGAAACTTCTGCCCTGACCGACAGTTTTCAGGATGGGTTGCTGGCACCGCCAGTTTACACCCGACCAGCTGTTTATAATGGTTGGGAAGTGCCATCAGTTCTGTCGAGCGGTCATCAGGGTAAAATTGAAGAATGGCGCCATGAGCAGTCGCTTCAGAGAACCCGGGAGAGAAGACCCGATTTATATTCAAAACTTACTGATTTTCAATTTGTAACAAAGTAAAATTTAAATAATCATGTCAGAGCTTATTAAATACGTTGAAGCTGAAATGGCTGAGAAAAGAGCCGGGATGCCTGACTTCGGTCCTGGTGACACCATCAACGTACACGTAAAAATTAAAGAAGGTAACAAAGAACGTATCCAGCAATTCCAAGGTGTTGTGATCCAACGCCGGAATCCAAACTCCAATGGTGAAACCTTCACCGTACGGAAAATTTCCAACGGAGTAGGAGTGGAGCGTATCTTCCCGATTTTGTCTTCTTCTATTGATAAAATTGAAGTTGTTCGTCGTGGTGCCGTTCGTCGTGCCCGTTTGTTTTACCTTCGTGGTAAACAAGGTAAAGCGGCCAAGATCAAAGAGAGAAAGAATTTCGCTTCTTAATCAAAGCAAATTTTTCTTAGTAAAAGGGGCTGTTCAGAAATGAGCAGCCCTTTTTTAATTTCTGGGAAGGGGACAAGTTAAGGTCCTTAAAAAGGCTTCCAGCTGTTGTTTTTCTTTTTCTGTTAACGAAATCCCATTTCGGATTGTACTGTCCATACCGATCGGATTTTGTACCACCAGAAAGGGACTTTGATAATAATCAATCACTTCTCTTAATGTTTTCATCGAACCGTTGTGCATGTATGGCGATGTCTTGGCTACATTCCGAAGTCCGGGAACTTTGAATTTACCAAGATCGCTGCTGTCATGGGTGATATCAAACCGGCCCCTGTCGTTCCATTTTTTCCCATCATATAAACCAATATTTTTGAATTCATCGCCGGTAAAATCAGGGCTGAAATGGCAATCAAAGCATTTTGCCTTTCCAATAAACAATTTTTGACCTGCAATCTCATCGGTTGTGAGTTTCCCTTTCCCATTTGATGCCAGATCAAAAGGCGAGTCGATGGTTTCCAATGTAGCTTCGTAAGAAGCAATGGCGTCAGCAAGGTTTTTCTCATCCGGTAAACGGTGATAGATTGACTTAAACCAACGGCTGTATTTTCGGCTCTTCCGTAATCGTGAAACCGCAACTGGAATCGGCAGGTTCATCTCATTCTCATCCCGAATGGGAAAAAGCGATTGGTGCTCCAACGAATTTGCACGGCCATCCCAGAAAAGAACTTCTCTTGAAGCCATATTGAGAACGGACGGGGTGTTTCTTTTCGTTTTTCCATTCCCGACTCCATAACTGAAATCCAACGTATCGGCAAAATAGAACTCAGGTTTATGGCAGGAACCACAACTTACGCTACTGTCCGAAGATAAAATGGGATCGAAAAACAACTGCTTACCCAGGAAAACTTTATCGACTTTCCTGGCAGGCTTTGATTTTTTTCCTGCCCAGAAAGAAGTGGTTATGAGGATTAAAATGAGAAAGGAAATAGTTGTCGATATGGTCTTCACCTGTAATTATTTTTGAGCCAGAATCATTATGAATGCCGGAATGCAACCAAGTAAATTCTTACAAACAGACCTATGGTTTTGATCATCAATTTTTTCAATTCATGTCATTTTAAGGGTTTGTTCGAAATTCTTGTTGTCGAACCGGTTTTTTTTTAAATTTTGCCCCATGAATCTGAATAAGCCTTTGACCCGCTTTTTAATTAAAGCGGTAGTATTGTACCTGGGTTGGCACTTGTTATGGTACAACTGGATAGAACCTGATGGTACAGTCAACCATTACTTAACATACAATACAGCCTGGATCAGTTCGGTCGCACTTAATACCTTTGGTTCCAGTTCCTTTACTCTTTCACCGTTTTCAGAGCTAAACACCTATCTGTTTAAAGACGGAATTCCGGTTGTTCTTATCGAGCATGGCTGTAATGGTTTGATTCTGATGGTTTTGTTCGCTGGATTTGTTGTAGCATTTCCTGGGCCCTGGCGAACCAAACTCTGGTTTGTACCTATGGGGATTTTATCCATCTATCTGATCAACTCTTTGAGAGTGATCGGGTTGGCAGTGAATCATATGGTTTCTAAATCTTCCTTTGATTTCAACCACAAATACACTTTTACCATTCTCGTGTATGGGGCCATTTTCTATTTTTGGATGATTTGGGTGAATCGTTATTCCGGTATCAATGCCAAATAGATCGCTGCCCTCCAAAGCTGGTCTTATCGTCAGTTTTCTGGCATGGCTTGCACTTTATCAGTTTTCAAAAGAAATATTTGAATGGGGCCGACCGTTGGTGTATGAATTTTATTTCACAGCACCCGGTAAGGTTTTGTTGCTTGTGTTCAAAGACACCCTGCATTTCACGGCAGACAACCCGGATTTCTGGATAAAGATTCTTTTTTCACTGTGCTATATCATTAGCTATCTGGTATTTATGGGGCTTTATTTTGGTTTTCGGGAAATCAGGCCATTACTGATCTCAGTGTTTGCCGGTTTTCTGATCTTGTCAATAGGATTGAATGTACTTGGTAAAGTGATGCATATTGAGTCGGCAGTGCTTTTATCCAGAAATACAAACGATCTGATGGTTTCTCCGTTTATGCTCGTGTTTTTGTTTCCGGTGGTAAAGCTCTATTTTGCAGATCTTGGTAAAAAAACTTGAAGTTTTCACTTGCGTTTTTTCTTTTAATTTGGATCAGTCTTTCTGAATGTAAGGCTCAGGATTACCAGTTTGCGCAGTTTTATGCATTGCCACTTTACTACAACCCGGCCTTTGCAGGTGCCAATCTCAATTCGAGGATTTCGGTCGGTTACAGAAACCAATGGGCGGGTCTGCAAGGATGGAAAGGATGGATTGCATCATTTGACTGGCATCTGAAGAAGGCCAGTTCCGGAATTGGATTATTGCTCAGCAAGAATTCGATCGATTGGATTGGATATTCACAAACATCCGGAATTCTTCAATATTCGTACCGGGGTAAATTAAAGAAAGACATTCGGGTTTCGAGTGGGATTGGAATAGGGTTCGGTCAGGTAAACTGGAATTCAGGAAACGGTTTGTTTGGTGATCAACTGGAGATTGATCCGGTCAGACCCAAATCGATTGATCCTTTTGCCAATCAGGCAATTTCTGCTGGCTATTTTGATCTTCAGGTCGGTTTTTTAGTGTATTCACAAAAGTGGTGGGCTTCGGTTTCCGGCCTTCACCCACATTCACCTTCATATGATATTGGACAACAGAACATTGTGGATCCAAGAATTAACTTATCCGGTGGCTACCGGTTTGAGTTGAAAAAACCTGTTGATTACAAAGATCAGATCATTCCTCGGTCCATTACACCTGCACTCCTGCTTCGAAGCCAGGGTAATGCAAGTCAACTTGATCTGGGACTCTACCTGCATTATGTTCCTTTTGTAGCTGGAATCTGGTACAGAGGTATTCCTACGCCAATCAAGGGCACAAAAGGCCTAAATCATGACGCAATTACTCTTTTGCTGGGAATAAAGCAGAACAATCTGAGTATCGGGTATTCTTATGATGTCAATCTGGTTGGCTTGGTTGGGTTATTGGGGGGCAGTCATGAACTAACGTTGACATATGAGTTCAATACGAAATACCTAAGCCTGAGAGGTATGAAACAAAGCAAAGCGCTTCCTTGCCCCTCCTTTTAATCAATAATTTGAATAGGAATAAATCTGAAACTCATTACTTTTGCTGAATGAGGCTTTTAATCGTTTCATTTTTCATGTTTTTTTTCCTGATCAGTCGGTCAGAAGCAGGTAATCTATTACCTGAGAGTAGGTGCGAACTAAGTGATGCAAAAACTCCATTAGCTGTTTCTCAACAAGAAAAGAGTAAGGCACTGAAAAAGAAAAAAGTAAGTGCCTCAAAAGCAAAGGCCGTCCGGAAGTTACGGTTTACGAAGCCTTTCATGTTCTTAAATCCGTTGATTTCCCATTTGCTGCTTCTTTCTCCATCACAACAATTGAACGATACGATTGGAGCTTAATCGGGATTTAACGTTGCTTGTTCGGTGAAAAGAGTTGATAGGATAACCGACTGTTTCATTTCGGTGGTGGATTGCAAGGATTAATGGCTGATTTTCAATGGCGCAGTTGTGCATTTTTGAATTTTTAAGCCTATTTTTGCGGAAAATGTAATGAAATAGCAAAAACTTTGCGCTTCCTTCAAGAATTTCTTAAATCTCTGTTTCCTTTCAGAATATCCCGGTTTATACCGATTTTCATTGTTACAGGTGATTTGGTGTTTCTGGTATCATCGTTTCTGGGAGCGGTTCAGGTTCAGGGCAATTCGCTGGATTCAGTTTTTTCCCGGCCTGTATATTATTGGTTTTTCCTTTTCGCCATACTTTCCTGGTTCGCCTGTGTTCTGGTCCTCAAATCCTTCACAATTAAGCGGATTAAGAGTCTCGACCGGGTGGCTAAGGATACAATTGAAACCCTTCTTTATCACGTTTTTCTGGTTTCTGTTTACATTGTAGCCACTGAGGCCTACTTTATTCCACGAAACTATCTGCTATCATTTTACTCGTTTTTCATTTCGGGAATATTTGCGT
Organism: Spirosoma fluviale; assembly: GCA_945883425.1. Taxonomy (GTDB): domain Bacteria; phylum Bacteroidota; class Bacteroidia; order Cytophagales; family Flexibacteraceae; genus CAMDMI01. The sequence continues at coordinate 5,914 of CAMCXM010000129.1, forward strand.
GGCGCTTTAGTATTTATGTTTCTCTTGGGTATTTCAGGAAGCATGGACTCAATTACCGAAATGTTGTCATCATAGGTTACAATCCATATGGACTCTCACTGAAACAATACTTTGAAAAGAATCCCGAGTTGGGATATCGATTCAAAGGTTTTTTTGATCATCGACCTCATAGAAATGCAAGCATTGTAGGAAAGTTCCAGCGAAGCATCGAAGATTTCCTCAAACAGGAAAATATAGATGAAGTGTACGTTTGTCAAAGCTACCTTAAGCACCGCTATTTCCGACATCTGGTTCGCTATACAGAAAGTCATTTTCTTAAAATCAAACTCCTTCCAGATATCAAAGGTCTTATTTTTGATGACCTGGAACTGGAGTTTTACTCAGATCTTCCCATTGTCTCATTCAGGAGGGAGCCGTTGCAAAATGAAATGAACGCTGCATTGAAAAGAGTGTTCGACGTTGTGTTCTCGTCTTTTGTTCTGGTTGCAATCTGTTCCTGGCTGTTTCCTATCATTGCCATACTTATCAGACTGGATAGCAAAGGACCCGTATTCTTTTTTCAAAAAAGGAGTGGTCGGGCAGGCAAGGATTTTCTTTGTTTGAAATTTCGGACTATGGTGGTGAATGAGGAAGCTGATACCCGCCAGGCGACAAGAAATGATAACCGGATTACCCGTCTGGGCAGGTTTCTGAGAGAAACCAATATCGATGAATTGCCACAATTCATCAATGTTTTATTGGGCGATATGTCGGTTGTAGGGCCACGTCCACATATGATTCGCCATACGGAGGAATACAGTAAAACAATATCAAACTACATGCTGAGGCATTTGATCAAGCCGGGTGTCACAGGCCTTGCTCAGGCCAAGGGATATCGCGGCCAAACCAATGACAACTACAGTATGAGGAACCGCGTTCGGGTTGACATCCTTTACATTGAGCGTTGGTCCTTTTTTCTGGATATTAAAGTGATTGGATTGACTCTTGTAAACATGATGCGGGGTCAGGATAATGCCTATTAATTCTTCTCTTTTGATCCAGTATTTTTCCTATTTTTCTATTTTAAAGTTCACAGAATCCGTTTTCCGAAGTGTCGGTTTCAGCGGGTCAGATGCCGAACTTTCAGCCAGATTGCTTACAAGGGCTGATATCAGAGGTATTGATTCTCATGGTGTTGCACGACTCAGTGGTTACATCAGGTTGGTTAATGCCGGGAGATTAAATCCGCTTCCGAAATTTCAGTGGTCTGGCCGGTTCCCTGTTCTCCGTACGTTGGATGCCGACCAATCGATCGGGTTTGTGTCGGCAAATGCTGCGATGATGGAATGTATTTCGATGGCTGAGACATTCGGATGTGGGATGGTGGCTGTCAATAATTCCAATCATTTTGGAATTGCAGGACAGTATGCTATGCTCGCTGCTGAAAAAGGATTGGTGGGTATGGCGTTTACGAATGCTTCTCCCCTTGTTGCACCTACTCATTCTTTGGATCGGATGTTGGGTACAAATCCAATTTCAATTGCTATACCTTCGCAGAAATCAAAACCTTTTGTGCTGGATATGGCGACCACCACAGCCGCAAATGGAAAACTGGAAATCCTGCAACGTAAAAATCAGGAAGCTCCATCCGGATGGATTCAAAAATCGGATGGCACCATTTCAAAGGATCCGAATGAACTGAGATCAGGAGGTGCTCTCCGACCTCTGGGAAGTTTCGAAGAACTGGGAAGTCACAAGGGATATGGCCTTGGATCTATGGTGGATATTCTTTCTGGTGTTCTCTCTGGCGCTAATTTTGGCCCTTGGGTTCCTCCTTTTGTTGCATTTCTGCCCCTTGCAGCTGAAAATGTGGGTAAAGGAATCGGCCATTTTTTCATTGCTTTCAGGCCTGATGGTTTTATGGAACAGGAGCAGTTTCTTGAAAGGATGGAAAAATGGATGACAACCTTTCGGTCTTCTCAGACAATTGGAGAAGAAAATGTGATGGTTCCAGGAGATCCTGAATGGGCACTGGAAGAACAACGAATGAAGGAGGGTATTCCACTCCTTCCAGCCGTTGTTGATGATCTGAACCAACTTGCGGCTGAATTTGGATTGCCACTACTTAAGTCGATATGATCGCAGTTATTCAAAGGGTTCATTATGTGAAACTTCGTGTCGAAGGCCATCTCGTGTCTCAAATAGGCAAAGGGCTTTTGGTATTATTGGGGGTATCCATTAACGATGGAGAACAACAGGCAGAATGGCTGGCCCGAAAAATCTCGCAACTTCGGATTATCTCAGATGAAGAGGGAAAAATGAACAGAAGTGTTCTCGATACCGGGCAGGAAATTTTGGTGGTTAGTCAATTCACCCTCCTGGCTGATGCTGCCCAGGGAAACAGACCGTCTTATATAAAAGCGGCAAGACCGGAACAGGCCATCCCATTATACGAAAAAGTGGTTGCCGAACTCCAGATAATTTTAGGAAAGAAAGTCCCAACAGGTGTATTCGGAGCCGATATGCAAATAGAAATGGTCAATGACGGACCCGTTACCATTTGTCTGGATACTTCGGTGCTTATGAAATGATACCCGGTTATTTCATAAGATCTCTTCGCCGGATTTTGATCGGAGTAAGATTCCTGTTTTGAATCGTGATCCATTCATTGGTTTTTGGCAAATAAGCCATTGCCCTGTCAGGGTCGGAAGTTGGATAGAGATTCAACAAATGCGATTTTTCTTTGTCGATGTCCACCAAATCAAGTGACCATTCATAGGGAGTAGCCAACAGTGAGTCCTTTGATTTCTGGGGTAACCCATTGAGGTATCGTTCAACATAGATCTTTTTGAATTGCAGCAAAAACTCTGCTGTGGCAACGGTATCGAACTGTGAGGCACCATCCATGTGGAAATATTTTCCTGAGAATCCCACTTTAAAATTATCAGCGGGTGACATTGTGTATCGAACGTCAACTGATTGTATGGTTTGAGGTGTACTCGCAATCAGAAGACGGTCACGCCAGTCGTTTACTGTTACATTGTATCTGGGGGTCAGGAATCCACTAAATCCACGCAGATAACACACATAAGGATCACCGGTTACCTGTTTGAAATAGGTTCCTTTATTTTCAGGTGCATCATCACCGATGAGGTAGGTTTTGTACAATTCGCCTTTCACATAAATCTCAACTTTCCGGTACCGGGTTTTCATGGCATCGTTCACAGTTTTGGCTTCATTCGGTGAAAGAGGCCTTTGCATCTCTACGTTTCGAATGGTTGTTAGAAGAACATCCATTAAAACCGGAGAGGCTTTGTGTAAATTATTGATCTTCCAATATCCAGATGCCTGCCGATCTAAAGTGACAGGTTTTCCGGGAAATGGGAACTGGGTCACCACAACTTTGCTGATCGACGCTGTATCGGCTACAGAGAAATTCAGGTCAAGTTTGTCGAGGGTGGATTTTCGTTTGTTTTTCTGTAAAGACCACCATGCACCTGCTCCCAATACCAAAGCAAGTACAACGAAGAGAATTGTTTTTTTCATAGGGTTTTTGCTAAAAATCAGGCGAGCTGGTATTTCCGGTTTCTTAAAAATAAGCGACCCAGACCAAAAAACAGAATCAGAAGTACCGGACCTGTGACATTCAAAAGTTGCCAAAGGGTTTTTTCTTTTGCGATCCGGGGAAGTTCCAATGGGCGCAGTGCAATGGTTTTGTTTTTTGCCAGAATCACTCCATTCTCATCCAACAAATACGAAATGCAATTCATGATGAAATCTTTATTCGCAAATGTGGCACCCAGATATCGGTCATAGCCCATGGCGAAATAGTCACCGGCTTTATTGGTATCGTTCCGAGCAAAATCACCATCACCAACTACTACAATCTTTGAAGGTTTGTCGACTTCCTTAAAGCCTAGTTGCTGACTGGATTCCGGAATCATTCGGTTCTGATAAAGTGAAACGAATTTCCCTTCCAACAGATAAGCTACAGGCAGATAGCTGAGTTTATATTGTTCGGGTTGTGGATTGAGTCGGGCTTCATTAAAAGATAGTCTCACAGGAGATGTTACGATTCGGGAATATTTGGACGACAAAACCAAGGGTGTTTTCCGAATATGAGGACTGACAGATGTATCCAGTGTGCTCACAAAACGAGTATAAAGGGCATCCATATTTTTTACAATTGGGTGGGAACCGAATGCATTCAAAATGGGGTAAAACCGCCATGGGACCAAACGTGTTTCTGGTTTGTCTCCGACATATCCAACCACGAGCGGAATAGCACCGGAATTCATATCCAGCAATAAATCGGCATTTACCCGGATACCGAAACGGAATAGAAGATCATCGAGGTTGGTTTGGTATGGAAAAGCAAGTGAACCGTCTGGTTTGATGCTGTCAAGTTCGGCTTTGATACCGTCATGCAAGATGATGGCTTTACCTCCTTTCACTACAAACTGGTCTAGCTTGAACTTGTCGAATTCACTAAAGAATTGTGTTGGTTTAATAAGAATGGCGATGTCGTAACCAGACAGGTCATT